>JBHHYX010000076.1:0-16210 GCA_046757765.1 Acidobacteriota bacterium | reverse complement strand
AGCGATTGTTTGTAGTGCGAATTGTTATCCAACGCGCAACTTGACCACTTTGTGAGCTTGTTTCGGGCCTACACTAGGCGCCCCCTAGCCCAGGTCGGGTTTGATCCCCAAGGCGTCGTTGAAACGGTTGGTGACATTGGCCGCGCAGATGACCAGTGTCAGCTCCACGATCTCGTCCTCGCGGTAGAATTGTTGCAGTTCCCGCAGCGCGGGATCGCGCAAGGCGGCCGCGCCTCGAGTGACGCGCTCGGCGTAAAGGAGAGTTGCTTTTTCTTTTTCGTCGAATGCGCCGCTGCGCTGGTAAAACTGGAGAGCCTGGATCTGCTCTTCGCTCACGCCGGACTGCTTCGCCGAAGCAGTATGGGCGCGCGTTCAATACTCGCAACCATTCAGCAGCGATGTCTTCAGGTAGGCCAGTTCCTTGTACTTGTCTTCGATACTGCCGCCCCCCATTACGCTGGTGTAAAAGGGCACGAAACTCTTCAACGCCGCCGGCCGGTGGGCCATCACGGCAAAAATGTTGGGCATGTGCCCGAATGCCTTCGCCATCTCGTCATAGATGGGCTGTATCTCAGGCGATGCTTGTTCCTTTGGGATCGGTTTGACTACTGCCATGGATGTTCTCCTTATGTCTGAGCGTCTGCTTTTCCGGCTTTTCAGCCAGATTCTGTTCGGGACCGTGAGAGACTGCCTCTTCGGGTAATCGTCCATGGTGTGGAGCTGGTTGTCAAGGGCTCACGGGGCAGGCTTCACAAGTTGACCCAGGCGCCGCTTTCAGCGCTGGAGAAGAGGGCGTCAATGACTCGCATGTTGGCAACGGCATCTTCCAGAGGGGTGGGGACAGGAGTGTCTTCGAGCACTGCCCGGGAGAAGAGGTCGCCCTGGACGGTGTACTGGTCACACTTATCCAGCTGGACTTCCAGGATTTCAGCCCGGCGCTGGAGCCATATCCGACACGGCCTTTCCGGGGGGGCATTGAATGGAATCTCGATCTCGATTCGCCCCCGGGTCCCGAAGATGTGGACTCGTTGGTAAGGCGTAAGTTGGGTTGAGCAAGTGAAGGTGGCATGACGCCCCCCGAAGTCGAGTAAGCCCGAGCAGAGGTAATCGACGTTCCAGTGGGGGTCGAGTTCGATGACTGCACAGACCCTTTGGGGTTCGAGGCCAAAAATAAGGCGGGACAGCGAAACGGAGTAGCAGCCGATGTCCATCAGTCCTCCGCCTGCCAGGTCGGCTTGATTTCGAATGTTATCCGGGTCGTCGTTGTAGTACGAGAAATAGGAGTGTATCGAACGGAGCTCGCCAATTTCGCCGCCTCCGGCCCGCCTCAGGCTCTCCTGCCACTGGGGGTGATGGCGGTACATGAAGGCCTCCATCACCTTCAACCTCGGGTGTTCGCGGGCGGCTGCAAGCAGCAGTTGGGCCTCTGCCGCGTTCACCGCGATTGGCTTTTCGCACAAGACGTGCTTGCCTGCCTGCAGCGACTTGATCGACCAGGGCACGTGCAAGTGGTTGGGAAGGGGGTTATAGATGGCATCGATCTCCGGGTCGGCCAGGAGTTGCTGGTAGGACCCATAGGCCCTCGGAATCTGGAGCTTGGCTGCCGCGGTCCGGGCTTTGGTCAGGTCTCTCGATGCAATGGCGTCCAAGCGACAGTAGCGGCCCTGACGCATGGCGGGAATCACTTTCTCAAGGCCGATTCTGGCGGTGCTCAGAACGCCCCAGCGGACTCTCTGCACGTCGGGCCTCCTTTGACGGCTCCAGTCGGCTAATGCCGTCGATCAAAACTCCAGGTGGAGGCGGGTCATCCGTGGCCGTGTTATCCAAAGGCTTCGCGCAAGACCTGGTAGCTCTTGGGAACAGCGGCGTCGGCGTCTTCTTTGCCCTCCATCTCGAGGGAAACGTAGCCTGCGAAACCGGCCGAGCGCAGCAGTCCGGCGATCCGTTTGTAATCCAGATCGAGGGTGTACCAGACGCCGCCACCGTAGTAGGTCTTAGCCTGTACGATGGTGGCATAGGGCGCCAGGATTTCGATGCCCGCATAGGGGTCGCCGACGTAGTTTCCCGTGTCCATGTTCACGCCCAGCCAGGGGGAGTTGACGGCCTTGTGGATCTTGATGACGTTGCGGGGATCGGTGGTGAGTCCCCAGTGATTCTCCAGCGCCATGACGACGCCGGCGCTTTCGGCATGGGCAATGCACTCCTGGATGGAATCGATGCACCACTTGAAGGCATCCTCGTCGGCATATCCTTCCAGCGGCGGCTCTTGTCCCTTTGCTTTCATCAAGTCATCAAAGGACTTGATCGTACCCCAACGGCCCGAGTTGAGCCGGATCGCGGGGATGCCCATCTGGTGAGCGAGATCCAGGCAGTGCCTGGTGTGATCGATCGCTTCTTGCCTCTTCTCGGGTTGGGGATCGACAAAGTCCTGATGAATGGAGAGCATCACCAGGTCCAATCCCGCCTCAAACGCCATCCGCTTCAACTTGTTCATGTAAGGAATCGACTCCTCCGCCATCTGCCGGTGCAGGATCTCAACACCGTCAAAGCCGATTCGGGCCGCCTCATCGATGACCTTCTCGATTGGAAACTTCTCCGGCTTGAAGTGCCAGTACGAATAGGTGGAGACGGCCAACGGAATTCGAGGCAGGGGCGAGGCTTCGGAAGCCGGAGTCGCGGGTCTGGTGGCTGGACTGCATCCCGCCGCCGAGGCGGCACTGACCAATGCTCCCGTACTCAGAGTCTTCTTGATCCAGTCGCGGCGTGAGAATTGCATTTTTCATCCTCCTTGGGGCTTTGGGTGTGAGGGGTCATTCTACTGCCATTTCTCCTACAAGGACAAACGCTTCTCCGCGAGGCTGCCGAGGAGTATGCGGAGACAACGAAAACAGAGCCGGGAGCGTTGGATTAGCTGCTTACCTCGCAAATCTGAGAATCTTGCTCTCAGATGCGTTGTATTGACGACCTCCGCACCGTTGCCCTTGCTCTGTAAGCTGAACCGAAGCGTCAGCGCCCGGCCCAATCCGGATGGCTTACTCACTCACGTTCGTGATTCAGTGACGGCAGAATCGCTCAACCGACTGGAATCAAAATTTCAAATCTCTTTGGGTAGCATGGGCGACCGGAGCCTCACTTTGCAGTGTCCATCTCAGCGGGCCACTCGATGGCTGAAGACGATCTCGCCGAAGCGACTCGGGATGTGGAAGTCCGCTCTGCCCGTGGGAGACCATGCCAGGCCGGCGGGATCCGGAAGCTTCTCGACCCGGTAGAGATTGACTCGCCATCGGTCTCCCGGCCCGGGTGGAAGGTGAGGGGCCGTCACCACGTCCCGCAAGGGAAAAGCAATTTCGCAGCTCCACTCCCGATCACCCTCTTTGCCGTCCACCGAGCCTACCACCTGAACAGCCCACCGCACATCCGGATTCCAACTCCCGTAGGGAAGCGGCTTGCGGATGTCGAGCAGGAAGATGTCCAGGAGTGCGCCCAGTGGATTCACTTCCAGTTCGATATAGCTTGGGTGTACGGGATCCGCCTGTATGAAAACTTCCACCACTTCCTCTTCCCAAAGATGTGCGTCACGGGCCCGGAAGGTCGACCAGATATTTTCGTCCCAGCTTCGAAAGGCGAAGTAGAGGAAGCGATCGTCGTAGACGATCCTGGCCTCTGTCTTCAAATCGGTGGGAGAACCATCCCGGTTATTCACAAAGGGGCCAACAGGCGAAACGGCACTCCAGGCAGCCTCATCGAGACGGCCGTCAACGCGGATCGGAGAGGGGACCCGAAACACGCTGTAAACTGGAGTCTCCGCGGCCGCCAAAGGCTGCAGTCCCGAAAACAGAATCAGTAGCGCTGCCGGTAGCCGGAACTTCGTCGGGAAGGGTACTACGATGCTAACCCGCATTTCTCACACCTAGTCTACTGCAGAGCTGGAATCATACTGTGAAGTACGTGTTTAGCCGGTGCCGATGCAAACATACCCACAAGCAACTGGAGTCCTCGTCGCCGACCGAGACGAAAAACACTCCGTCCCCTACTGAACTGGAGTCCCAACACGCTGAACACGTACACGGCGAAAGCGGTGGAATTCGCCCTGACTCCCCACTTTGTCGCTGCCATCATCGCCAGACTCCTAAAAGTCGTCCAAAGCCTCCTTCAGGACATTTGAGCGCGAGCCGACCGTTTCGATGCCCAGCAACTCGCTGATCGTCGGGGCAATGGACACTTCTTCGATCACTCCAATTCGCCGACCACGTCGAATGCGGTGGCCAAAAGCGACAAAAGCGGCCTCCATCCGGGGGTGTCCCGGCAGGTAGCCATGTCCGAAATAGGGGTGTTTCTTTGGGGCCCGCTTCAAGGCCGTCTCCGGCGGCCCGGCCTTGAGGTGAGTGTCGATATCCCCGAGAATCATATACTGTCCGGGCACATGCGCGTTTTCCTGGTAGGTGGGATAACCGAGTTGGTGGAATTCGTCGGGGCGCACTACGCGAGCGACCCCTTCGATTTCCAGGGCTTTCCGCAATATTCTCTCCAGTAGAGGGCGATCGCGTTGGGGCTCGAATGTGGGACCCAGTTCCACGAAGAGCGTCCAAGCCTGGCTGTGCAGCTTGACGCGGCCCCCCAGTTCCTGAAAGAGAGGGGCCAGATTCAGGTCATAGCGGACCGCGTGGAAGCCGTGGTCGGCCGTCACCAGAAAGGTGGTGCGGTCGGCAATTCGGGCACTCCTGGCCGCGTCCAGCAGAAGTCCCACGCAAAAATCGGCGGTCGTGATCGCCGTCTGCGACAAATAGTGGTCCGGCCCGTAATGATGTTGCATCACGTCGGTGGAGAGCAAATGGATGGCGAGGAGATGGGGTCTCTCTTTTTCCAGAACAGAGGCGGCGGATTGAGCCAGAATGATATCCGCGGCCCCTCGCAGGTGTTCCGTCCCGTACCATCGAAAGTATAAATCGATGGGAATCCCGATCCGAGGGAACCGGGCCATGAAGGAGAATTCCGCAGCATCCATCCGGGCCAACCCGTTGGAGCCAAAGACCTCCGGAATGTTGAAATCAATGGAGGGATCGCCCTGAGTCTCGGGCCAGAAAAAAGCGGCTGTGACGAGACCCTTCGCTTTGGCGGCGTCAAAGACCGTCCCAACCTTGATCGATTCCGATCGCAGCTTGTTGGTGATGTGAAAGGTTTTGCCGGTTCTGCGGTCGGTCATTCGATTGCCGATGACGCCGTGGACCCGGGGCGCAACACCGGTGATCATGGTGGTGTGGCTGGGATGGGTCACGCTCGGGAAGACCGTCTTGACCCCTTTAGCCCAGACTCCCTCGGCGATCATTTGGCGAATGTGGGGCAAGACCAGAGTCGGGTTCTCCAGGTGGTAGGCGGCCAGCCCGTCGATCGAGATGAGGACCACATGACTCTCCCTCTCCTGCTGCCGAGCTGTCACGGACGGGGACGCTACCAGTAGGGCCAGGCACAACAGAGGCCCTGGCAAGATTTTCATGGGGAGTATCATAGCGGTGTGGAGTTCTTCCCGGCAAGAGGGGGGGCACGAGACCGAGCGGCCTTGCGAGAGATGCGGATAGAGACCCCCACAGAGGTCGCAGAGAAAAGAGGAATCCGGGTGGCCGGGGTATCAATCTCAGCGGCTTGCAGACGAAGTCTCAGCATGCCCCCTCTGCCTGGGCAGTGCTCTCTGCCGCGGGTTTCCGCTGACGGCGCCTATGACTCGTCCGGGCGTGCCCGGCGAGTCAGCGCGCCTCTACAGGGCCCGGCATGGGGGTGGCCGGACAACCAGGGGTTGTCACCCCTGGCTATTGAAATCCGCCCCTTCGGGGCTCCTGCCTCGTCGGTCTGAGGCGAAGCCTCGCTAAGTCTGCGGAGAGGGATTGGGGATGGAAAACCTACGAGCGGCGGCCGTGCAGTTCGAGCATGAGCCGGGAAACAAGGGGGCGAACTTGCGGAAGATTAGCGACTTCTCCCGTCAAGCAGCAGGACGGGGAGCGACTCTCGCCGCCTTTCCCGAATGCTGTATCACCGGCTATTGGCACTTGCGTCACCTCTGCCGTCCCGACCTGGCAGCGCTGGCGGAAGCAGTGCCCTCAGGTCCTTCTTCGCAGAAGTTGCTGGTCCTGGCCCGAAAGCACTGCATGACGATCGGCGCGGGGCTCATCGAAACGGACGGGAAGTCCTTCTTCAATACCTACCTTGTCGCCATGCCGGACGGGAGCTGGCGCAGGCATCGGAAACTGCACGCCTTCGTCAGCGAACACATCGAGTCGGGCTCGGAGTTCACCGTCTTTGATGCGCCGCAACACTGCCGCCTGGGTGTCTTGACCTGTTACGATAATAATCTTGGAGAGAATGTGCGCATCACCGCGCTGAAAGGCGCCGAGGTTCTGCTGGCTCCCCACCAGACGGGAGGCTGCGCTTCTCCCAATCCACACACCATGGGAAGAATTGAGCGGCGTCTGTGGGAGAACCGTGATCGGGATCCTCGCGCCATTGAGAAGGAGTTCCAGGGACCGAAGGGACGCGCATGGTTGATGCGATGGCTGCCCGCGAGGGCGCACGACAACGGTCTCTTCCTGGTCTTCAGCAACGGGGTCGGGATCGATGACGACGAGGTGCGGACCGGGAACGCCATGATCATTGATCCCCATGGGAGAATTCTGGCTGAAACCGGGAGGGCCGGCGATGACCTGGTTGTGGCCGATCTGGACGCTTCCCTCCTGGACGAGAGTCTGGGCCGAAGATGGATCCGGACCCGGAGGCCGGAGCTCTATGCCCCTCTTGTGCAAGTGACTGGGGAAGAGCTCGACACCCGCAGCGTTCGCTTCGATGCCAAGGGGATCTAGCTGGTAGCGAGCGACCTCATACCGCTGAGCGGCCATCGAGGTGATGATTTGGTTGCCTTGACCGCCTTTGTGTCGGCCCTCCGGGCCTTTGGCAAGGTCGGTTACGCTCACATCGTCAGGCGCCGAAGGCGCCACTCATATTCAGCCCAGCGCAACGCGCTGGGTCTTCACAGCGAAGCCCGGCAGCTCTGAAGGAGCGATTGATGGCCAGCATAGCGATTGTTTGTAGTGCGAATTGTTATCCAACGCGCAACTTGACCACTTTGAGAACTTGTCCTCGGACTAGGAATTCCCTAGTTCCCACCCCACAACCCTTAAGCTTAAGTAGTTTTAAAATAGTAACTTATTGTGTGGGATGGGAACTAGAAGTTCCAAGAGCCAAGGGGCCAAATCTCAAACAAATCCCAATTCCCAAGGTAAGTGGCGATAACCAGAGCGCAATTCTCAACAGATCTTGCCTTTTTTGAGATTGAGACTTCGCGCTTGCAGTCTGCTTTGGGAATGGGTGCTTGGGATTGGGGACCTTCCAAGTTCCCGTCTTGGGCCGTGCTCAAAGGGCAAAATCGCGGAGGCGGACCGGCAGTCGTCTGGAGCCCCATGAGCCCGCCGGTCCCACAAACACACCGCTGCAAGGCGTGCCGCAGGAGAGACAGCGGCCGTCGCCGGTCAGGTTCCAATCGGTCAAGACATGCCAATCACGGCCAATGATTCTCTGATGGCACTGATGGCAGAAGGTACTTCCGCCCTCTCGATCGTGCACGTTGCCAGTGTAGGCGTAACGGACGCCGTGGCGGAGAGCGATTCGCCGGGCCCGGGCCAAGGTTGGAGGTGGAGTCGGTGGCGTGTCCCGCATTTTCCAGTCCGGATGGAAGGCGGTGAAATGCATGGGCACATCCTGGCCCAGATGCTCCACCACCCATTGCGACATCTCTTCCAGTTCTGAGACGGAGTCATTTTCTCCCGGGATGATCAGATTGGTCAGCTCAAACCAGACGTCGGTGTGGTGTTTGAGATAGACGAGGGTCTCCAGAACCGGTTGCAGGTGGCCGGCACAGATCTTATTGTAGAAACGCTCACTGAACCCCTTCAGGTCGACGTTGGCGGCGTCCATGTGACGGTAGAACTCCTCCCGCGGCCGGTCGCAGATGTAACCGGCGGTCACGGCGACTGTTCGCAGCCCTTCCTGGTGGCACGCCTGCGCCACATCGATGGCATATTCCAGGAAAATGACGGGATCGTTGTAGGTGAATGCCACGCTCTCACACCCCAACTGGCGGGCGGCGCGGGCCACCGTCTGGGGTGCTGCCTGATCGGCTAGCCGGTCGATGTCCCGCGACTTGCTGATGTCCCAATTCTGGCAGAAGCGGCAGGCGAGATTGCATCCCGCGGTACCGAAAGAGAGCACCGGTGTCCCGGGCAGAAAATGGTTGAGCGGCTTCTTCTCGATGGGGTCGACGCAAAAGCCGCTGGAGCGACCGTAGGTCGTCAAGACAATCTGGTTGCCCTGGCGTGCTCTGACGAAACAGAGCCCCCGCTGTCCTTCCTTCATCTTACAAAAGCGAGGACAAACGTCGCATTGGACTCGCCCATCCGGCAGTGAGTGCCAGTATCGAGTTGGAACCGTCGAGGTCGATCCCTGATCTTCCATGGGCCCCCCCTGAAGGAATCGAAAAGCTACCCTTGCAGTCTGTTGTAGTCTACACGCTTTGAACTCTGGCTGCGGAGGTTGTGCTGGGATGCCGCACTAGTTCCTGAGCGGTTTTCCGGTTTTCAAGGTGTGTTCGATTCGCTGCTGGGTCTTTTCTTCCCCGCACAGGGAGAGAAAGGCCTCCCGCTCCAGATCGAGCAGGTACTGGTCGGAGACGGTGACCGGATGGTTGAGGTCTCCGCCGGTCAGGATGTAGGCCAGCTTCTCGCCGATTCGGACGTCGTATTCGGTGGCATATCCGGCTTGTCGCATCAGGTGCAGTCCCAGCCGCAAAACGGCCAGTCCGGCGGCGCCTGTCACCGGCACGGCGTTCAACGGATGAGGCTCGACATAGCCTTCCTCGACCAGGCTCAACACCTTTTTCTTGGCCCGGGACAGGACCCGATCGGGATGGATCTCAATCCGATCGCCTCTTCGGAGAAACCGGAGCTGGCGCGCCTCCTCAGCACTCTTGCTGACCTGGGCTGTTCCGATCGTCTGGAAAGCCCGCTTTACCCCGGGCATCCTGTCCGCGTTCAGATCGTTTCCAAACTCTTCGATGTTGCGGACCAGCAGCTCTTTCGTTCCGCCGCCGGCCGGGACCAGGCCCACGCCCACCTCAACCAACCCCATGTAGCTCTCCGCCGAGGCGACAATCACATCACAACCGAGGCAAACCTCGGCGCCGCCTGCCAGGGTGCGCCCGAAAGGGGCCGCCACGACAGGTCTCGGGGAATGACGGAAAGAGGACGTCATTTGCTGAAAGGCACGGACGTTCTGATCGATTTCCTTCCAGCGAGCCTGGCGAGCCGCGGTCAGCAGAAAGAAGAGGTTGGCCCCTACCGAGAAATCCTGTCCCTGGTTGCCCACCACCAGGCCGAGGAAGTTCCTGTTGACTTCTTCGAGCACCGTTCTGGACAACTCGATGATCTGGTCATCCAGGCTGTTCATCTTGGAGTGAAACTCCAGGCAGGCCACCCCGTCGCCGAGATCCACGAGACTGGCGCTGGAGTTGGAACAGATAACGGGGGTCTGTTTCTTCAGGATCTGGAGACTGATTTTCTCAGCATCCCCGGGCAGGAGCCGATGCTTCCGAGTGGAAAGGTCAAAATAAAGAGGGTCGGGGTCTGCGATGTAGAAACTCTTGTGGGGCTGAGAGAGGAGATCGTCGATCCAACTGGGAAAACCGACACCTTCCTGGCGGCTCCGTTCCACTATTTTTTCGACCCCCAGGCCCTGCCAGAGTTGGAAGGGTCCCAGTTCCCAATTGAAACCCCAGCGAAGGGCCCGGTCGACTTGGTAGAGATCGTCCGTAATCTCGGGGATTCTTCCTGCCGTGTAGGCGAAGGTGTCGCGCAGTAAAGGCCAAAGAAACTCAACCGTCTTTCCAGTGGAATCGAGCAGCGTGGCCACACGCCGGACCGGATCGGGCTCCTGACGGACCGCTTCCAGGGAGGGCAGCTCGGGTTTTCTCTGGGGTCGGTAGTCGAAGCTCTTCAGGTCCAGCACCAGGATCTCCTTGCCCACCTTCTTATAAAAACCCTGACCTGCTTTGCGACCCGTCCAACTCTTGGAGATCAGCTTCCGGGCCAGAGAATCGGGGCGAAAGATCTCTCTCCAGGGGTCATCGGGTAGATTGTGATAGAGGTTTTCTCCCACCTGTGAGAGGACGTCGATCCCGACCAGGTCGGCCAAACGAAAGGTGCCCGTCTTGGGCCTCCCGATCGCCGGCCCCGTCAGGGCGTCGACCTCTTCAATGGTCAGGTCCATTTGGCGCATCAGGCTCATGGCTCGAGCGGCGGCAAAAGTACCGATGCGGTTGGCCACAAAATTGGGTTGATCCTTGGCCAGCACCACGCCCTTGCCGAGGAGCCGATCGCCCAGGAAAGTAACCCTTTCGATGACCTCGGGAAGCGTGTCCGGTCCTGGAATCACCTCCAGGAGCTTCATATAGCGGGGCGGGTTGAAAAAGTGTGTGCCGAGCCAGTGTTGTCTGAACTCCTCCGATCTTTCTTCTGCGATTCGGGCAACGGGCAGCCCACTGGTATTGGTGGAAACAATAGTGCTCTTGCCGCGATGCGCCTCCACTCGTTGCCACAGATGCTGTTTGATGTCCAGTCGCTCGACGATGGCCTCGATGATCCAGTCACAGGTGGAGAGGTGGGCTAGATCATCGTCAAAATTTCCCACCTGAATGAGGTCGGACTTCTCCCTGAGATAGAGGGGCGGCGGCTTCATCTTCTTCAGGTCGGCCAGCGCCCTGCGGGCAACAGCACTCCGATCCGGGCCCTCTGAAGGCACATCCAGCAAGACTGTTGGGACGTCCACATTGGCGAAGTGGGCGGCGATCTGCGCTCCCATGGTACCTGCGCCCAGTACGGCCACTCGATTCAATTCACGGATCATGGATCTCCCTTGCAAGTGCGAAGTTCGAAGTTCGAAGTTCGAACTTTGACTTCGCACTTCGCACTTCGCACTTCGAACTTTACATCAGCTCTTTCATCACCTCGTCCAGAGCTTCGGGACCGGGTCGGAGCAGGTTTTCAGGCAAGTGGCAGAGGGGCTGATCGACCAAGTCGAGAAGTTGGATGAAGTCCTTGGCGGCAGGGTTGATGTGGATCAGGCCGGTCAGTAACTCACCCTCCAGGGAGGTTTCCCTGAGCAGGGCCAGGGCTTCATTCCGGTTCATGGGATTGTAGTCCCGACCCACTTTTCGCAGCCGGATGTGAGAGCCGTCCGGCATCTCGACTTCCTTGACTTCTCCCGCTTCATGCTCGATCGGCTGGAGGGGCTCAAAATAGGGAATGAAATCGATCTGGTGGAGCGACTCCTCATGCTCCTTAGCCCACCGGTAACTCTTGGTTGAGCCCTCATGATTATTGAAGGTCACACACGGGCTGATCACGTCAAGCATGCTGGTGCCCCTGTGGCTCAAGGCGCCCTCCAGGAGACTGACCAGCTGCTTGGGATCACCGGCAAAGGAGCGGGCGACGTAGCTGCACCCCATTTCAATCGCCAGAGAGCAACAGTCGAGGGCCGGCAGATCATTGACGGCACCACCTTTCAGCTTGGAACCCAGATCGGCCGTAGCGGAGAACTGTCCCTTGGTCAAGCCGTAGACCCCGTTGTTTTCGATGATGTAGATCATCGGCACATTGCGTCGGAGCAGATGACAGAACTGCCCCAGGCCGATGGAGGCGGTGTCTCCATCGCCGCTGACGCCGATGCAGACCAACTGCCGGTTAGCCAGTTTGGCTCCAGTGGCCAGCGCCGGCATCCGGCCATGAACACCGTTGAACCCGTGGGAGAGGCTCAGGAAGTAGGCCGGTGTCTTGCTGGAACAGCCGATGCCGCTCATCTTGGCCACCTGATAGGGATTCACACCCATGGTGTAAAAGGACTTGATGATCTGCCGGGTGATGGCATCATGCCCGCAACCGGAGCAGAGGGTTGACGGGCGCCCGCGGTAGTCCACCATGGGGTGACCGATCCGGTTGGTTTTCTTGGGCCTGGGAGCTCCTACTGACATGGTTTGACCCTTTCTGAATTCTGATTGGCCGCCACACGATCCGTGATGAACCGGGCGTCGATCGGAATCCCGGAGTAGTGGAGGATCTTGTTCACTTTTTCGGATTCATTGCCCACCTCGAGCTTGATGAGATCTCCCACCTGCCCGTCGCGGTTCTGCTCGATCACGTAGACCCATCGATGGCGAGCGACGAACTCCTTCACCTGATGGGCAAGAGGGAGGGCTCGAATGCGCATGTAGCTGTTCTCGAGCCCGTATTCCGCCCGTAGCTGGGTGCGGCATTCCTCCATGGCCGCATCGGTGGACCCATAGGCGATCAGGCCGATCTGGGCATCTTGCCGGTCATCAATCAGTGGTTCTGGAACAAAGCTCTTCGCCGTTTCGTGTTTTCTGTTCAGGCGGTCGCACAGGGCTGTGAAAACCTCAGGACGCTCCGAATAGCGGGCCTCTTCATTGTGGCCGCTGCCGCGCGTGAAATAAGCTGCCAGAGGGTGTTCGGTGCCGGGAAGCGTGCGATAAGGGATCCCATCTCCGTCGACATCCCGGTAACGCCCAAATTCACCCACCCGTTCCAGATCCTCGGCCGTCATCACCTTGCCCCGGTCCAGGGGCTTGCGGGGGTATTGGAAGGGATCCGACATCCAGCTGTTCATCCCGAGATCCAGATCGGAGGCGACAAAGACCGGCTGCTGGAAACGCTCAGCGAGATCGAAAGCGCGCTGGGCAAAATCGAAACACTCTTCCATGTGGGCTGGAAGGAGGACGAGGTGCCTGGTGTCTCCATGGGAGAGATAATAGAGTGAGGCGACATCCCCCTGGGCGGTGCGGGTTGGCAATCCGGTACTCGGACCGACCCGTTGAACGTCAAACACGACACAAGGGATTTCAGAAAAGTAGGCCAGCCCGGAGAACTCGGCCATGAGTGAGATTCCCGGGCCCGACGTGGCCGTCATCGCTCGAGCCCCGGCCCAACCGGCGCCAATCGCCATTCCCAAGGCGGCGAGCTCGTCCTCGGCCTGGATGACGGCAAAGGTCGGTTTTCCAGTTTCGGGATCCATTCGAAACCGGTGGGCGTACTCCGAAAAGCTCTCGCAAACACTGCTGGAAGGAGTGATCGGATACCAGGTCACCACGGTCACGCCGGCGAACACCGCCCCCAGCGCACAGGCTGAATTGCCGTCAATGAGAATCTTCCCCTGGGTCAGATTCATTCGCTTGACCCGGAAGGGATCCCGCTTGACCAGGTTTTCGCGGAAGTAGCGGGCGCCTAGCTCTGCCGCTCGCCGATTGAACTCAATCGCTTTCTGCTTGGACTTGAACCAACCGGCGATAGCGTCCCCAAGTTCCTGGCTGTCAATTGAAAGCATTTCGGCAACGGCACCGACGTAGATCATGTTGGCCACGAGTTTGCGCAGGCGGGCGTCTCTGACGATCTCCACAGCCAGCTTGGAAAACGGGACGGGATAATAAATGAGGTCGTCGCGCAAGCGTGAAAGATTGAGCTTCTCCTCATAGATGACCACGCGACCCGATTGCAGGGACTCCACGTCTTCTCTGGCCGTCGCCGCATTCATGGCGATCAGGATATCGATTTCCTTCTTTCGCGCCACATACCCGTGCCTGGAGGCCCGTATGGTGAACCAAGTGGGGAGACCGGCGATATTGGAGGGAAACAAGTTCTTGCCGCTGATGGGGACGCCCATCTGGAAAATCGATCGCATCAACACATTGTTCGAGCTCTGGCTTCCGGAACCATTGACGGTCGCAACCTGGATGCTGAAGTCATTGACAACTTCCTTGTGTCTGAGAGCATCTTTTCAATCCTCTCGTCGAGCCGTTGTTTCAGACGTATCTTAGCAGACTCCACTGCGGCTTTCATATCGGCAACAAAGACCTGCCAGATCACCGCAAACCAACCCAACAGGCGAGCCCAGGCGCGGCCCTGGTGAGGGGCGCGGCAAGTGATCACCGGCCGCTGGAGTTCCGCCCGGACCACTCACAGGATGTCGTTACCCAGCGGCCAAGGTGCCGGGCTGACACGGCGTCGCGACCGAGGACCCCGCGGTCGTCGTACCGTGCGGCAGGTCGAGGAAACCGAGGCAGCGTAACGCGATCGGCGCCCGTACTATCCACCGTTTGAGAATCCTGCCGGCTGGAGATGACATCGATCCGTTTGTGTATATAAGAAGGGACTTGTGAAAGGCGCTGGCCTCAGCGTGGGGAACGGGCCGATGCCGTTTCCAGCTTCTGCGCGATGGCTTTCGCTTGAGTGAACAAGAGAAGATAATCCCGGCCCCCTGCCTTGGAATCGGTGCCGCTCATGTTGAAACCCCCGAACGGATGGACCCCGACCAGCGCTCCGGTGCACTTACGGTTGAAGTAAAGATTGCCCACGTGAAACTCCTGCCGCGCTTTTTCCAACTTGGCCGGGTCATGGCTGTAGACGGCCCCGGTCAGGCCGTACTCGGTGTTGTTGGCAATCTCCAGGGCGTGCTCGAAATCCCGGGCTCGGATCACGGCCAGAACGGGACCAAAAATCTCTTCTTGCGCAATGGCGGCATCGGGCTTGACATCGACGAAGATGGTGGGCTGGACAAAGAAACCTTCTTCGCTCCCCTTTTCTCCACCGACCAACAACCGTCCCTCTTCCCTGCCGATCTTGACGTAGTGCAAGACCTTCCGCAGGGCGCCTTCATCGACCATGGGACCAAAGTTCACCTCCGGCCGCTCCACGTTCCCCGTGGTGATCGAACTCTCGGCCTTTGCCTTCAGTTTCCTCACGAACTCGTCATAGATGGCGTCGACGACAATGGCCCGCGAGCAAGCCGAACATTTTTGTCCCTGATAGCCAAAAGCCGAGGCCACTACGCCCGAAACCGCATCGTCCAGATCGGCGTCACTGTCCACGACGATGGCGTCTTTGCCTCCCATCTCAGCCACGACACGTTTGATCCAGAGTTGACCCGGCTGGGGGCGGGCCGCGAGTTCATTCAACCGTAGGCCGACTTCCTTGGAACCGGTGAAGGCAAGGAACCGAGTGCGCGGATGCCCCACCAGGGGTTCGCCAATCTCCCGGCCCCCTGTCACGAAGTTCACGACACCGGCTGGGATCCCCACCTCATTGCAGATCCTGCTCAGCTGAGCGCCGACCGCCGAGGCGGGGTGGGACGGTTTCATCACAATGGTATTACCCGCCACGACGGCCGCCATGCTCATCCCGGTCAGAATGGCGAGAGGGAAATTCCAGGGCGCAATGATGATCCCCACCCCCAACGGTAGGTAGCGAAGCTCGTTCTCTTCGGTCTCGATGGCGACCAGGGGCTGGGGGCCCGACAGACGAAGCATTTCGCGGCCGTAAAACTCGCAGAAATCCACCGCTTCCGCCACATCCGCGTCCGCTTCCACCCAGGACTTTCCCACTTCCAGAACCATCCAGGCGGCCAATTCCAAGCGTTGCTCCCGCATCCTGTCCGCCACCGCCAGCACCAACTTGACTCGCTCCTCCGCGCGGGTGCGACTCCAGCTCCGGAAAGCCTCTTCAGCGGCGCTCATGATCGGGTCCACGAGGTCCGGCGGACCCTCCTGAAAGACGCCGACAACCTCTTCAGGGTGGGAGGGGTTCACGGAATCAAACTTGTTCCTGGTCTTGAGCCCTTCGCCGCCGACAATGATGTCATACTCTCGCCCCATTGCCGCCCGCACCCGGGCAATCGCCGCCTCCATGGCGGCGCGGTTTTCAGGCTGAGAAAAATCAGTCAGTTCAAGGTTCCTGAAAGGTGGTAGATTCACGAGAGCCTCCCTGAGCTAGATCCGGGCCAGCAGCCTCACAGAGCCAGCAAGATGACTATTCTCCGCCCCCCTGAAGCCGTTGTCAACGAAGAGTTGAGTCCGGCCTGATGACCTACCGATGACCTGGATTTCCCATCCACGGGGGGAGCCCGGCGGTGAAGAGGGGCGTGGACACAAGGCGTTGTCACCAAGGCCCGCGCAAGCGTACTGTTACAGTCCGTCGAGCAGGCCGACCGAGCCTGACGCTACTCAGGGTGGATGCATTCGGCTCCGCAATAGATCGTTTGTGACAAGTGCGGGCTGCCCGGACTATTCACCAGCTTTCTGCTGCGGCGCCGTTATCATCCGCGCTGACTG
>JBHHYX010000075.1:0-16342 GCA_046757765.1 Acidobacteriota bacterium | reverse complement strand
AGCGCGGCGCTTCCGACGCCTCGCGACGAAACCTGGTGCATAATCCGGGCTAGCCAGATTGGCCCGCCTGGGATTGAGATGAATGTATCGTCGTCGGCCCTCTTTCGACGCAACTTAAGGCCGGCTGCGTCCGGGTTTCTCGCCAGCGGCCAGTGCCATCCCTGCCTGCTTTTTGACGTATTCAGCCGCCTGGCGGTGGGTGGCAAACCAGACATTGTCTCGCGAGCGGATGTGCTCAATCAACTTCTCCAGGATCACGATGCGGGAACGGTGCCCAATGTAGTGAGGGTGCATGGTGAGCAGAAACAGGGTTCCCTCCTGGTAGGCTCGCTCGAACTCGTCGATATAGACCTGCAGCACTTGCCGCGGCGCGCTGTAGCGATTGCCGAGGGGGTTAAGCAGGGGTGCATCGTCCAGGATCCAGTCCACCGGTAACTCCACCAGTCCCGTCGCCTGGCCCGAGGCCAGGATTTCATAGGGCCGATCATCCGCCATCAGCGAGCTGTCGTACAGGAAGCCCAGTTCCCGGATAATGCTGAGCGTGTTGGGACTGAAGTTCCAGGAAGGAGCCCGGTAGCCGACCGGCCGCTCTCCGGTCAGCCGGGTCAGGTCCTCCACGGCCCGGGCCAGCAGCTCTCTCTCCTCGGTGCCACTCAGCAGTGTGTTCCGCTCGTGGATCCAACCATGAACAGCGAACTCATGGTGGCCTGAACGCTTGATGACATCGGCCATCTCCGGCGCGAGCATGAGGCTGACGGCCGGAATGAAGAAGGATGCCGGGATCTGTTTCGAGTCCAGCAGATCCACCACCCGGCTCAGGCCTACCCGGGAACCATACTCCCCTTGCGACAGCGCCCCGACGGTCGGTTCACCCGAACGCAGGGAGATGGTTTCGTTGTCCACATCGAAGGAAAGGAGGACCGCCACCCGGGCCCCCCCGGGCCAGCTTTCCGGCTGCAAGCTGCGTCCGGCCCGGACCTGATTGACCGTGTCCCGAATCTGCCGCAGCGACCACCGCCAAGGCGGCACCGGAGCGGATTCCCCCGACTCGGTTTTACAAGCCGGCCAGCCGATCAGCGCGGCGAATACTGCAATGACAACCCAGACTTGAAGTCTTTTCAAAGCGATTTCCTCCTTTGAGTCGACCTTGTATAAGTGATTCTATTTCAGCTGGATAAGGGCGTCAAGGGGGACGTGATGCGTAGGCGTGGGGAGGCGATGGAAGCTGGATGGAAGTGACCCCGGCTGCGAACACTTCCCGCACAACGCACCGGATCAGCGCGTGCGGTAGAGCCGCTTGAGGAGTTGGATTTGGCCGGCGTGGTAAAGATCGTGAGCGGCAACGCCGCGCATGAGAGTTTCCACTGTGGTCTCTCCCTTGTCGGTATAACGAGAGAGATCGCCGTCCTTCAAAGCGACCACCACAGCTCTCATCTTGCCGTGCATCTCATCGAGCAGTCGAATGTCCCGAGGCCAATCCGAGTCGGGAGCGTCTGCCTTGCGGTCGAACCAGTCACTCCCTCTGAGCGGGAACCGACCCCGCTTTCCTCCCGTCAGGCGGCGATGAACGATGTACTTCCAGTAGGCCGCATGGACAACAATCTCCCAGATGTTGTGACGCCCTTGGGCTGGGCGCCAGAGAGTTTGCTGGGGGCGGAGTCCTCGCAGGGAGCCCCTCAGGTTCGTACCGTGCCAAGACTTTGTGTCAAAAGCCTCGTCGATCGCTCGGACCAGTAGTTCAATCTGCAATCTCATGGCTCTTTCCCCCACCAGCCGCCGACCGCATCATGCCCACTCTCTTTCTTGAAAATCAAGTGGTGATCGCCCGATTCTCGTGGTCACACTTGGGAAGGCTTGAACGAAGGCGCCGCCTGGAGCGTATTGAGGGACTGCTGAGTCGCCATCCTGCTCGTAGGCAGGTTGTCAAAACCACCTTGGCCGGGCAGCTCGCTGGGCGTTACGAAGCGGGTTCACGCCCTGTCAGCATCAACAAGCCCGGACTCAATTGCCCGCCAGATTCCCCAGCCCCTGTCCAGGCCTATGGCCCGGGAAGTCACCAGAAACTAGAGTCAGTGGCACACGGAAACGGTCCAACCTGGGGACGTTTTCCGCGCCTCCGAGATCGAGGAGGCCAATCAGATCAGTTTCTGGGATGCCTTGATCATGGTTGCCGCGGCGAAAGGCGGTGCCTCCCTGCTCCTTTCCGAAGACTTGAATGCGGAACAAATCATTGCCGGCGTCACCATTGTAAACCCCTTCGCATGAACTGCTGCTCACCCGATCTCTGGCCGGACACCCTCCAGTGTGGACCCCACCGACAAAATGCCACGCTCAGAAAGAACGATCGTAGACCGAGCCTCGTTGACCCACGCGGAGGACGAGCACAACGAGCGTGTCATCCTCGATTCGACACACCGCTCGATAGTCGCCAATCCGATTGCGCCAAAGTCCCGAGAAGGCTGAGGTGAGCCCGCGCCCCAAGGCCCTTGGGTCGGCGGTGGGGGCAACCTCGCTGCTGCCAGTTGCAAAGCTCTGAGAACGGGGCGAAGGGGCGCACGTTGTCAATGCAACGCGTCTGAGAGCAAAATTCTTACAATTCCGCGCTAAGCCGCTAAACAGGTACCAGCGTCTTGCGCTGGGTACTATTCCGAGGGCGTCAAACTGAATTGGAACCGGGACCGCAGCCTTGGGGGGAGCCGGGAGTCATGGTGGAATTAGGACTGCTGCCCGCCGCCTGTGGCATCATAAGAGACCGTGGCGCTTGGTGCGTGCCCCAAAGGGGCAAGATATATCAGCCCAGGGCAACGCCCTGGGTGGGCTGCTTGTCAAGAGAGAAAGCCCTGAAAGGGCGAGATAAGGGAAAGGGGACACTGGAAGCATGCCACAGTCACTGGCGACGGATCTGCGCGAAGCACGGAATCCAGATGGATGCGCGGTTCCTATGCGGTTGAAGCGGCGGTCAGGGTTTTATGGCGCCCTGTCAGGGCTTTTTGTGTTGGCCTTCGCCGGCACCCAGGGCGTTGCCCTGGGCTGGCCTAATGCTGCCCCTTCGGGGCAGATTTCCGGATCACTTCTGTGTTGGAGCGGAAGGCTGCAAGAGGAACACTCTCCGCGCTTGTCTCGTTGGAGCGTTGGCCCGCATTGCTCATGAGCGGCCTACTGCGTCGTGTCGGTCGTCAACATAGCCAGCGGGTATGCCTGTGGTCTCCGCAACTCGCGGAAACACAGCACCTTGGCGCCTCGCTTCTGCAAGAATCGCTCAACTCAAGTTGCAGTGGAAAAGGGAGTTGAGCCGCAGATCCGAAGGGGAGGATCGAAGATGTTATCGGGGGGAAAGCGCCGGTTGCCGAACCGGCCGGGGCCCTGGCAACGGACGCGCTGGGTGTGGCGGCATCCGGCCAACCGAGGGCGCCGGTGGCGGGCTGTCTTGGAAGGATTCGGCTGGATGCTCTACCGGCATCTCTTTCGGTCACCCCGGAGGCGACAGGGCCCAGGTTTCCTATTCTACTGCTACCCGGACAATGCGTTCTGCAAGAGGCTCATACTCTACAACAATCTGCCCGACTATCATGAGATGTGCTTCATGCGACATTACCTCCAACCGGGCGACGGCTTTCTGGATATCGGCGCCAATATCGGCATTTACAGTCTGCTGGCTGGCTCGCTGGTGGGGGAGCGGGGTCGGGTAGATGCCTTCGAGCCCGGTCCCAAGGCTGCCGAAAGGCTCCGTTGCAACGTGAGGCTCAACCGTTTCGATGATGTCGTCCATCTGCATCGGCAGGTGGTGTCTGAAGAGTGTGGCACCGTTGCTTTCGTTCAAGATCTGGATGTCGGCAACCGGATCCAGACAGAACAGGAGTCCGGGAACCGGGCTTTGGAAACGGAATGTGTGGCACTCGACCGGGTGGTTGAGGGGAGAAGCTACGCCATGGCAAAGGTCGATGTGGAGGGTGCCGAGCCCCTCGTGCTGAAGGGCGCAGAGGGTTTGCTGGCGGCTGCCAATCCACCCGTCTGGCTCCTGGAGGTCAACGGAAAGCTCCATGATTACGGCTTCACGGAGGAGCAGCTCGATTCCTGGCTCGAGGCGCACGGCTACGGGTTGGCCTTTTACGACAGCGACCGGCGCCGGCTCGAATTCGCGAACAGGCTATGGGAAAGGCTGAGTTTCGAGCCCGGCGCCGGCAACCTGCTGGCCATCCATCATGCCAGCAGAAGCTTGGTGATGGAGCGAGTGAGCGGGGTAATTACGAGTCGGTCATGAATCGACAGGGCGAGCCCGCCATATTCGAGCCGGACTATTACCAGCGACTCTACGACACTGAAGAGAGACACTGGTGGTCGAGAGGAATGCGGAAGGCAATGCGAGGGCTGCTGAACGAGCGCCTCGCAGAAAGGCGCAACCTCAGAGTGCTGGATGTGGGATGCGGCACAGGATACACGCTCTTCTCCCTTGCAAAGCACTATTGTCTCGACCCGCATGTTGTCGGCTCGGACCTGTCTCAGCATGCCTTGGAGTTCTGCCGAAGGCGGGGCATCTCGTGCCTGGTTCGTGCCAATGCCGAGCGGCTGCCCTTTGTGGCCGAGTCGTTCGACTTGATCCTCTGCATCGACACGCTGCAGCATCTGAGTTCGGAAGCGGCGATGTCGACGCTGGAAGGGATCGCCCATCTACTCGCCCCCGGAGGCCTCCTTTTTCTACGCACCAATTCCGTCTGGGGACATCGGAAGCTAACTGGTGTGGACCCGGATCGTTATCGTCGCTACCCTCCCCGGCAGGTCGTTTCTCTATTGGAGCAGGCCGGCTTGAGTGTCGAGCGGGCAACCCATCTCAACGCACTGCCCAGTCTCTGGGGGGCGCTCAAGGAGTTTCTGGGTCCGCCCCGGTCGGCGCCGGCTCTGGGACCCGGGCTTTCGATCCGGCTCTACCCTTCCCAACTGGCCTGGTTGAATGAACTCTTGTATTGGCTGCTTTGCCTGGAAGCCCTCTGGCTCGAGCACTCGGGATTGGACCTGAGGTTCGGACACTCCACTGGATTCGTTGCCCGCTGCCCAGTTGAGCGATCCAGCCGGGGAGCCTGACCCCTCTTGAGGGTGTCGTTAAAGTCCCCATTTGGTCATTCAAGTTTTTTGGGGGTTCGAAGAAAATCCGACGGAGCCCCGACCGTAAGGGAGTGGGTGAGTACTTTCAAGTTGTTGTTCGGAAGCGGGTTAGAGGTAGCTCGTCACGGCTCGCCCCTTCCTCACGGTCGGGGCTCCCGTTGACGCTTTTTTCAAATTCTCAATCTCGAACGATACGGACGTTGACTTTTACCACACTCTCTCTTATGAGGGGTTGCCGCAGGGCGCCGAAAGCGCCGCGGCTGACAAGGCGTTACGACGAGTGCCGCCGCAGTCGTACGGGACGGTGTATCGAAGAGGCCGGGCAACGGAGTCGGGGGGGATGATCCCGGCGCCGCAGTAGACGGCTCGTGAGAAATGCGGGTTAATATACGGGCACGCGCCGCTTGAAGTCACTGCTGGAGGAGGAGAATTGGGGGGAAAGTCCTGGGAGCTGAGCAAAGAGGGCACCGCGTTTTTGTTTTATCTCGCCCTGAGTGCAGCCGTCCTTTTCCCACTGGTTCGGAACTTTGGCCACGTTATCGCCGGGGGCACCGATGCTTTCATCCACTACTGGGACCTGTGGTGGATTTATCGCGGTGCCTGGCTGCCGGGCCAGTCGCTCTTCTGGACCGATTACCTCGACTATCCGATCGGGCAGCCACTTTATTTGCGCCCCTTCAATCTGACCTCCATCCTGATGGTGGGACCGGTCTACGGCTTGGCCGGGCTGACGGCCGCTCATGCCGCGACGACGCTTCTGGCCTTCGTCTTGAGCGGATTCTTCACTTACCTGCTGGTCTACCGGCTGGTGGGAAACCGGTGGGCGGCACTTTTCTCGGGCCTGATCTTCACACTCTCCCCTTTCCATCTGGCCCATACCCAAGGGGGGCATGTGTCGATGAGTTGTCTGCAATGGCTTCCGCTGGACCTGTTGGCGCTGGTGAGCTGGTGGGAAAAGCGGAGCTGGGCCCGGGCGATCGGCGTGGGTCTTTGCCTGGGCTTGACCTTCTTTACGGATTGGTACCTGGCCCTGTACGCCCTCGTCGCCACCGGTCTGTGGGTAGCTGCCGGTGTCTTGGGCAAAGAAGCGCCAAGGGACCGCCGCTTGTGGGCAGGTCTCTTTGCGGCCGGGCTGGTGGCGCTCATGCTGGCTATCCCGGTACTGCTCCCCGCCCTGGGAATTCTCAAGCAGGCACCGAGACCGGCCGGCCACCTCTCCTTCTCCGCCGACGTAGTGGGATTCTTTGTGCCCGGATCGACTTCCGTCTGGGGACCGGCTACGGAGACGGTCTGGCGGGACTTCACCGGCAACAATTATGAGAATGGCAATTACCTGGGGTATGTCTCTCTGGCCTTTGCACTGGCCGGCGCCTGGAGTTGGAAACAAGGACGCCGGGTCTGGCTTTGGATCGCTGGGGCCGGCCTGCTGCTCTCTCTTGGCCCCTATTTGAAGGTCGGGGGCCATTATGAGTTTCCCACCACCTGGCTGGGACTCTTCCAACCGCTGGGAGACTGGGTCCGCGAAACCATTGTGGGACTCTATCCCGACTGGTCGATCTCAGCCGGCCATCTGGCTCTACCTCTGCCCTACCTGGCCTTGAAGAGTCTTCCCTTTCTCAACGTTTCCCGAGCTCCGGCTCGCTTTGTCGCCCTCGTCGTTTTGGGTATGTCTGTGTTGGCCGGCGCAGGTCTGGCTCACATGCTCGGCCGGCGAAAGGGAAACACGCGACTGGTTTTGGCGATTTTGCCGCTGCTGCTGGTGGGGGTTGAATTCTGGCCCAGGCTGACTTTCCTGCAACCTCGCCTGCCGGAGGGCTTTGAAGTCTTGCAGGGAAAGGGGCGGGGCTTTGCCATTGCCGACCTCCATTTTGCTCCCCTGGCCGCCTTTTACCAGACTCAACACGGACTCAAACTGATGGGAGCTTACGGAGGACGAGGGTATCAGCCGGCCATCGATTTTCTGAAGCATCACAGTCTCCACGAATTCCTGAGAGGCGGTACGGCTCCCCACAGCCTGGCTCCGATCCTGGCAACACTGCGTCAACACGACGTTCGCTACATCGTCGTACCGGTCCGACGCCAGGCGATTCTGGAGGCCCTTCGCTCTCTGGAGGTGGGAGAGATATACTCAGGCCCGGGACTTTCGATTTTTCGGACTACTGGGTCGGACTCCTCGCGGCCTGAAGTCCCTTGAGAGGTACTCGGCGAGTCCCCAAAGGTAAAATGGAGCCTCTCGGAGAGAATTGTCAGGTTCGGGTCCTGGTGACCTCCATTGTCCGCCGGGCCGCCACCAGCCAAGCGAGCGGCTTCGTCCGGCTGCTGGAAACCCGGAGTGGCCGCATCCTGATGAAGTCTCATTTACCGGAAAACACCCTTCGCGCCTACGATCCAAACCCCAGGGGAGGATTGCGTGGCAGTCGCGGCGTGGGGATCTGCGGGGAGCGGCTGGCGATCGCCAACTCGGAACGAGTATTCCTCTACGACCGGGCCTGGAGGCCAATCGCCTCCTACTCCCATCCTTGGCTGGGCGCCGTTCACGACCTGTTGGCCGAACCGGGGGGGCTTTGGGTCACCTGCACCGGTGCCGATCTGCTGGTACACATGGATTGGGAGGGCCATATCACGGAACGCTGGGAGTGGCGAAGGGACGACGCTCTGCGGAGGCGGTTCGGCCTCGGGAAACTCCCTCCGGTCGACTTGACGCGGGACTTTCGCGATCCCGAATCGACTCGTTCGGGCGTTAACAACGTGGTCCATCTCAACGGTGTCGCTCGAGGAAAGGGAGGCTTGTTATTGTCTTTTGGAAGAATCCTCTCACCCAGGGCCTACCGGCGGGCGCGGATCGCCGGCTGGGTGGGAAAGCTGGCTCGAGCCCTGGGTGTTCCGCGCCGGACCCGGAGTCAACAGAATCCCGAGGCCAGCCCCGGAGGTCTGGCAGATTCCTCGGCCGCGATTGTGCAAGTCCAACCCAACGGAACGGGACGAGTCCTTTTTCAGACCGCCGGAGCTCGTGTTCCCAACCACAACATCGTCCAGATCGGGAATGCTCTCGTTTTCAACGACTCCAACCGCGGAGAGGTGGTCTGGCGCCAAGCGAACGGCCGGGAAAAACGCGTTCGGATCCCCGGAGAGCGAGGTTTTGTCCGCGGGCTGGCCCATGCTGGTGGCAGCCTCTTTTGGGTGGGAAGCCAGCACCCCGCGGCCGTCTACCAGGTGAACTTCCACAGCTGCTCGGTTGAGAGACACTACGATCTGGAGGGGTTGGCCGAGGAAACCGTCTATGGTCTCTGTGTGGTCCCGGAACATTTCAATGATCCGCCGGCGGCCCTTTCCTCTCATCGGTTTGGCTCATGACGGTTCCTCTGCCCGCGACCCTCAGCGTTGTCATCACCTGCCCTGCAACCGGCGCCCGCCCCCAGGAGTGCCTGCGCCCTCTAGCGGGACGGGCCGATCAGATCATTTGGGTGACACAGAGCTCGGAGCCAGACCCGGAGTGGCCTCGGGAGATGGAGCCGGTGCACCTGAAACTGCGGCTTCCGGCAGGATCCTCAGTCGAAGAACTGCGGTGGCAGGGTTTGAAAGCGGCGACTGGAGAGACGGTGGCCTTGCTGGACTCTCTGGCGGTGCCCGGCGACGGCTGGACCGCCGCCATCCGCCATGCCGCCCGGAACGGGATCCGGGCTGGTGGAGGGCCCGTTGCCCAGTTTGGCGGTGCCCGAGCCAGCGACTGGGCCCTCTACTTTGCCCGTTACTACCGCTTCCTGCCCCCTTTGCCGGCCGGCACCTACCATGATTTCCCGGCAGTCAATGTCTTTTATCAGCGGGAACTTCTCAGCCAGCACCTGGACACACTTTCGGGGCGCTTTTCCGAGACTTTTTTCCACCGCACTCTGCTGGACAAGGGAGTTCTTCTGTACGCGGTTCCGGAAGCCAGAGTCACTAATGTCGAAAGGTGCCAGTATTTGAAGTTTGCTGCCAGCCGCTTCCGCTCGGGGCGATTCTATGGGGCTCGGACAGCTCAAGAGTGGTCGCTCTGTCGGCGGGCAACGGCAGTGCTCCGATCGGTGCTGCTGCCGGCTCTTTTCTGGGGCCGCTGCGGGTGGGTCGTTTTCCAGCGGCGTGGGCCGCGAACAGCCTTCTTGAAATGTACCCCGCTGCTCTTGGGCTCCTTCGTCTGCTGGGCCGCCGGCGAGGCTGTCGGAATCGCCACGAGCCGGACATGAAGATCCCGATCTTAACCTATCATGCCATCGGCCAGGGTCCTCTCATTCTGACGACACCGTTGTCAACGTTTCAATCGCAGGTGAGACGTCTGCTGCGAGGCGGCTACCAGAGCATCAGCTTCAGCGAGCTCGGTCGCGGGCGGCACCAGACACCGAAGAGGCCGGTGATCCTCACCTTTGACGATGCCTATTGCTCGATCGAGCCCGCATTGGAGTATCTCGCCCAGCAGGACCTGGGAGCCACCATTTTCGTTCCGACGGCTTATTGCGGGCGCAGCGGCGGCTGGCCCGGTGCCGGGGGGCCGGTCCTGGACTGGCAGGCACTGCGCAAATGGAGCCGGACCGGCTTTGAGGTCGGCTCCCATGGTGTCGATCACATTGACCTGTGCCGGCTCAACAGCGCCGGCACCAGAGGCCAGCTTCGACAGTCCAAGGAAGAGATCCAGGCGCACTTGGGGACTCGCTGTAGGGCACTGGCCTACCCTTTTGGAAGCTGCGACCGGCGCGTTCTCCTCCAGGCGCGCGATTACTACCGGTTTGCCGTGACGACGAGACTGGCCTGGGCTCTGCCCTCCGTGCATCCGCTGGCCCTCCCCCGGATTGAAATGTACTATTTTCAGAGGCCTTTCTTTTGGCAACACTTCGATGACAGGGCCGGAGCACTTTACCTGTCGGCACGCCGGCTGCTGAGGAGTCTGAAACGACAATGATTCCCCGCTGGCTGATCCCCTTACTGGCGTGTCCCCGCTGTCGCGGTGACCTGGACTTCCACGACTTCGCCTTTATTTGCTCCGAATGCCGCCAGACTTACCCCATTCATCATGGGATCCCCGATTTCCGTTGCCGACCCGACCCTTATATCTCCATCGCAAATGAGCTGCGCAAGATCGACTCGTTGACCTCCATCCATGGACTCAGTTTCCGCCAGATGGTCACCCATTACTACCAGCTGTCGCCCGAGAATCCCCCCCGCCTCCACCGGCACTACGTGGCCTCACTGGAGCGGGCGGTGGATCGCGGATTGGCCTTCCTTGGCAAGTTGGAGAAGCGCTTTGGCGCGTCCAGCCAAGGCATCCTTCTCGACCTGGGCTGCGGTACCGCCGGCATGACCGCGGCGGCATTGGAGCGTGACCGGAAGGTGGTGGGGGTCGATGTGGCTCTGCGCTGGTTGGTGCTCGGCCGGCAAAGACTCAATGATCTGGGCATGCCGTGCCCTCTGGTCTGTGCCAACGCCGAATTCCTGCCCTTCAAGCCGGAGCAGTTCCATGCGGTCGCCGCCGACTCGATCGTCGAACATGTGGAATCTCCGGCCGACATGAAAAAAGAGATGCTGCGGGTGCTGCGGGCCGGAGGGGGGTTCTTTCTCAGCACCAATAACCGATACAGCCTGCTGCCGGAGCCCCATGTGAGGTTGTGGGGCTTCGGGCTGCTCCCCCGAAAGTGGATGGAACCCGTCGCCCGGCTCGTTCGAAAGACACCCTACAAGGCCCGTTTGCTCTCCCGCCGCCAGCTCTGCCGGCTCTTTATGCCGGAAGCGGAAGTGGTTCTGCCCTTCTTCCGGGAGGAGGAGATTCCCCTCCACTGGCGCCGGGCTTACCGCTGTTGGAGGAAAGTGGAGAAGTTCCCCCCCTTCCGTTTCCTGTTCCGGGATCTGGTTCCCCTTTACTTTATTTTTGGCACAAGAGGGGAGCCAGGTTCTGGAATGTTGACACCCCCTGCGGCCGACCGTAAACTGAGCGGCATCCTTCTTGAATCGGAGCGGAAAGCCATGGACAAGAGTTCAATGCCCCCCCGGCCCGAGGAGCCTCGGACCGAGGAGTTGATCGTCAGGACCTTTTCCAGACTCTCGGCAGTTGCCTTGGGCCTGTCCGTTGGGGTGGTTGTCGGATCAGTCGTTTTACTGGCAACGCTTTTCCTGGTGTGGAAGGGAGGAGCAACGATCGGTCCTCACTTGTCGTTGCTGAGCCAGTTTTTCGCCGGCTACTCGGTTTCGGCTGCGGGTAGCGCCATCGGCTGGGCGTACGGCTTTGGAGTGGGGTTCTCAGTGGGATGGCTGACCGCAGTGCTGCGCAATCTGGGGATCCGCACTTATCTGATGGCGTTCAAGTTCCGGGCCGACCTGGAAAGCGTCAATGAATACATGGACCGCCTTTGATCGGGTTTTCGGCTGTTGTCTGCGCCACGACCCTTTCCCAAAAAGGCCAGCCGGAATCGTATTGAGTAAACTGGATGACACCAGACACGAAAAGGGTGGTCATTATTGGAGCGGGGCCGGCCGGATTGACGGCGGCTTACCAGCTGAGCAAGGTGTCCATCCCTTCGATTGTCCTCGAGAAGGATCTGGTGGTTGGGGGGCTGTCGCGAACGGTAGACCATCATGGCTACCACTTTGACATTGGTGGGCATCGCTTTTTTACCAAGATTCCCGCCGTGCAAGCACTCTGGAACGAGGTCCTGGACGAAAGTAACTTCCCGCAGTGCCAGCGTCTCTCACGAATTCTCTACCGAAAGCACTTTTTCAATTATCCACTGACCCCCTCCAACGCCCTGCGCGGCCTGGGCCTCATCAACGGTCTGCTGATCGTCTCGAGCTACCTCAAGGCCCAGCTTTTTCCACAACGGCCGGAAGAGACGCTTGAGGATTGGGTCACGAATCGGTTTGGACAGCGACTCTACCGAATTTTCTTCAAAACCTATACCGAGAAGGTCTGGGGGATCCCCTGCGACCAGATCACCGCTGAATGGGCAGCTCAGCGGATCAAAGGGCTTTCGCTGATGACAGCCGTCAAGAATGCCCTTCTCAAGTCGCAGCCCGATTCCAGCCAGCCCATCATCAAGACCATCGTCGACGCTTTTCATTATCCGCGCAAGGGCCCTGGCATGATGTGGCAGAAGGTGAGCCAAATGGTCCGGGACGCGGGCCATGAAGTGCGCCTCAATTCGGGCGTTGAGAAGATCATCTGGAAGCCCGAAGGCGTCACGGCCGTCACGGTGCAAGGTGTGTCCCAGCCGGTCAGCGGAACCCATTTCATCAGCACCATGCCAATCCGCGAACTCATCGGGCAGTTGGACCCTGACCCTCCCGAGGCCGTCCTAAAGGCCGCCCGGCAACTCCACTATCGTGATTTTCTGACTGTTGCCCTGATCATTGACCAGAAGGACGTCTTTGCCGACAACTGGATCTACATTCATGATCCCGCGGTTCAGGTTGGGCGAATCCAGAACTTCAAGAACTGGAGCCCGGCGATGGTCCCCGATCCTGAGAAGACCTGTCTGGGATTGGAGTACTTCTGTTTCCAGGGAGATGGACTCTGGAGCCGCGGCGATGCGGACCTCATCGAGTTGGCCACCGGAGAGCTGCGCCAACTGGGACTGCTGAAAGCCGAAGCCCGGGTCGAAGACGGCGCTGTGGTGCGGATGCCAAAGGCCTACCCGGTCTACGACGCCACCTACCGGAAAGCCCTGCTCCAGATCCGGCAGTTCCTGGACACTTTGCCAAACTTGTTCCTGGTTGGCCGCAATGGAATGCACAAGTACAACAATCAGGATCACTCGATGTTCACCGCCATGCTGGCCGTCGAAAACATCCTGGGCGCCCAACACGAGCTGTGGAAGGTGAACTCCGACGACGAATACCACGAAGAGATCCAGCCAGAGAGCGCTTCGGAGGAGCAACTCCGATTGCTGCGATCGACTCAACCCCGGGTTCCGTCCCGGCTGGAAGACGCCAGGGCCGGTCTGGGAGGCGAAAAGGATCCCGTGGAAATCATTTGAGCAGGTAGCGCTATGACAGTCCAATCCGACGACGACCGCTTGTTGCGTCAGATCCTAAGACTCAACGGCACCATCCTGGGGCTGGTTTTGGGAGCGGTCTGCGCTCTGGTCCTGTTCGCCGCCACCAACTGGCTGGTCCTGAAAGGGGGCGCCCACGTGGGTCCCCATCTGCAACTGCTGAGCCAGTTTTTCGCCGGCTACAGCGTGTCCTTCACGGGCAGTTTGATCGGTGCCGGTTACGCCTTTGTGGCCGGTTTCGCCGTGGGCTGGGTCATTGCCTGGCTTTATAACCGATTGGTTTTGCTGATGGGGCGCTGACTCGCATTTCTCACACCCAATCTACTACGGCGGCAGATACGCCCGCGTCTTCTGCGTTGCGCTCCGTCGGGCTCCTCGACGAGCGCACGACTACGCCTCCGGGGGCCTGGGGCGCAACGCCTTGTCAGCACGACGCTTCCGGCTCTTCGCTGAAGCTGCAGTCATGGTCTAATTCTAATGTCGCCCCGTCAGGGCTTTCTGTGTTGGCTTTGCCCGAGCACCCAGGGCGTTGCCCTGGGCTGGCATAACGCTGCCCCCTTCGGGGCGCGGGTTCCGGATCATTGCTCTATCCCGGGCGAAGCCGTGGAGATGCGCCTCGACTCCTTGAATCCACGGCCATCTCCAGTTCCCGCTACGATTGGGTGTGAGAAATTCGGGTTTGCAGCCTGCCCCAACGGGGCAACATAAGTCAGCCCAGGGCAACGCCCTGGGTGGAGGGCTGCTGGAGACAAAGAAGCCCTGAATGGGCGGTATAGGAGATACTGGATCCGGTGGCGGTTTTCACAATCGGAGACGAGCGCCGATGAGACTTCGAGCCAGCTGCAGCGGACGGAAGACGATGCTGGGCCAGAGAAAGACCTCGTTGGTACAGTAGCACTCGCGATGGCGGATGGAATGCCGCAGTCTCCGTGCCTCGGAAGAATACCAGATCTCGCGGAAGCTTTTCTTTCTCAGGTTGGCCAGGGGCGGGTGGTTCTCGCACACGCCGACGTCTCCATTGGAGTAGACGACAGCGCTGAGAACCCCCGCTCGACAAGGGATGACCTGCCGCTGTTGGCGCGCTGTTGCAATCTTGGCCCACTGCAGCAGCGGATCGACCGAACCTCCGAAGCGTTTCCGCTCGCGCTTGGACCAGAGCTTTCGGACCTCTTGGGAGAGCTGTCGGTAGGCGTCCAACCGCGGCCCCCGCAACGAGGGATTCTTGCGGTCGCCTCGAATCAAGGCAATGTTGTGGTGGTCCATTCGGGAGCAGCGATCGAGCAGATAAGTGCTCAGGTCCCGAATCTCTTCCAGGTTTTCTTCGGTGGCTGTGGAAATGGAATGGATGCGCAACCGGGGATCGGCATCCTGGAGCTCGACCAGCGCGTCGTAGGTCTCCATCGCCTTTTGAAAGGACTGAGCCGATCCTCGAAACCGATTGTGATAGTCCGGCATTCCATCCAGAGAGATCTCGACGGCAAAGAGCTTGAGCGGTTCTGCCTGGAGGACTTCCCCAATCTGGCGCACCGTTTTATCGGTGAAATACCCACTGCTGGGCACGTAAATCTGCTCAACCCCGTTGTTTTGAATGAACATCCGGCAGATTTGGCCGAACTCCGGACGCAGGAACGGTTCGCCGCCGGAGAGGTTCAGGGTGTCGATGTCTCCCAGATCCTTGGATAGACCTTCCAATTCCTCCAAGGTCAGATCATCGCGCCGGTTGAGGTTTCTCCAATAGAAGCAATGCTCGCAGGTGAGGTTGCAGAGCGAATTGATAAAGAGAATCAAGAAGGTAGGCATCGGGGGCCGGGGGATGGACAGACTTCTCCACCAGATCCGGGCGTGCCGGTCCAGGCGATGCAACCGATTGAAGAGCCGTGGATGCGCTTTCGGATCCATGCCTGTCCTCACTCCCTAGCCCGCATTTCTCACATCCAATCTACTACGGCGGCGGATATGCCCGCGTCTACTGCGTTGCGCTCCGTCGGGCTCCTCGACGTACTGTCCAGTGCGACTGCGGGGCCCTCGGTCGCGACGCCTTGTATCCACGCGCATCTCCACCGCCTCGCTACGATCGAGTGTGAGAAATCCGGGCTAGCCAGGCTGACTATAGTACACTCCGCCTGGTGGGGCAACGCGAGCCGGCCGCGTGGGACCCAGCGATCAGGAACATGAACACCCGTCAACCCGACCTTTCAATCGTTGTGGTTTCCACCCGAGGTCCATCTGAGCTGAAAGACTGTCTGGAGAGACTCGCTCCCCAGAGCGACGGGGTCGAAGTGATCGTCGCCCGGGCGGGAACCCTGAAGGCTCTGGGCTCACTGCCCGAGCGCTTCGCCGGCTTCCGCTTTGTCGAGTATCCGCCCCGCCTGTCGCTTCCGCTGATCCGTTTCCAGGCCCTGAAAACTTCCCGCGGGCGCTGTGTTGCCCTGACCAAGGACAGTTGCCGGGTGGCGAAGAACTGGTGTCGGAAACTGCGGGAATTACACCATCGATGGGATGAGGCGGTCATCGGGGGAGCGCTCCGCTTTGGCGCTCCGCCCCGCGGTTCTCAGTGGGCGGCCTTCCTATGCGAATACTGGCGGTTTCTCCCCGAGCTGCTGCTCAGCCGAGATCCCGCCACGGCTAATGTCTCCTACAAGAAGGAGCTTCTGGAAGCTCAGTGGAGTCTTTGGGAGCAGGGCCGCTGGGAAACGCTCACCCATCGGGTCCTGGAACAGCAAGGCGCCGGGTTTCGCGCCTCACCCGAGCTTTGGGTGGAGTACAAACTGGAACGGCCCTTTGGCGAGTTTCTGAGGCAACGATACCTCTATTCGTGTTCCTTTGCCGAGATGCGGGTGGTTGAGGCGTCGCCGCTATGGCGTCTGACCTGGTTCCTGGGATCGCCTTTGATTCCCTTCCTCTTGCTGGCCCGAATGACACGGGCCCTGCTGCCCCATCGGAAGTACCGCTGGACGTTTTTTCGGAGTCTACCCTGGCTGTTCCCTCTCCTGGCAGCCGGCGCCTGGGGAGAGCTTTGCGGTTACCTGAGGGCTGGTGACAGCGGGGCCAGGGTGGACTGAGGGACTGGGCGCAAGACAAGCGACTCTGATCGCCGGCCCCCGCCGCGCTTTCCGTTCCCCATTCTGGTAGGTTGGGCCATTCTGCCGCCAGTGACTGAACCACGAACGTAAGAGGGTGTCGTTAAAGGAGTGATCAGCCGGTGGGAGTGCATAGCAAGCAAACCC
>JBHHYX010000074.1:0-16381 GCA_046757765.1 Acidobacteriota bacterium | reverse complement strand
GGGACAGGCCCGGTGGGGGGCCAAGTCCGACGTTCCGCCCTCTAGTTGTCAAACCTGGCTCCACCGGGGCAGGCCCGGTGGGGGCCTCCGCTCCAACCGTTGGCTGGTCGTTGCGTTACGGTGTTTTTTGTTGCCACAATGGTAAAGTTGCGCGTTGGATAACAATTCGCACTAGAAACAATCGCTAGGCCGGGCATGAATCGCTCTTTCAGAGCTTGGTAGGACGTGGCGGGAAAGACCCAGCGCGTTGCGCTGGGCTGAATATGAGTGGCGCCTTCGGCGCCTGAAGACGTGAGCGTGACCGACCTTGCCAAAGGCCCGGAGGGCCGACATTCGAGTAGCCCGGTCCGTCAGGGCCGGGACCTTCGGTGTGCCTCGGGTGGTAGGCCCGGGGGGCCGACACAAAGGCGGTAATGGCAACCCAGTCATCAGCTCAATGGCCACTCGGCGGTATGAGGTCGCTCGCTACTGGTCTAGAGTCGCTGACCGACGTACTCTGCTAACTCCAAGACACGGTTGGAGTAGCCCCATTCGTTGTCATACCAGGCCAGGACCTTGACCATGTTGCTGCCCAGAGTCCGCAGGAAGGGACCATCCACCACAGCCGAGTGAGGGTTGCCGCTGAAGTCGGATGAGACCAGCTCTTCCTCCGTATACTGGAGGATCCCGTTCATGGGCCCGGAGGCGGCTCTGCGGAAGGCGTCCTGGACGTCCTCAAGGGGAGCGGATTTCTCCACCAGGACCGTGACGTCCACCAGCGACACTGTAGGAGTCGGGACACGAATCGAGATTCCGTCCAGGCGCCCCTCCAATTCGGGCAAGACCAGTGAAACCGCGACCGCCGCCCCAGTCGTCGTGGGAATCATGGAAAGAGCGGCAGCCCGCGCCCTCCTCAGGTCCTTGTGGGGGAGATCCAGGATCCGCTGATCATTGGTGTAACTGTGAATCGTGGTCATGAGGCCCCGCTCGATGCCGAAGCTGTGGTGGAGAACCTTGGCCACCGGCGCCAGACAGTTGGTCGTGCAGCTGGCGTTGGAGATGATGGTGTGTTGGGCGGGATTGTACGTTTCCTCATTCACTCCCAGGGCAATCGTGACGTCGGGCGCTATTGCCGGAGCGGTGATAATGACCTTCTTCACGTGGCCTCGAAGGTGCTTGGCGGCGTCCTCTCTTTTTCGGAAAAACCCCGTCCCCTCGATGACGATGTCGGCCCCCACCTCTTCCCAGGGAATCTCTCCCGGGTCTCGTTGTGAGAAGACCCGCAGCCTCTGTTCTCCCACCAGAATGGACCTCTCATCGTGACGCACTTGCCGGTCCAGCTGCCCGTAGACCGAATCGTATTTGAGTAGATGAGCCAACATCCCGGGGTCGGTCAGGTCGTTGACGGCCACAAACTCAATCTCAGAAGCCCGTGCCAGCGCCGCCCGAAACACGTTGCGGCCGATGCGCCCAAATCCATTAATCGCAACCTTCGTCGCCATTACTTCCTCCTTTATCTCAATCGAGCTTCACAGTGTATCTCAATCGCGTCTCCGGTACGAGTAGCCCGGCCGTTGCTCGCTACCGGTAGGGATCGCTTCCATCCGGCTGGGTGGCAAATCGGCGATGGCCCCAGAGCCAGCAGTGAGGAAAGTCGCGCACGACGTCCTCTATGGAGCGATTCATAGCGGCGGTGGCAGCCGCCAGATCCTGATCCGGCTTTCCTCCGGGTTGAAAATAGAGCGGTGGATAAAACCGGATCCGGTAATGGCCTTTCTTCTCTCCGGGGCAGATGAAGCCCGGAACCACCGGAGCTCCGGTTCTCAGAGCCAGGGACGCTACTACCGAGGTGGTGCAGGCCGGCTTTCCGAAAAAGGGAGCGAAATGCCCTTCCTTCTCCTGCGTATTCTGGTCGATCAAGAACCCCACGTCGCCCCCTGCCTTCAAAGTAGACAGGATACTTCGAAGCGCGCGATGCTTCGAAATCGTGCGGTTGCCGAACCGGGACCGCAAGCCGGAGACCCAACGCTCGATATAGGGATTGTCAAGAGGCCGGACGACAAAGCTCAGCGGATGCCCATGCAGCGCGTGGGCCGCTGGAAGAAGCTCCCAGGCACTCAGGTGGCCGGTGATAAAGAGCACGCCCGTTGTGCTGTCCCGCTTGGCTCTCAAGTAGTTTTCGACGCCACGGCCCACCTCATAGGGGACTCGGCTGGCCACTTCGTCGGGTCCAAGTCGAGTGATGCGGGAAAACTCCACGGCCAGCTCCCCCAGGGATTGGAAGCTTCTCAGGAGAACCTTGCTTCGCCACCGGGGGTCCCGTTCGGGAAAAGCGATTTGCAGGTTGGTCATCCCGATCCGACGGTGCTTTTGGTCGAACAGGAAGATGAGTGACGCCATTCCCCGGCAGACGAGAGAGGCCAGGGGCCGGGGCAACCATCCAATCTTGGCAAAAAAAACTCTGACCAGGAGGTAGACCAGGTAGTCCTGCACAGGTCGCATCTCACTACTCCACAACCGCCACAAACCCCGTCGATACCGCCCCCCTCCGGGCCTGTCGGCGGGGAGACACCCGAGCCACCCGGCCCTTGCAGCCTCGACCGCTACATTCCAGACCTTCCGGAAAGGGAGACTGGGCCAGGCACATGCCGCGTCTACGGGTTCCGGCGGTTGGCGCCAACCAGGAGCTTGCCGTACTGGGGAGGAAAACTCTTTGGACGGCCGTCGGGCCCCGTGACCACATGGGTGGTCTCCCCTTCGGCGTAGATCGTTTCGCCCGCCCCATCGAGCAGCAGGTAGGAAAAAGTCACCATGCGCCGCCGAAAGGCCTTGAGGCGGGTTCGGACCAGGAAAGCATCGTCGTATCGCAGCGGGCGGCGGTAACGGCAGCGAGCGTCGACCACGATAAGATAGCTGCCTGTTTCGCGCTCCACCTGCTCATAGGTGAACCCCTGTTGGCGGCAGAACTCCGCTCTCCCCACTTCAAACCACACCAGGTAGTTGGCGTAATAGGCCACTCCCATCTGGTCGGTCTCGGCATAGCGCACTCGGATCGGACAGTCACAGTACCCGTTCATCCCCATTCGACTTCCCGCCGCCCCGACACCGTTTCGCGGCGGCCTCAGCGCCTGTTATACTTGCCAGACCAATTCCTATGTCCTATTCTCACGAAAGACGCCTGCTACTCATCCTCGTTGTTGTATCATTTGTTCTCCTGGGTCTGCACCCCAAGGCGGACCGGCTGACCTGGTTTCTGGAAAACGCCCCTGTGCTGATGGGGCTGGCCGCTCTCTTTGCCACCGACTCTCGTTTCCAGTTTTCCCGCCTCGCTTACCGTTTGATGGCCCTTCACGCCCTGATCCTGATGGTGGGAGGACACTGGAGCTACGCTGAAGTCCCGATCGGCGACTGGGTTGGGACTGCCTTGCACCTTCAGCGCAACCACTATGACCGGCTGGGACACCTGGCTCAAGGGTTCATTCCCGCCATTTTGACACGGGAGATTCTCTTCCGCAAAAGTCCCCTGAAGCCGGGGAAATGGCTCTTCTTTGTGGTGACTTGCATCTGCCTGGCTCTGAGCGCCTTCTACGAATTAATCGAGTGGTGGGTGGCGCTGGCTTCAGGCGAGGGGGCGACGGCTTTCCTGGGGACCCAGGGAGATCCGTGGGACACTCAATGGGACATGTTTCTGGCGCTGGCGGGAGCGCTTACCGCTCAGTGGCTGTTGTCGCGAATCCACGACCGGAGCATGGAAGAGCCCGGGCGGCACCGGGCAACGACACCACCGGCCTAGCCCGGATTATGCACCAGGTTTCGTCGCGAGGCGTCGGAAGCGCCGCGCTGACAAGGCGTTACGCCCGAGGCCCCCGGAGGCGTAGTCGTGCACTACGTCGAGGAGGCCGAGGGTGGGCAACGCAGTCAGCGCGGATGATAACGGCGCCGCAGCAGAATGCTGGTGAATAGTCCGGCTAGTCCAGGCTGTCGGGTCTATTCCTCCCGCTCAAGCACTTTGATCGCCTGGATCGTCACGGGAACCAGGGGAGCTTCCCCTCGCAGCGGAACCTGTGCGATTCCATCCACCACCTCCAGCCCTCGAACCACATGCCCGAAAATGGTGTAGTTGCCATCCAGGGATTCCAACCGGGACAGACAAATAAAGAAGGTGTCCAGACCGCTGTCGGGATCTTTCCCGCGAGCCATCGAGACCGCTCCCCGATCATGCTTATGGTTGTTGAACTCTGCCTCCAGGGGTTTCAAGAGCCTTCGAAATTTGGATGGGATCGGGGGCTTTCTCCTGCGGATCAACCCGCCCTGAATGACAAAGTTGGGGACCACTCGGTGAAAGGTGGTCCCATCGTAGAGCCCCAGCCTGGCAAAGCGCAAAAAGCGTCTTACATGCCGTGGAGCCGCTTGCGGGAAAAAGGCAATCTCCATGTCGCCCAGATTGGTTTTCACCAGGACGTGATAGCGGGCCATCTCCTCTGGGGTGGCATCGGCAAAGGGGAGGTCTTCGGCCGGCGGCCGATCCCGTTCGTAAGCCCGGATGACCTCCACTCGCTGCAACAAACGCTGCTGCGAGTCGGTGGGCAGCCGGGAGATCTTCTCCACCACCTCCAGACCTTCCACCACTCGACCAAAAGCCGTGTACTTTCCGTCCAGTTGCTTCTGATCGGTCACACAAATGAAGAACTGAGACCCGGCGCTGTCGGGATTTCCTGGTGCCAGCACGGCGGAAACCGTCCCCGCTTTGTGAGAAACGGTGTTGAACTCATTCTTCAACTCGAACAATCCGCCGGTTCCATACCGTTCCCGCTCGCGGGTGTCTCGGCTGAGGGGGTCCCCTCCTTGAATGATGCCGAGAGGAATGGCACGATGGAAGGTGGTCCCCACGTAAAAGCCGCTTCGGACCCGCTCCAGAAAACTCTCCACATGGCGGGGAGCGTCCTTCGGAAAGAGCTCCAGAACAATGGCGCCCAGACCGGTTTCCAGCACCACCTGCCTGCCCGCGGTGACCGGCTCCTTCTCAGCCTCCACCGCCCCCGGGCAGAGGAGGAAGAAAAGAGCGATCCAACACGGCTTTCCCCTGAGCTGTCTGGCGCGGAATTGTGAGAATCTTGGTCTCAAATGCGCTGCATTGACGATATGCGCCCCCTTGCCCCTGCCCCGTAAACTGAACCGAAGCGTCAGCGCCCGGCCAAATCCGGATGGCCACTCACTTACGTTCGTGGTTCAGTGACTTGGCGGTGGAATTGTTCAACCCGGGCCTTGGTCTCTCCTCATAGTCTCACCGCAGCCTGAAGGTCATTATTCGCCCAGCCGGCTGAAAAAATCAATAGAGACCGTAGGGACCGTTTTCCGAAGTCTTGCTGCTACAATCAGGGGATGGCCGAAATGAGCGGACCCACCACTTTGGAGGTCAAGTGGACCGGTGATCTGGAGCTCGACGCAGTGACCCAACAAGGCGTGGAAGTCCATCTGGACAGCAATGGACGGACCGGGGTTTCTCCGATGGAGGCCCTGCTGGCGGCTCTTTGCGGCTGCATGGCGATCGACGGCGATAGCGATTGCGAACCCGATTCCGATACCGAGCCGGAGCCTCAAAGGCCTGGATCGAGATGGCAGATTCTCCCACTGCGAAGGAACGCGTCATGTTGCTGTTGAAAGTCTCCTACCGTGTCCGCTCCCACCATATTCGGCACTTCGACAGAATTTTCGCCCACCAGATCCTTCCTCTCATCCGCCTTCATCGGCTGGACTTCCAGGGGATTTGGCGAAGCGTGGTGGGGAATGCGGGCGAATACCTGGAACTGTGGCAATTCGAATCAATGGCCGACTTTGAGAGGAGGTGGGGGAAGCTGATGTCAGATCCCCGGCTCCTCGAGATTTTCGAGCTGACCGGGCCGCTGGTGGAGGGAGAGAGCTTTTCACTCTTCGAACCGGTGGCGACCGAACCCCAACCGGATGGGGGCTCAGCCAAGCCGACGGTGTAGAAGCCCCCAGCCCGTGGCCCGGGAAGGAAGGAGCCTGGGCCAGGAAGCCCTGGCGGCAACCTGTGGATTGTCGTCCACCCCCTCACTCCTCGGTTTCAGGAAAACGGAGCGTCAAGACCGGGCAAGGGGCCGACCGGAGCACTTTTTCGGCCACGGAACCGAAAACGAGGTGGCGCCATCCGGTCAGGCCATGGGTGGCAATGACGATGAGATCCAGCCGTTCTTCTTCAGCGATGCGAGTGATCTCGCGGGCCGGATCCCCATACTGGACAAAGGTTCGTACCATCAGATCAGGGCTCAGGGACTTCTCCACCACTTCCCGCAATCTTTCTTCCGCCCTGGAAAGGGCGCCGTCGTCGTAAACAGGCAGCTCAAAGCCGTAGTTGAGATCGGGAGGCATGGCCGGCACGGGAGCGTGAACATGGACCAGGCACAGCTCAGAGGCAAAATGAGCGGCCAGTTCCGCGGCCCGCTCCACTGCTTTCAAGGAGCTCTGGCTAAAATCGGTCGGCGCCAGGATTTTCTTAAAGGGAAGCATACTTCACCTCCCGCGACCTGTGGCCGCGTTTGTCTGCTCGGGTAGCCGCTGGATGGCGGCGGCCAATACTTCGCGCACGTTGTCCACGAAGACGGTCTGCATTTGGTCTCTTACTTCTTCGGGCAACTCGCGCAGGTCTTTTTTGTTCTCTCGCGGAAGAATGATCCGGTGGATCCCGGAGCGGCGGGCGGCCAGGAGCTTCTCCTTCACTCCTCCGATCGGGAGCACCAAACCGGTCAAGGTAATCTCGCCCGTCATAGCGGTATCGCTGCGTAGTGGAACGCCCGCATAGATGGAGACCAGAGCGGCGGCGATGGTCACGCCGGCAGAGGGGCCATCTTTCGGAATCGCCCCGGCCGGAACATGCACGTGGACACCGGAGCTGCGAAACTTTTCAGCACTCAGCTTCAGCTCCTCACGGTTTGCCCGGACAAAACTCAGCGCCGTCTTGGCGGACTCCTGCATGACGTCACCAAGCTGTCCCGTGAGCGTCAGTCCTTCGCCGTCCGGCAGCAGGGTGGCTTCAACGTAGAGCACATCACCCCCGCTCTCAGTCCAGGCCAGACCGGGAGCGACGCCCACTGTCAGACACCGGCGAACCCGTTCCAGAAAGAAGGGTTCCGGCCCCAGCATCTCGTCCAGGTCCTGGGCTTGAATGATCAGGGGCTCGGTTCGTCCTTCGGCAAATTTCAGGGCCACCTTGCGAGCCAGGCTGGCAATCGTGCGTTCCAGCTGGCGAACCCCGGCTTCCCTCGTGTAGCGTGAGATCACCTGTCTCAACGCTTCGTCTGTGAGACAACAGAGCTCTTTGGTAAGACCGGTCTCCTTGAGCTGGCGAGGATTCAGGTATCGCTTGGCGATCTCAACCTTCTCCTCGTCACTGTAGCCCGAGAGTCGAAGAACCTCCAGTCGGTCCAGCAAAGGGCGGGGAACCGTGTCCAGGGTGTTGGCTGTCGTGATGAAGAGAACTCTCGAGAGGTCGAAGGGCAGATCCAGGTAGTTGTCCCGGAAGTCTTTGTTCTGCTCCGGGTCCAAAACCTCCAGCAGAGCAAAGGCGGGATCTCCTCGAAAGTCACGACCCAATTTGTCGACTTCATCCAGCATGAGCACAGGGTTCTTGACCCCCGCCCGCCGAATGGCCTGGAGGATACGGCCCGGCATCGCTCCAATGTAAGTGCGTCGATGCCCACGCAGCTCCGCCTCATCGTGCAGTCCCCCAAGACTCATGCGTTCAAACTTGCGCCGCAACGCCCGGGCGATGGACTGGCCCAACGACGTCTTTCCCACACCGGGAGGGCCCACAAAACAGAGTATGGGCGCTTTGGCCTCCGGATTCAGTTTGAGCACTCCCAGATGCTCGAGGATGCGGAGCTTGACCTCTTTCAGATCATAGTGATCCTCATCCAGAATGCGGCGGGAACGGGCCACGTCGAGCACATCCTCGGAACTCTTGTTCCAGGGAAGCTCCAGTATGAGTTCCAGATAGCTGCGAATAACGTTATAGTCGGGGGAGCCGGGAGGAATGCGCTCCAACCTTCGCAGCTCTCTTTCAGACTCTTTGTCCACCACCTCAGGCAAATCAGCCTTCTTCAGCTGCCCGCGCAGGATTTCGATTTCGCCCTGCTCGGGACTGGCTTCCCCCAACTCCTGCTGAATGGCCCGCAGCTGCTGGCGAAGCAAGTACTCCCGCTGCTCGCGGCTGATCTCGGTCTCCGCCTGGCTGGCAATCTTCTCCCGCAGTTCCAGCACCTGCACTTCGTAGGTCAGGTAGATGTGCAGCAGTCGCAAGGCGTCTGCCACGGTCTGAGCTTCCAGCACCGCCTGTTCCTTGGCCACGTCAATATTCACTATGGTCGACAACTGGTAGACGAGGCGGAGCGGATCCGTGGTACTTTCGACCAACTGGGCGGGGTCGATCGGGGCCTCCAATTTGGCCAGGCTGATCACCCCACTGAACAGGGAGAGGACTTCGCGATGAAGTGCTTCAATCTCAGGACTCCTGTCCTCCGGCAGCGGAAAGGGCCTGACCCGGGCAGTGGGAGGCAGCTTGGAGCGCTCCAGACGGACCAGAACCGCCCTCTCCACACCTTGAACAATGAGATCAATCAGGCTGTCCTTGCGGCGGGCGATCTTCTTGATCACGGCTATCGTGCCGATCGTGTAGACGTCCTCTTGCTCCGGCACTTCGACTGAATGATCGCGCTGCGCAACGATGAAGATCTCCTTGTCCTCGGTCGCCAGGGCCGCCTCCACGGCCGCCACCGAGGCCGGTCGACCTACCGAGACCGGCATCAAGAGATGGGGGAAAAGGACACTGTTCTTGAGGGGCAAGACGGGCAAAACCTTCAGATGCATGATCTCACTCATGTGAACTCTTCCTCGTGACGCCTCGGGGCGGCGGCCTCTCCTGAAGCAGCTTCTCAACAAACCCGCTCAGTTGAGCCCGCGCCTTTTGAATTTTTTCCAGGCCCATGCTCTGGGAAGATTCTGGCCCTCCATTCCCGCGTTCTTACTCAACCCGCATTCTCACACCCAGTCTACCGCAGAGCCGGAATCATCACCGCCGACTGCGGCCTCCTCGACGTAGTGCACGACTCCGCCTCCGGAGGCCTCGGTCGTAACGCCTTGTCAGCGCAGCGCTTCCAGCTCTTCGCTACAACCAAGCGTGAAAAATCCAGGTTAAGATGTGCCACAGATCACTGTCAAGCCTCAACAGTCAAGGAATAATTCGAGAATGGCAGACGTACTGGAGCTCAACGTGGTGGAGAAGTTCGAGCTCTGGTTTGGAAGTCTTGTCCTGCACCTCAAGCAACCCGGTGAAACGTTTTCCACCCGGGAGCGGGTCCCCTCCAGGCACGACTTCAGCATCGAGATCAACACCAGCCTCCAACTGATGGGACAGATTATCAAATTGTGTCCTCGGATTCTGGAAGCGGAAGTGAGCGTGGAGTCAAACAAGCACCGATTGGCCACAACCCGAGGTCAAGCCCTAAGAGAAGAAATCCGCAACGACCCGAAAGTCTTGGAGCGCTTCTCTGACTTTCTCCGCCTCTGGGACTTCCTTGAACAGTACAAGATTCAGGGGGCAACCCTGTCCCGCCTGTCTCGCCTTTCCCCCCAGGAGTTCAAGGCCTACGCCTTCGTGCTGGCGGAGCGATTGGCTCGCTATAGGGAAGCCCCCTCCCATCACGTTCTGGTCCATCGTTTCAACCATTCCAAGTGTCGACACGTGATCCACCGAGACCTCTTGTTGAACCTCGAGATGGAGGGCGTGCGCGAGGAGTTGGAACGCCTCTTCCTCTGCTTCTTCAAGCTCTTCAGCACGATCCGCTACATCGAAGAGCTCATGCAACGGAGCTTCAAGCCCCGACAGTTGATCGCTCTCTTCAAACTCTGCTACTTCCAGTGCCGGGAACTTCTCAGTATTCTCGCACAAACGCAGCAGTACCTGGAGTATTACCTTCCGGAGTTGTCCGAAACCCTGGTCAGCCTGAGGTTTGGCCTGAAGATGGAGACCCGGATCATTTTTGACCGGGAGCTCAAGGACATGTCCTCCACTCGAAAGATCGGCGAGTTGTACTCGCAGATGGAAACGGCACTTGGCTTGCTCAAGCACGCCTCACAGCAATCCTTTTCGAGTCTTGCCAGCCAACTGAATCCTGATTTTAACGCCGTTGGACTCTTCCAGGACCTGAGCAGGCAAAAAGAAGATTCCCTCCAGCTTCTGAACGACCTCGAAGAGATCTATCGAATCACCAAAACCACCGAAACGGGCCGTTCGGAAAAGGCCTTCTCCCGGCTGTTGGGATTCCTCCGCCGTTTCAGAGAAGGATCGATGCGAGCCCTCTATTTCAAAGACTGGCAACCCATTGAGGAGTTCACGGAGGAGCTTGGGAAGGCTCAGTGCAGGGAGCGGGCATTCATCCTTCATCGTTTCGAAATCTACCTCTCAACCCTGCTCGGGGAAGTCGAGAAAAGAGCCGTCCTGATCCGTTCTCCCGGAGCAGTGGGCAGGTAGGGTGTGGGAGTCCGGCTCAGGCGTCTAAGGGGTGGGGTAATCAGTGATGCCCCGCCAACCTCAGCCCGGCCGCACTGAACTCACGGACTCTATCGCCCCCGATGAAACGGTGGCCTGACGCTCACCCGTTTCAGGCGACCGGGGTGGTTTCCTCTTCAGCCACGGCAGCGGCGTTGAAGCTCAGACCCTGGCCGGAGGGATCGCAGTCCACGAACAGGTGTTGTCCGTCTCGCAGCTGGCCCTGAACGATCCGCCTGGCGAGGACATTCTCCAGCTCCTTCCGGATGGCTCGTTTCAGAGGACGGGCCCCGTAGTGAGGATCGTAACCCTGTTTGACCAGATAGTCGCGAGCGGCGTCAGAGAGCTCAACTTCCATTCGGCGATCGGCCAATCGCCTTCTGAGTCCGCCCAGCTGAATGTCCACAATTTGTCTCAGATGCTCTTGTGAGAGCGAGTGAAAGACGATCACCTCATCCACCCGGTTCAGAAATTCAGGCCGAAAGTGATGGCGCAGTTCCGTCAAAACCGCCTTCTGCATCTCCTCGTACTCTTTCCCCGCAAAGGTCCCCTGGTAGTCGAGAATCCTGAGACTCCCCAGGTTGGAAGTCATGATCAGGACGGTATTCTTGAAATCCACCGTTCGACCCTGCCCATCCGTCAGGCGACCGTCGTCCAGAACCTGAAGCAGCATATTGAAGACGTCCGAGTGGGCCTTCTCGATTTCGTCGAACAGAATCACGCAATAGGGATGGCGCCGGACCGCCTCCGTCAGCTGACCACCCTGCTCGAAGCCGACATACCCGGGCGGAGCCCCGACCAGACGGGCGATGGTGTGCCTCTCCTGGTATTCGGACATATCGATTCGAATCATGGCTCTCTCGTCATCGAACAGCGACTGGGCCAAAGATCTGGCCAATTCCGTCTTGCCCACTCCGGTGGGTCCCAGAAAGATAAAGCTGCCGATGGGCCGGTTGGGGTCCTTCAGGCCCGCTCGGGCGCGGATCACCGCTTCGGTGACCGCTTTGACCGCCTCGTCCTGACCCACAACTCGCCGGTGCAGTTCCTCTTCCAGATGATTCAGCTTTTCCATTTCCCCCTCCAGGAGCCTGGAGACGGGAATGCTGGTCCAGCGGCTGACCACCTCAGCCACGTCGTCTTCGCTGACCTCCTCCTTCAGCAGCTGAGTCTGATCCTGTTTTTGGCTCAGGGACTGCTCTTCGGCTTCGAGCTGCGCCTGCAGTCGCGACAGCGTTCCGTACTTCAGCTCCGCAGCCCGATTGAGATCGTAGTCTCGCTCGGCTTGGTCGATCTCGATCTTGGTCTGTTCAATCTGCTTTCGAATGGCGCGCAGACGCTGGACGGTTTCCTTCTCGGCCTGCCACTGAGCCTTGAGAGCGTCACCATCACCCTTCAGATCGGCCAGCTCCTTTTCCAGCTTTGTCAACCGCTCCCGAGACGCCTTGTCCTTCTCCTTCCTGAGCGCCTCTCGCTCGATCTCGAGCTGCATCACCCGGCGCAGGATTTCGTCCAGCTCCGAGGGCATCGAATCGATCTCGGTGCGCAGTTTGGCCGCCGCTTCGTCCACCAGATCGATGGCCTTGTCAGGCAAAAATCGGTCGGAGATGTAGCGATTGGAAAGCACTGCCGCCGACACCAGAGCGGCGTCTTTGATTCGAACGCCATGATGCACCTCATAGCGGTCCTTCAGACCCCGCAGAATCGAAATCGTGTCCTCGACCGTGGGCTGGTCCACCACCACCGGCTGAAATCGCCGTTCCAGGGCGGCATCCTTTTCGACGTGCTTCCTGTACTCATCCAGGGTGGTGGCACCGATGCAGTGTAATTCGCCCCGGGCCAGCATCGGCTTGAGCAGGTTGCCCGCATCCATGGCGCCCTCGGCCGCGCCGGCTCCCACAACGGTATGAAGCTCATCGATGAAGAGAACCACCTCCCCGCTCGAATCCTGAACTTCCTTGAGCACGGCCTTGAGCCGTTCCTCGAATTCACCGCGGTACTTGGCACCGGCGATGAGCGCGCCCATATCCAGGGCCACCACCCGCTTGTTCTTGAGGCCCTCCGCCACGTCGTTGCGGACGATCCTCTGGGAAAGCCCCTCAACGATGGCGGTCTTTCCCACGCCGGGTTCACCAATGAGAACCGGATTGTTCTTGGTGCGTCGGGAAAGTACCTGCACTACCCGGCGAATCTCCTCGTCGCGGCCGATCACCGGATCGAGCTTGCCCTGGCTGGCCAGCAAGGTCAGATCGCGGCCATACCGTTGCAGCGCTTCGTAGGTCGATTCCGGATTGGGGGAGCTCACGCGCTGGCTTCCACGGACTTCCTTGAGGGCTTGCATGATACGGTCCCGCGTGATTGCGAAGTCTCTGAAAATTCGTCCCCCCGGCCCTTCATCCCCGCAAACCGCCAGCAGGAGATGCTCTATTGAGAGGTAGTCATCCTTGAGCCTCGAGGCTTCCTCTTGCGCCCGCGCCAGCAGCCGGTTCAGCCTTCCAGTCACGTAGAGGGAGTCGGGCCCGGAGGCAGAACCACTGACTTTTGGCAGTCTTACCAGTTCTTGTTCCACCGCCTCCGTGACACGCCGGGGGTTGACGTCGGCCTTGTTCAGGATCGACGACGCCAACCCTCCCTCTTGTCCCAGAAGAGCCGACAACAGATGCTCGACGTCAACCTGCTGGTGGCTGTGGCGAATCGCCTCAGTCTGAGCCTCGGCAAGAGCTTCTCGCGCCTTTTCCGTGAATCGATTGATGTCCATGCAACCTCCAAGTCTTTGCGGCCCGCCAACATCCGCTTCAAGATGTTCAGCGGACACTCATGACGGTTCCGCACACACGCTCCTTGCCACGGAAAACCCTAACCTCGAAGCCGCGGCTTCGGCCTCGTCCGCTCTCTCTATATACGATCCGAAGGCTGTCTGAGCAAGGATGCATAGCAAGAATCTTGATAATGATTCACTCAGATCTATATAAAACAGGGGGAACAATAGCACTGTAAACTGAACCAAAGCGTCAGCGCCCGGCCCCATCCGGATGGCCACTCGCTCGAGTTCGGCTGAAAATGGTGTGAAGATGAGATGCCAAAATGTGAAGTTATTCTTGCGCGAGCCCTAAACTCTGGAGAACGCGGCTCCGATGCCAACTCAAAAGAGGCGGGCAAGGGCGGCGCCAGGCCGCTGACTCACCGGCAGGAAGGGAGCAGGCATGAAGATTTTCGAGACTGGAAAAAGATTCTCAGAAAGAAGAATCGGAAGAAGCCGCCGCCGGAAACTCACCGGATGGCGCCTTTCCTTGGTCTTTCTCTGGTTTGTGGGCGCCAGGCTGCAGTCGACCGTCGCGGAGAAGCCGCCAATCGATGGCCAGGTTGTCTTTCTTTACTACACCCACTTTGAAGAAGCCTCTGACTTCTATCGGCTGGTGATGGGATTTGAAGAGACCTTTGCACTGGATTGGGTCAGGATTTTCAGAACTCGCGACGGTGCATTCATCGGCCTGGTCGACATCGCCAAGGGGAAAGGGTTCTTCAAGAAAACAGAGACCCGTGGGGTCATGATCAGCCTCACGACCCAAGATGTAGATGGGTGGCACCGGTACCTGCAAGGGAAAGGGGTGAAGATCGGGCAGCCACCGGCTGACTCGAAGGAGACGGGGATACGCAGCATTTTGTTCAGCGATCCCGGCGGGTATAAGATAGAGATTTTCAAATGGCTGGATCGCTGAGCGGTCTTGCCGCCTGAACTGAGATGAAAGAGGCGAATCGATCCATGAATTCGACCCCTGAGGCACCACCCAGACTCTCCGTAATTATCCCCGTGCGGAATGCCAGGGGGCAACTCGAACGGTGTCTGAAGTCGCTGAGCCGCCAGCGTGTGAAGGGGGAAGGGTACGAAGTGATCGTGGTCGATGACGGCTCCAGCGACGGCAGCGCGGAAGTGGTCTCCAGGTGGAACGCCCGCCTGATCCGGCAGGATGGGAAAGGAGCCGGAGCGGCCAGAAACCGGGGGGTCCGGGAGGCCTCGGGAGAAGTGATTCTCTTTCTCGACGCCGACTGTGAGGCTGCGCCCCAATGGATCCAGAAGCTGGTCGAACCGATCGGGAAAGACTCGATCAGTGGGACCGTGGGACGCTTCACTTCAGAGCAGAAACACTGGGTGGCCAGGCTGATTCAGATCGAGTTCGAGGGCCGCTACGACAGGATGAAAGGGTTCGATCGAGTCGATTTCGTCAACACGGCCACTTGCGGGTTCAAGCGGCAGGTCCTGAGGGAGCATCTCTTTGACGAAGGCTTCGAGAAGCTCGAGGATATCGAGCTTTCCTTTCGGCTGGCTCGCAACGGTGGACGGATCATCTACGTTCCCGAAGCAACGGTCAGGCATGTCCATCCGGAAAGCGTCTGGGCCTTTATGAGGAGAAAGTTCAGGTACGGAAAGGTGGCACCCGCTCTTTACCGAAGATATCCAGGCAAAGCCCTCTCCGACACGGGAACTCCCCACTACCGCAGGTTGCAGCTGGCGCTCATAGGACTGGCCCTCCTGGCCCTGCCGCTGGCACCGCCGCAGGGCCTCTTCTTGTGGCTGGCATCGATGCCTTTTTCGTTGCCCCTGGTGGCCAGAGCCTTTCGACAGTCGCCGGGGCTGGGCCTCATCTCACCCTTTTTCTTTCTGGCCGGAAACACAGCCTTTGTGGTCGGTTCGGGCTGGGGGCTGCTCAGCTCCTGGAGAACTCGGCGGTCAAGGACCCTGTGAACCTCTCATTGAGTGAAGTCACCACAGCTCTGCCGCTTTCACTCGGTGTCATAACCGAGCCGCGAAGACGGCCAGCGCAATCCCAGCCGCGACTGCGGCCGCCAGGTAAAACAGGATGGCGACGGCCCATTCAGGACAACCTCGGGCCGCCAGCCGGTGGGAGAGATGGTCTTTGCCGCCCTGTGAAACAGGAGCCCTCCTCCGCAGTCGCGTAAACGTGACAAAGATCGTGTCCGTGATTGGAACGAGAAGCACGAGCGGAGGAACGAGAAGCTGGCGCCAATCAGACCCGGGGTCGACCGCGTCCAAGCTGTAAAAGGGGAGGGCGGCAAGGGTAAAGCCCACAAGGTGACTGCCGGAATCGCCCAGAAAAATTCGAGCCGGATGGAAGTTGTAGACCAGAAATCCCAGCAGGCTGCCGGAGAGAGCCAGCAGGACGAGACTGGAATCGGAGAGCGAACTCAAGGAGGACGTCCAACCCGGCTCGATCAGAGCCAGCGTGAGCGCCGCAGTGGCCCCCACGCCGGCGGCCAGACCGTCCATGTTGTCCAGGAGATTGAGCGAGTTGGTGACGCCCAGCAGCCAGAGGAAAAAGAGAGGAAGCCAAAAACTGACGGCCAGTTGTTCTTGTCGAATCATCAGGGCCAGGAAAACCGACACCGCCAGCACCTGGCAGCCCAGCTTGGTTCGAGGGCTCAGAACCACCCAATCGTCCACCAGCCCCATGGCAAAAAGCATCGCGGTGCCAATCCAGTAGGGGAGCAAATTGGCAAAGAGAGCGGTCCCCGCCGCTAACAGCAGGGCCGCCGTCAAAGTCAACAGTACGGCCACCCCACCCGACATGGCCGGGTGGAGTCCTTTTCGATTGGCGGAATGAGACTGCCATCCCCCCTTGACCGCCAGATAACGCGCCACAGGATTCAGGATCAGACTGAAGAATACCGCTAGAGCAAAGGCAACCATACTGAATCCTCGAGGGGGCCTCGGCGGAGTTGAATCTGGCCCGCATTTCTCACACCCAATCTACTACGGCGGCGGATATGCCCGCGTCTACTGCGTTGCGCTCCGTCGGGCTCCTCGACGTACTGTCGAGTGCG
>JBHHYX010000073.1:0-16435 GCA_046757765.1 Acidobacteriota bacterium | reverse complement strand
AGACCAGGCCCCCTAGAGCAATCTCCCAGTAGGGCCGCAGAGTTCTGAGGAAATCAAAAGGCTTGTCGAGGGGGTGGGGATACTCGGCAAACACCCGCGCGACCAGAGAAAACATGATCCACGCCAATCCCAGGTTGAACCCAAACAACATCCCCACGTGTCCATACCACCCGGCCAGCTGAATCGCTCCCACCGTTGCCAGCAGCATTCCACAGCCAAAAGAATAGGTGACGGACTTGTAGTCTTTGAGCGCCGTAAGGAACACGCTGGTCAACCAGATCCCAGTAATCAAAAAGAAGTCCACAAATCCAGCCACTCGGGCCATGGGTTCGAGGCTGAAGTAGAAAAAGTAGAAGTAGACTGCGACCGGAAGTTGGGTCAGGTACAGAACCGAGATTGCCCCTAGCAACATGCTGGGGGCATTGCGGGTGTTTTTCTCGAAGATCTGGTCGGCCAGGCAGCGAGTCGTCAACATGACGAGCGGACCCGACATCACCAGCGAAAACGCGAAATTGTAGATAATGATCAACCGGAAATGAACCAGCTCCTCATATCCAGTCAGCCTGGAGCCGAACAGAAAGACCGTGCTGAGAGAGAGAATCGTGAAGAGCCAGGGACCCGTAGAGGCTAGAGAGGAGTGGGCAAGCCCCTGTAGAACTCCCAGCAGATCGTCTCTTCGTGCCAGTTTCCGGAGTTCGAATCCAATTCCCGCCATCAGCCGTCCGACTCCGTCTGCGCGACCACGGGTTGCATACGGCAACTCTCGTAAAGCTCCCGGTAGGTTCGATCCAGATCCAGCTTGTTGTAGTATCGGCGCACGCGACTCTGGATAGCCCCAGCGCACTGCTGGTACCAGTTCCGGTCCATCAAGAGTCGGACCAAAGCCTGCGCCGTGGCGCCCGGATTGGAGAGTGGCGTGACTGCCCCACCCGGACCCAGGGCCGGACTCTCCGAGCTGCGACCCAGGATCATCTCGCGGCACGCGCCCACGTCAGTCGCCACGGTCGGTATGCCGGCGGCGCCGGCTTCCAGGATGACCAGGGGCTGGGCTTCGCTGATGCTGGTGAGGGCGATCACGTCGATACGGCCCAAGTAGTCTTCCAAGCGCACTTTCCCGGTGAAGGTCAGAGTATCCTCGAGAGCCAGAAATCCAACCAGGTCGAGACACTCCTGGAAATAATCCTCTTCTTCCCCGGTCGGTCCCAACACCCACACCCGCACCTCCGGCAGTCGAGTGCGCAGGATGGCGCAGGCGCGGATAAAGGTCTTCACATCCTTGATGGCCACCACCCGGCCAATCAGGGCCACACCAGGCGGGCGGGGTGGGGAGTCTCGTTGGACCTGCGAGAATCGGTCATAGTCCACACCGTTGGGAATGATCTCCAGTTTGGCTGAATCGGCTCCGTCTTCAACCTGCAGGCGCTGATTCCCTTCATAGAGGGTGATGATCTTGGTGCAGGCCGCATAGCAGGCGCGCGAGTAGCTGGTGAAGGTGTCCACCCAGAGGCTCTTCAAATCGCGGCGTGTCTCTTCAGCGTTCAAATCCTCACTTGGCGTCTCGTAGAGCCAGTCGGCCATCGCGATTTCAATGCGCCGCTCATTGGTGTAGATTCCGTGCTCCGTGAGCAGGACGGGGCGGTTTGTTTGGAGGCGGGCTCGGGCGGCGTAAAGACCCGCATACCCGGTCGAAACAGCGTGATAGAGACCGGCTCGGGGGAGATCACTGAGCAGGACAGAGTAGAGTCCCGCCAAGGAAGACCTCCAACTCCAGAAATAGTCGAGAAATGAAGAGCCGCGCAGACTCGAATCGTACATCCGCCGGAGCAGGGTCCAGGCGCTCTTGGAGTTCAACAAGATGCGGCGACCCAGTTTCTCCTGATGGGGCCCGAGAAGCTCGAGGATTCTTTTCACATCGGCCAGTCCGCCCTGGGACTGAAGACTGAGCAGGGGAACCTGAATCTGGTCCAGCAGTCGATCCGTCCACCGCGAGCGGCCGACCCCTTCCGGCAGTTCTTGAACGAACACCCGGGTCACGCCGGTCACGTTGTCGGGAATGGTATAACGCGAGGTGAGATCCATTCCAGACGGCAGCAGAAGCACCAGATGAAACGTCAGGTGCTTCTGGGACTTGACCAGGTCGTGGGTCCAGGTGGAGACGCCCCCGGCAACATAGGGGTATGTCCCTTCCAGAATGAGACAGATGTCCGCCACGGCGCGTCTTGTCATGGTGACTTCTCCCCGGCTGGCCGCGGCTGGGCCTTTGCGCCCAAGGCCCACAGTTCCAGGGTGGCTAGAATCTGGGGAGAAAAGCCTTGCATCCGGGACAATTCGTCATGGTGTGTGAGGGCCAGCCTTCGGATCTCCCGCCAGCAACCCAGTTGAAACCAGGATTCCATGTTCCAGAAAAGCATCTGGGGCGAGGATTGTCCCATTTGCGTGGACGCTTCGAACCAGCCCGAGGCCTCCCGGTAACGCCCTTCTCGCAGCAAAAGCCGACCCACTGCCAGCCGCGCCGAAAAGTCATCGGGCACCTTTTCGAGAACGTCCATGTAGGCTTCGAGCGCCTTCCCTCGATTGTCCATCTCACGAACGTTGTCGAGAAGCCCCGTAAAAGCGTAGTCGTCATAGTGGCGGGCAAGTCGGCGCAGGAGCCGGGGATTGTCCGGGTCTTTGTCCGCTGCCTGCGTCAGTTCCATCGTCCGTCTCGAGAATTCATTTTCGATCCGAGCCATGGCTGTTGCGGCCTGGACGCGCACGGCGCTGTCCGTGTCCTTCAAGGCCTGCAGCAGAGCTGGCGCCAACACGGGACTGAAGTGTTTGCTGATCAACCAGATAACGGTCTGCTTCTGGCTCAGGCTGCCATAAGAAAGGATGTCGGCGAAGGGAGCCGAAGTCTGCCCGATCGGATCAGCCTGGGCCACCTGGATCCGCTCGAAGACCTCCCTTGCCAGAAGAGACTGCTGTTCCGGAAAGAGCGAGTTGTACCAATCCTCGAAAGACGAAGAAGTGCGCTGGAACCAACGGTTCAGAGCCATGGAGCAAAGGGTTCCGGCGCAGCCCAAAGGACCTGTGCCCAGGGTCGAAACGCCGAGCAGGAGCGGCCAGCGGCCGTCTTTGCCGGAGCGTTCGCACAAGCGCCAATACCCGAACAGAACGCCGACAGCACCCAAGTGACTCCAACCCAGCCTGCTCATGCTCACCTGACCTCTTGAAAACCACAGCAGGATCAGGATCTCGAAAGCCAAACAGACCGCCCCGACAAAGACCGTGATCCAGGCCTCAGTCCCAGTTGCTGACTCGCCGTTGCCATCCGGTTGCCGGGGACCTGGAAGGGGGACTTGGAAACCCGCAGTGTCGGTGTCGACCCGCAGGGGCTCGATTCGGGACTCTTGCGGTCCCTCCGCCGATTCGCCAACACCCGCTTTTCTAAACCAACTGGAGCCTGTCATGACACGCTTCGAATCTCCGGGTCGGGTCGGATACAGCACTTTGGTGTCGTTTAGCCCGCACAGGCCCGCTCCTTTCGGCCGCGAGCCTTCAGCTCTCGGACCTTAAAGGACAATCGGGTTCGGAACTGGCTGAGCTCTCCTTCCAGAGTGGCTCGAAGTCCGTCCCCTATCCTCCTCGCTTCTCGGAGCGAGGCGGCGGGCAACACCAGGGTGATCACCCGGGCGGAATACTGGTAACCGAAGAGGGTATCGCTGCATTGAAGGAACCCTTCCACGACCTGGCGCAGGATCTGGCAGGATCGGTTGGCTTCGTCTGCTTCCTGTTGCTCGACTTCAGCCAGCTCCAATGCCAGAACCGCCACTTTCAACGGCACTCGACACATGAGTTCCAACACAAACCTCAGGCGCATCGAGAACAGCTCGCGAGTGAGCAGTTTGCGCTCATGGGTTTCTTGATTTAGCGCCTGGGTTGAGAATGAAAATCGGGCCTTGCTGCCCGCCGCTTCCAGTTCACTTTCCAGGCCTGACGTGATTTTTCCGACCACAAGCGGCAGGTTTTCCAGCGAGGTGCCGGCAAGGAGAATGGCGAACCGGTAGCCGGTCCGCTGGTAGTCAAACGTCAGATCGGTGCTGCGCAACACTCCCTTAGCCGCACTGTTCAAGAGGACGGGAGCCTGCTTCAAATCCTCTCTGCTCAACTCACCCTCATTCTCCAGGCCCACTACAATCATGGAAAGGTCGAAGCCGAGTCGCTCAGCCAGACTCACCAGGTACTTCTTTTGTCGGGCGAAAAAGCCGTAGGAGTAGAGTTCTGTCTCCTGATTCAAAACGCTGTCAGAGCTTGCGGTCTGATATCGAATGGCGTTGTTGTAGGCAACCGCAATCCACTCGCACAAGACCTTGAAGGTCTGAACGCTGTTCAAGTTGAGGTCGAGAAACCCCAGCTTCTCGACCTTCAGCATTCCCAGAACCTGGCCCGTCTCCTGTTGAATCAGAGGACCCGCCAACACCCCCTCTCGGGAGAGGATCCTTTCGTCCACGTCGTTGGCTACGCAGAGAAACCGTTGTTCGGTGACCACACTGCGAAAGAGGCTTGATTGGGCCGGAAACCTCTGTGAAAGTTTGTCGTCGGGACTCCAGTCTCTCTGGATGGCCAGCTCGAGGCGATCGTCCTTGAGCAGGAAGAGGGAGAACTTTCCCGGGTCCATCAGCGTTTTCACGACCTGCACAACAGCGGAGAGAACCTCGTGCGGTTCCAGCGCTTCCAATTGCTTCGCCGCTCTGTACAAACCGATGACGGTGTGCAGCTGACCCGCCACCTTGGTCTCCAGGTCCTTTTTCACACGCTGAACACGGTTGAAGGCAGAAGCAATTTCCCTCTCCCTATGCCGGGCCGTGACTAGTTTCCGGCGCAGTTCATCACTCAGGCGACGCTGGCGCAGGCGAAGCTCGCCCAGAACCACTCCAGCACCGAACCATAGCAAGGGGCGGCGAGCCACTTCGAACAGGTAATCGTAAGAATCCTGAGACAGGCTCTGCTGCGGCAGATTACCGATCAAGAGCGTGGCCGTGGCCACTCCCGACGCCAGCAGACCTTCGTTGGTTCCGTACTGGGTGCTCATCAAGATCACAATCAGCCAGAAAGGATGGGGCGAAATGCTCCAATAGCGTGTCCCATCCAGAATCGAATGATCCACAAGCAGCGCGATGAAAAAAAAGAGACCAATTTCCAGCATTGCGGAGAGGCGGCAACCCAAGAACTGGGATGGAGTCTTTTCGCCCTGGAGTGGACTGGCCACAGCTTCATTTGCCAGCCCGTCTCTCTCCGGAGGGGCGGTTTTCCCCGCTACTGTTTGTGTTTGACCGATCGCAGTCGTCACCATGCCGAAGACCATTCAAGAAATCGTCGTTAGCCGAGACCGTGAAAGACGAGGAGGCCAGGCCGGCCGGTAGGCCCTGGACGCCGGCGGTGGAGGAGGAATTCGCTCGACCCGGGTTGAACGCCGCGGATGATTTCCGGACTCTCCTTCCCGCCGCCGCCTCAGAATCTCCACAAGAGTGACAGGGCGATCCGGTTGACCTTCTGTCCTGTGTCCACCGAGTTCAGCCGCCGATCGAACTCCACCCGACCTCCGAGGTGGCCGGAGCCTTCGTAGTCCAGCCGCACGCCCAGAAAAGGGCCCGAGCCACCCATACGGTCCCAGCTGAAACCGGCAAAACCACCGGCTCTTATGGAATCGGACCACTCTCTTTCAAAACCGGCGTCGACAAAATGGATCTCTCGACTTTCCAGGGGGAAGGGGTTGAAGGATTGTCCTGAAGAGTCGAGCAGCGTCAAACTCGAGCGTTGGTACTCCGCATCCAGGCCGTACTCGATGACAAGAGGGGGTCCGGGAAACTGGTATCGAACTCCCGCCTCGAGGGCGACGGAGGAACTGGCCTCGTCCCGACCGCCCAAGTGGTAACGGTTCAAGGCTACTGCCGCACGGGCGGCCAGTCTGGCCGTCAGTTGTTGGCTGCGCTCTAACTGGAAGCGGTCGCGCACTGCCCCGTTGATGAGCCCTTCGACAGACTCCCAATAGGGTTTCCGGTAGTGGGCGGCGACCCGGGTGGTGCCGAAAACGTCAAAGGACGTGTAAAGGAGGCCGTAGCCGCTGGAGCCGTCCTGGGAATAGAACTCTCCCTGGAGCGATGATCCCGCTTCGAAATCGTATTCCAGGAACAGCTTTGCACGCCGTCGAACACCGTCAAAAGAGCCCCTGGTGCCGTCGCGGCGACGGACTTGCTCGATTTCGACCTCGTTGCGGTCATAGGAGAAACCAGTTGTAAGATGGCCGATGGGACTCCAGGCGCTGAGCCGCAGGTTTTTTTCCAGCTGGCCCCGCTCTACGTTTCTGCTGAAAAAATCGATCGTGAATCTCGGACGGGAAGACTGGAGGATTCCTTCCTGAGCCACCAGAATGTCTTCATTGTGAGGGGCCAGGTTCCGTGCTTTCCGGTAAAGCGCCGACGCCCTCCTCCGATGGTGAATCAGACTTTCCACCCCCGCCAGGTTGGCCAGGATTTCTGGAGTGTCGGGATGTTTCTGATCCAGCTCCCGAAGAACACGACGAGCCCGGTCGACGTGGCCCGTTTCCGCGAACAACTGGGCCTGGAGCAAATCGAGGCGGATTGCCGCCTGCCCGGACTCTCCGGGCTCAGTAGCGGGAGGGGATACTCTTGCCAGTTCAACGATGATCCTGTCGGCCCGCTCAAACAGCTCATAAGCTACGCCCGGGACGAAACGGATCAATAGAGTGTCATAACCGGCTCTCATGCCCTCGATCCAGGGTGAGAGGCGGTCAGCGACCTGATCCAGCCGGGGGTCTCCCAAATGCTTCTGAAAACTCAGCAGAAGGTCACGGTCTCTCCTGGACACCCGCAAGCCCACAGGCGAGGACCATGCCAGAACGAAGGTGGCGTCCTGGGGGTTGAGTTGGGCCTCGACACGAAACTCCTGGGCCCGGCCTGAAGGGGTGAGCGCCAGCATCAAGCAGAGGATGGCTCCCGCCTCCTTCATAGCGGAACGGGTGAGGGTCAGACTCTTGGTCGATTCTCTATTTCTTTCGCAGGGCATTTTGGGCCTCCTCATAACGGCGCTGTTCCATCAGCAAACCGGCAAAATCGGCTCTGAGATTCTGGTCGTCGGGTCTGGCCTCGAGAAGGCTTCGGAAGATCTCCACGGCGCGCTCGGTTCGTCCCGTTCGACCCAGGATGTGTGCTTCAATCAACTGAGCTTCAAGGCCCTTTTCGGAGAGTCTGGAGAGCTCTTTCAAGGCTTGGTCGTAGTGGGAGCGAGCGGGTCGAAAGGCCTTTCTGTGCCGCAGTATCTCGGCCTGGTAAAAGAGCAGTTCGTAGTCCGGATCATGCTGTTCAATGAAACGGTTTATGTAGTCGCTTGCCTTGGAGTAGTCACTTTGGGCAAAGGCGCTTTTAGCCAGCCATTTCAGCGCTTCCGCATCCTTTGGCAGCAGCCCCAACAATTTGGAGAACGCTTTCTTCGCCGCCTGTGGGCGACTCGCCTGTAAGGCAACCCGGGCAAAATGCCTCAACCGCCCCGGACGGTCGGTTGTCGAGATTTCCCGCAGGAGCAACTCCTGCAAGCGGGCAAACTCGCCTGCTTGCAGCAGCGTGGTGAGGTAGGCGTCTGTCAACTCGGGGTCTTGACCGGGACTGAGGGCGGTATCCGCCATCAACGCGACGGCTCGCCCCGCCGCCCCCGCCTCCAGGAGGTGATGGATCCACTTTGCCTTTTCCGATCCAGAAGCGGAACGCACCTTTTCTTCCAGCCACTGAAGCCTTGCTGGATCCGGTCGCGGACCCCAGAGAAACAACAGTTCCTGGACCTCGCGACTCTGGGGAGGAGCGCTCTGGGCGAGTTGAAAAAAGACTTGCTCCGCCTTTTCCTTCTCACCGAGTTCGAGAAGTCGAAAGCCAATCGATCGTTTCTCCTTACCGGCCACCTCTTGACCGTCGGCCCGCTGCCACAAGAAATCTTTGAGCTCTCTGGACTTCCCCAGCTCTTCCAATGCTTCCTCGTAGGCAAATGACCACTCGCCCCGACCTTCGCGAGCCAGCCGGCGAAGATGTGGCAAAGCTATCTCCCACTGCTTCTGATCCAGTAATGCGTAGAGATATTCCTCCCTCAGCTTTTCCGGGAGGTCGGCTTGGTTGAGCCGATCCTCCAGGAACGCAGTCACCAGTTTCTCCCTTCCAACTTTCCGGGCACTCTCCATGAAAACTGGAAACCAGGGGTCGCTCTTGCGCCGCGCCAGGTCGGTGAGAGCCGGCAGGACGGCCCGGTCGGCTTTCAAGTCCAGCAGAGCGTAGACGACCTCTTCTCTGCGGGGGTCATTCGGACCCCGCTGCGAGAGTTGTCGCAGCCAGTAGGACTTCAACTCTTTCTGGACAGGTCGACCCGCCTGGCGCGCAACCGTTAACGCCTCCAGGTAAGCCTGCTCCACTTCGGGTCCGCCCGGAAACAAAGGTCGGATGAGTGGCAGAGATTCGGTGGCGCGGCCGGTCTCATTCAGTGCTCTGACCAGCCGCAGCCGGTTGGCGGCACTCTCCTCGTGGCGATAGAGGCGCCGCGCGCACACCAGCGCCAGTTCGCCCTCCTTGTGATCGGAAGCGACAAAATAGAGATCGGTCAGGGCTTCCTTACTGAGCGGGGGCTCCCTCTCGAGCCAGTCCAGGACGGACCGGATTTGACCGGCGGACGCCGCCAGCAGGGCCCAGGTTGAACGCAGGGGGGAGTGATCGGAAATCGCCTGGTCTTGAAACACTTGAAGACCCCGTTCAGGCTTTTCAAGCTTCAAGTAGAGCCGGCCGAGCCTGGTCAAGATCTCCGGTCTGAGGGGAACTCGGCTGGCCAGAACATCCAGAACTCGAAGGCTCTCGGGCGTCCGTCCCGCTTTCTGGTACAAGACTGCCAGAGAAACCTGTTCCTCCTGGGAAAGGTGCAAAGCGCTCTCGGCTCTTGCCATCCAGCGTCGTGCGGCCTCCAGGTCACCGACAAGAAAAGTGAGTTCGGCTCCTGCCATTGGATGCCGCTGCCAGAACTCTCCGGGCAGACTCCTCAGAATGTGCCTGGCAAACTGGCGTTCCTGACGTTCCGCCGCCGCCTCGGCCAGGTTAACCAAGAGCCAATCGGGCAGTGAGGAGATGGCGCCTTCCCCTGACACCTTGAAAGCGAGCGGAAACTGAAGCTGATTCAAGGCGAGCTCCAGAAACTGTGGCGTCAGGAGGCGCGGCAGGCGATGGCTGGAATAGAGACGGAACAAGTGGCGGTAGGCTTCTGCCGCTCGCCCGGCGGCGGCCTCGATTTGAACCCGTTGGCGAAGCAGGTGGGGGTGGGTGTCGACGGTGTCCCCGAACAGGCCCAGCAGATCTAGAGCCGCCGCCATCTCTTCTTTGGATTGAAAGAGACTGATGAAGCGGGAGGCAACATCCGGATCCGGCTCGTTCGCGAGCCAGGCGTGTGCCTGCTCCAGTGCGTCGTCGCTCTTTCCGGCGTCCAAGAGCAAACTGATCTTGAATTCCACTGTCTGCGAGTCCACTGCTTCGGGATGGCGCTCCTCGAACCGCCCCAGGGTGACAAGGGCCCCTTCGATGCTGCCCTGGGAGGCCTGCAGCGAAGCCAGGTTGAGAAAATCCTCGGGATGTCCCCCATAGAGATCCAGGAGTGACCTGAGCGCTTCGATCTGTTTGTCGTACCGGGCTTCGAAATTGTAGCTGCGGGCAAGCTGCCGAAGGCGGCTCTCCGAAGGCTGAACCGCGGCAATGGCTTCCAGGTTGCGGACATAGTCCCGCGGGCGCTGGGCATATTGGTACAACTTGCCCAACTGGGAGCGGGCTTGCACATTATCGGGATGTCTCCACACGAAATGCTCCATGAGACCCACTGCCCGATCCACCTCACCCGATTGCAGATAAAGCTGCGTCAGCGGCACCAACACCGAAACCGAGCGGTTTCCGGATTTCCACATCGCTTCGTAGTTTTGTCTGGCCTCTCCGAACTCTTTGTTCCTGAATTGGATCAGAGCCAGTTCACTGGATCGAGGCATCACTACCAGGCTGGTAGCCAGGCCGGCGACCGTCATGAACCCCGCAATCAAATAACTCTTCATCTTGCCTCGCCCATCCGCGTCACTCTTACCTCAATCAGGCTGTCCCGAACCGGGTCCAGCGTCAGTTGGAGGAGCCCCCCCGGCGTGGCCGCCACCCGAGTCTTCGATCTGGTCGAGAGAGTGGGGAGCTGTGTCACTTCGAAACTCCCGCCACCAGGCACCTTCCAGGCCATTTGTCCGGGCCCGAAGCCTCGGGCTCTGAAGCCGAACCCGGTGGGGATAACCTGCAGGTTCGACACCGGCCAGCGGCTTTGTACGAGATAAGGTTGAATGGCGTCCGCAAGACGATCGGGGTGGGGGTGGCCCTTGAGAGCGACGACAGGCGTTGTGGCGCTCGGGTCCAGGGCGACATAGAGGCTCCCCTGGTAGTGACGCTGGCCGATGACTCCTGAGGATCGACTGAAGTCGACTGCCTCAAAGGTGGCATGGTCGAAGCGGATGGTTTGCAGCTCCCCCCGATCCTCAACACTCCACCTCCGGTGCCCCGACGGACGAAGGACCGTACTGTAAAAGCCTTCTGCGATGCCCGCATAGTGGCTGGTGGTGATGGGAGTGATCTCCTGCTTTCGGACGTATTTCAGATTGGCGATGACGGCATTCAGGCTGGAAAGTTTCTGACCTGAATACATGTGGTAGTAGACGTTCAAAGGGCTGAGTCGCCAGGGTGAGTCGGTGTTTTGAAATGTGCGAACCAGATAGATGAAGCCGAAGTAGCGGTCCCTCCAAAGGTCGGTGTAGGTGTTTTCATTGCTGTTCGAAGCGTAGATCTGCCTTTCACTGCCCACCTGAAGTCCAATGGGCGCCACCCAGGCATAGGAAGGAAACTCCCGATCGAACCGTGTGTCGCCGCCGTTGATGTTTTTCAGACCCAGAACCCGGACTGCCTTCACGGCTGCCTCGAAGGGCAGTGTGGTGCCGGACCATTGGACGATCTTGACCTTCTTGCCCGAAGGCAGCAGGCGCTGAATGAATGCGACCGAACCGCGGATTTCAAGATCCAGATCGAATGGCCGAATCGCGTAAGCCCTGGGGGTGTCGTAGCCGCCCGGAGCCACGCCGGCTTCGCCAGATCCCTCGGCGGAAGCGTCGTCCACTGTCTCGCCGGCAAAGAGAAGAGAAAAGGGCGACCAGGCAGAGAAGAAGCGTGAAAAGGACGGAGCTTCAAACTGACCCCAGTGTCTGGGATACAGTTTCAGGAAGGGACGTTCCTTCTCCCGATTTCCATCCGCAAAGAACTGCCAGTCAAACGGATGGCTGTAGGTGTGGCTTCCCGCCTCCACCTGCGGCAGCGAGAACATCCGACGGGCGACGCTGCTGCTTTCAACCGTACCAAACCATTCCGGATCAATGTCTCCGGCGACGGGAGCTACCGTCACCGGAAGGTCGGTGAAGACCTCGAGAACTCTCCGCAAGATGATCTCGGCGGAAAGAACCCGCGCCTGGCCTCGATGCCGGATTTCGGTGATGTTGCGCCAGCCGTCACCGTCGATGTGACTGTAAAAGATGCGACGGCCACAGAGCGTGGTGATGTCCGGTTTGGGTATTTCATCGGTGGCAAAAGCCTGCCGGAAGAACTCAAACGGATTCAGGATCCATTGCCGTTTGGAATCGTCGCCGTCCTGGTAGTGAGTGTAACCCGAGGCGACAAAACCACCGGCTGGTGAAGTGACGACCAGTTGACTGTCGGTCTCTGGATCTTCATTCCTGCGCCCCGTCAAATGGATGTGGGCTCGCTTGTCAGTGATTGTCACCCGTTCAAAAGGAGGAAGTACTCCGGCAATCTGCCGTTCAAACCCGACCATTGCCGGATCCTGGTGAACAAGACTGACGTTGTAGGTAATCGGACTCCAATCCGGGTCCGTTCGGATGCTCAACTTGGAAAGAAACCTGTTGACGGCGCCGAGAGGCGTTGTTTGGCCCTTCAAGTCTCTCTCGAACGCCAGGTCACCCAGGATGACAAATCGCTTCCCGGCGTCGACCACTTTCTCGGCCCAGGCCAGGAATCTGATTGGGTCCCGCATGGACCCCGAGTCGATCCACATCAGTACGCCTCGCACTCGGGAGAGGGTTTCGGGTTGGGGCAAGGGTTGGTTGATGTCGAGATAGCGCACCACCAGACCCAGGTGGTTCAGTGGCATCTCGGCCAAACGGTGGGTGGGCGTCCAAACGACCTGCCGGTCCACACGGCTGTCGTAAAGGGCCAGAATTGTCCGGGGCACAGGCGCGGCGGCGGCCCCAATCAGAGCCCCTAACGCCAGGATGGAAGTCACACAAGCGATGGAGGCGGGGAGGAGGCGATTCATTTTCCCGGCTCCCTCACCAGACGGTCCAGTTCGACGGTGGCCACATAGGGTTCGAAGCCGTTGGCCCGCTCAACCCGATAGATCTTCTCGAGCATGGCCGAGTCGGTGGGATTCCAATAGTCCAGAGTGAAGACGCGGATCTGGGGCCGGCTCCGCTTGGTCTCCTTGAGAAGTTCGACCTGCTGCCGGAAAAGATCGTCGGGAACAAGTTGATAGGCCTTCTTCTCAAAACTGTAATCGCTGTAGACGGATTCTCCCAGCACCATGTCCACTTCTTTCTTGACCAGGGGCAGGATTTCGTAGCCTCGGTTCAGCATGATCTTGGTGTGTGGGTAGTGTCGCCGTATCGTCCTGACCAGCACCGCCGCCGCCAGCGTCATGCCTTTGAATTTGCGGGGATTGATTCTCTCCAGGTGGGCCGCATTATCGAGCGTGTCGAGGAAGAGACCGTGGAAACCCTGCCTGAGGATTTCAGGGATCAAATCTTCGACCACCCGGGCGGTCCAGCGAGGGTCCCGCAGGTCGATGAAGTAGCTTCCCTCCCAGTTGGGATTCTCGGCCAGCAAGAGGGCGTCTGCTTTCAACTCCCGGAAGTGTGGGCGGGTGCGTTCAACTTCGCCCAGACTGAGATAGCCGAGCAAGGTCTTTCCGCGGTCGGCCAGGCGCTGGAGATTGGGGTGGTGTTCACTGTCCAGGACAAGGAGACGGTAAGGGCGAAAGGCCTCCACGGGAGCTTCATCCGAATAATAGACCGCCCATGTCCCGGCTTCGGCCCAGACCACCGCGGCCAGGAATGTTGTCAGAATACCAATCACGATCCGCATGGACATGGCGCTACCCGAGCCGGCCAGATAATTCGAAAAGGCCTCACTCTTACAATCGGTTAGCGGTTTACTCTCTTTAGCGTTGCCCCCGGCTTCAGCGCCCCGGGAACAGGTGAACAAACTGAGCCGGGACGATCCAGGGTGTGGCCTTGGCGAAAGTGGAGGGGATGCCGCCAGGCGGACAGTGACATGGAAGTGAATGGCGCTCGCGCACCCTTGGAAATAGGGATTTATAAAAGTCGGTTTTGAAGGTGAGCTCAGGCGTCATTTGCGAGTTAGAAATCCGCGCGGGAGAGGCGGTAGTTGGAACTCACGGACAGTTCTCCTGGTCGCCGGGAGCGCCGAGCTCCAGCTCGGCAATCCGGATCTTCCTTCACTCTCATCGTGCCAAGCTGGAGCTTGGCGTTCCCAGCGTTACCTGAACGACCTCGTTTCATACCCTTTCCTCCTCGCTTCGGCCCAGAGGGAGGTCGCTCGGCGCCCATGCTTGTGTAAGAAGTCCCGTTGGGATTGAACGCCAGCGATAAATCACTTAAGATTTGTCTCGTTGCGACTGAAATGAAAGCCCCCTATCTGAAATGGATCAGCGCCGAGGGCAGGGACCACGTCTTTTGCCTTGAGGGGAGTGAAATCCTCCTGGGGCGCAAGTCGGATGCCACCATCACCCTCAGTGATCCCTACATCTCCCGCCATCACGCCAAGTTAACCAGGACGCAAGACGGTTACACACTGGTTGATCTGGGCAGCACTCACGGGACTTCCGTCAACGGAAAACGCATCACCGAGCGGGCCCTCTCCGGGGGTGACCGGATCAGTCTGGGAAAGGGGCGAGTGGAGTTGACCTATGTCGAGGGATCCGGCGTGGCCGGCCCTGGAAGCACGCAAGAGGATACGACCTCTGATTCGGGTGACAACAAGTCCATCATGGACTTGACTTCGGTGCTTCCCTCCCTCTATTCGAGCTATTCGGACCTGGAGAAGATCTCCCTTCTTTTGGATCTTCAATACAATTGGGGAAAAAGCTTCTCGGCGCAAAAGACTTTCCAGCAGATTCTGGTCTCAGCACTCAAGATCAGCGGGGCCGAACGTGGCTTCGTCCTGCTCAGGAAGGAAGAAGGATTCGAGTATGTGGTGGGCATGGACGGGACGGGCAGGACCATGTCGCAATCCGAGTTTATCCAAACCAGTCAGAGTGTGGTGCGCCGGGTGACCAACAGTGGGGAACCGGTTTTCATGACCGAGGGGATCGCTGGAGACTTTGCCAATCAGGACAGCATTTTGGCCATGAATCTCAGGGCCATCGCCTGCATACCGCTGAAGTGGATTTCCTCGGACGCCGACGGATCGGATGTCCGCGGCATTCTGTACCTGGACAGCACCAAGACCATGCACGCCCTCTCCGGACTCGACCAGAAGATTCTGGACAAGCTGGCTCTCGAGGCAGTCAACGTCTTCGAAAAGCTGGAAATGATCGAGACGCTGCAAGAGAAGGAGCTCTTTGAACAAGAGTTGGCGCTGGCCCGGGAAACCCAGCAATCACTGCTTCCTCACTCCATCCCCGAGTTGGACAGCTTTGAAATTTTCGCCTTCAGCCAGCCCACGCGTTCTGTGGGGGGCGATTTTTACGATTTTCCCAACTCTCGATCAGGAGAGCTGACCGTTGTACTGGCCGACGTTTCCGGGAAAGGGATATCGGCGGCTCTCTTGAGCTCTTTGCTCCAGGGAGCCATCGACATGGAAGTTCGGACGGGAGTAGAGCCGGGCGAGGCTTTGACCCGAATCAATAAGCTCCTGTGCAGGCGTTCTCAGTCCAACCGTTTTGTGACCCTCTTTCTTTTCCGGCTCAATCGAGAAGGTGAGGGCGACTACATCAGCGCCGGACACAACCCCGTCTTTCTCTTCCGCGCGGCTTCGGGCCTGGTCGAGACGCTGGAATCGAAGCACATGATCGCTGGAGCTTTTGATTTTGCCACCTATGCCACGACGCCGCTTCAACTGAAGGGTGGGGATGTGCTGGTGGTGTACTCGGACGGTTTGACAGACGCCGAAAATGCTGCCGGGGACATGTTTGGTGAATCCAGGCTGATGGAACTGGTCGAGCAAGAGGCATCCGGCGGCGCGGAACATCTTGAGATGGCCATTTTGCAGGCAATCGAGGAGTTCACACAAGGCCGAGCTCAAACCGACGATATCACCTTCGTGCTAGTCCAGAAGAAGTAGTGGATCTGAGCCGCCATCGGGCCACCCCGAACGGCGTCTCCAGTTTTGGTTGGCGCTCCCCGTGGTCTCACCCACCATCTGATCGCCGGCTCCTGGGCAAGAAGGGGCGGCTACCGTGCCCGTGCGGCTTTGAGAGGCCGAACCGGGAAGGCTGTGGACGATGAAGGTTCCCTTTGCGAGTTTGCTCGGGCTTGTGTTGTGTGCCGGGTCATTGGGGGTCGGCGTTCCGAGGCCTCCGGAGCGGGTGATGGTCTTGCCCCCCATCCCGATGACGAGATGCTGACTTGCGCGCAAGTTACCTGACAGGAGGGGCCGTTCCTTGTCTGGGGCTGGCCTTTTGTCAGCATCCCGGCAACCGAATCGAACCCCGGAGTCCAATGCTCCAACCAGTCTCCAATCCAAATCGAGTTCGAATCTACCAAATGATGGTCCGACTGTTCGGGAACAAGAAGTCAGTCAATCATCTCTACGGGACGCTGCGGCAAAACGGGACCGGCAAGTTCGCTGACATCACGGAGGGAGCGCCGCTCTTTCTGGCAACCGGGCCAGCCGTGACTTCGTAGTTTTTCGCAGTCGAGCGTTGACGGTAGGTGATGGGACTCGCAGCACCCTACCGGCAGCGCCATCCGGAACGCACGGCTTTCTACCGCTGTCTGGAAGACTACTGGGAGGAGTTCAAGGGCAGCTACGCCTACTTCTAGTTGGGCGGGCGTTCATCGCCTACGGCGTGACGTCCATCCGCGAGCCCGGCGGTGCGCTCGATGCGACGATGGCCCTCGCCGAGCGAGCCGCGGCCACGAACGAGCCCATCCCGCGCTATTTCCCATCCGGTGACCCCTTCCAGGGTGTGGGAACCGGTGGCGCGGCCACGATCGCGGACGCGGAGGATGCGCACAGGTTCGTCCTCGCCTGGAGCAAAGAGGGTGCGTACTTCCTGAAGATGTACTCCTCGCTGCGGCCGTCGATGCAGG
>JBHHYX010000072.1:0-16491 GCA_046757765.1 Acidobacteriota bacterium | reverse complement strand
TGGTGCATACTTGGTGCATATTTCTGACCGCTGGTCCGTTTGACCAGCGCTCATTACTCTCGCGGATATGCAGGCTCTAGGAACTCGATTGGGGGGCGAGGTCAGCAAACCTAGGGCTTGGACCACGTAACCACCTCTGCCTATGTCGATTCTTTCCGAAGCTCCCTTCCTTTCCAGACAGCAAAAACGGCCGGATAGACCGTCAATTCCAGGATCAAAGACGTGATGACGCCTCCCACCATAGGGGCGGCGATGCGCTTCATCACGTCGGCACCGGTTTCGTGCATCCCGGCCCACATAATAGGCAGCAAACCCGCTAGGATTACAGAAACGGTCATGACCTTGGGCCGGATGCGCTTGACCGCACCCTCATGGATTGCCTCCTTGAGATCGGCGATGGTGTTGAGTTTGCCTTCTTGCTTCCAGCGGTTGTAGGCCAAGTCCAGGTAGAGCAGCATGACCACCCCCGTCTCGGCATCTAGGCCTGCGAGTGCGATTAAACCCACCCAGACGGCGACGCTCAGGTTGTAATCGAGCAGGTACAGCAGCCAGACGGCTCCGATCAGCGAAAAGGGTACCGCCAGGAAGACAATGAGGGGTTCCTTCCAGGAATCGAAGTTCCAGTAAAGCAGCAGGAAAATCAGGAACAGGGTGAGCGGGATGATGTACTTCAAACGTTCTTTCATCCGCACGAGGTAGCGATACTGACCGGCCCATTCAAGACGATAGCCTGGAGGCAGTTGCACCCTTTCTTGGATAATCTGCTGGGCCTGTTTGACGTAGCCCTCGTAATCCTTGGCCGTTACATCCACGAAAACGTAGCCCACCAGTTGACCATCCTCATCGCGGATCATGGGCGGGCCAGTGGTGAAGGACAAAGCCGCGACCAGCGAGAGCGGAATCTGTGCCCCTGTCGAGGTAGCGACTAGGACTCGGCGAAGCTTCGTGCGGTCATCGCGCAACTCCCGCAGGTATCGAACATTCACCGGGTAACGCTCGCGGCCTTCCACCGTCTGGGTAATGTTCTTGCCGCCGATCGCCGCTTCGATCACGTCTTCGACGTCGCCCACGGTGAGCCCGTAACGCGCAGCCGCCTCGCGATCAATGTGGAAATCAACGAAATATCCTCCCGTTACCCGCTCGCCAAAAGCACTGCGGGTTCCAGGGACATCTTGAAGAGCGTTCTCGATCTCTACAGCAACTTGCTGAATCGTGTCGAGGTCAGGGCCAAAGACCTTAACGCCGAGATTGCTGCGGATGCCCGTCGCCAACATCTCCGTGCGGGTTTGCACGGGCATCCACCAGACGGGCGGCATGCCCGGAAAATTCAGGTGCTGGTGCATGTCGGCGACCAATTCGTCCCACGTCATCGGGCGGCTGTCCGGCCAGAGTTTTCGCAGGACCTTCCTAAGGAATTCCGGAGCCCAACCGGAATACCAGCGCTCAGTGGGGACGCGTCGCCACTCTTCCTGGGGCTTCAGCAACACCGTGGTCTCCACCATGCTGAGGGGGGCCGGGTCGGTGGCCGTCCGCGAACGGCCGATCTTCCCAAAGACACTTGTCACTTCCGGAAACTGCTGCAACCTTCGGTCTTGGATCTGAAGAATCTTGGCCGCTTCGGTAATGGACATCCCCGGCACGGCTGTGGGCATATACAAGATTGACCCTTCGTTGAGCGGGGGCATGAACTCTGAACCGAGCTTTAAGAAGACGGGAATGGTGGAGAGGACGAGCAGCAGCGAAGCCACAATCACGGTCCATCTATACTTGATCACGAAATACAGTACAGGCGTGTAGAGCCGGAAGAGCCAGCGACTCAATGGATGTTTTTCCTCAGAGCGGATGCGACCACGAATCAAGAGCGCACCCAGAGCAGGAATCAACGTGATTGACACCAAGGCGGCAAAAAACATGGAGAACGTCTTGGTGTAGGCGAGCGGTTTGAACAGCCGCCCTTCCTGGGCCTCCAGCGTGAACACGGGCAAGAAGGAGATAGTGATTATCAGGAGCGAGAAGAACAAAGATCGCCCCACCTCTTGGAAGGATTCGATCAAGACGGCTAGCCGGCTCCCTGGCCGCCCGTGCGCTTCCCAATGCTCCAACTTCTTGTGCGCATTCTCGATGAGGATGATGGCGGCGTCGACCATCGCCCCGATGGCGATGGCGATCCCGCCCAGCGACATGATGTTGGCGGTCAGGCCCATGAAATACATGGGGATGAACGAAAGCAGGACAGCCACCGGCAAGACTAGAGCGGCGAGCAGCGAGCTCCGCAGGTGGAGAAGGAAAAGGGCGATCACCAGGCTTACCACGGCAATTTCTTCCGCCAGCTTGGACTTCAAGGTGTTGATGGCCCGAAGAATCAGATCCGAGCGGTCATACGTGGTAACAATGCGGACGCCCTCCGGGAGCGAGCCTTCGACGGATTCCAGCTTCTGCTTGACTCGCTCAATCACCGCCAGGGCGTTTTCGCCATAGCGCATCACCACGATGCCGCCGACCACCTCGCCCTGACCGTTGAGTTCTGCCAGCCCGCGCCTCATATCCGGCCCCAGTTGTACGTAGCCCAGATCACGGACATAAATCGGCGTGCCGTTACCGTCCGTCCCCACGACCACGGTTTCAATGTCTCGGGTAGACTGGATGTAACCGCGGCCTCGCACAAAATATTCCGTGGTCGCGACTTCCAGCACGCGACCGCCCACGTCATTGTTGCTGCGCCGGATGGCGTCAATCACGCGGTTGAGAGGAACCCGATAGGCCACGAGCTTGTTGGGGTCAAGATTCACTTGATACTGCTTGACGTAGCCGCCCACGCTGGCAACTTCGGCCACCCCCGGAACCGCCTCCAACCAGTAGCGGAGATACCAGTCCTGGAAGCTGCGGAGTTCCTGTAGGTTATGTCGACCCGTATCGTCCACCAGCGCGTACTGGAAGACCCATCCGACGCCCGTGGCATCGGGGCCCAAGGTGGGACTCACCCCTGGGGGCAGGTTGCCCGTCACCTCTTGCATGTATTCGAGGACACGTGTCCTCGCCCAATACATGTCGGTCCCGTCTTCGAAAATCACGTAGACGAAGGACAAACCGAAGAAGGATTGACCCCGGACGAATTGCACACGAGGAGCGGAAATGAGGGTCGTAATGATCGGATAGGTGATCTGGTCTTCGACTAGGTCGGGACTGCGCCCCGGCCATTCGGTAAAAACGATGACCTGCGTGTCCGAGAGATCGGGAATGGCATCGAGATCGATGTTGTAAAGCGCCCAGATGCCAGCGGCAGTGAAAAACAGCGTGCCGAGGAGGACGATAAACTTATGAGTGGCGCTGTAAGCGATGATGCGGCGAATCATATTCGATCCTCAACAATCGGCCTTATCGGGCCATTAGGCTGGTTCGAACTGTGCCGAGCAAATTGCCATCTTTCTTTACGGTCACCGTAGTCTGCCAAGTCGCTGCCATTAGGACTTCAATATCCCCGGCGTATTCTCCTTTGCCAAGATGGCGTAACTTCGCGGTTGAGGACATGGGCGGCATGGTGCCCATCGCCGGCATGAACAGCGTTACTTCCACCTCAGCGTCTTCCACGGGTCGTCCAGTAGGATCGCGCACGATGAGGCGAAGGGCGTTCCTGCCCACCTTGAGCTGTGCTGGACTGCGGATGTCTACGCTGAATGTCTGGTCTGGCGAAGGAGGCGGAGCTTCTTCTGCGATCCGCGGCTTACGTCCTTCCTTCTCCGGTTCCTGAGCCTCCCAGGTGGCAATAGCCCCTTGCACCTGACTCTCGGCATCGACCAGAAAGTTCGCTGCCGTCACCACCTGCTCCCCTGGCTTCAGGCCGCGTACGATCTCATAGAACTCCTCGGTCTCCGCGCCCAGCTGAATGGCCCGAATCTCCATTCGCCCTTCACCTTGATCGACAAAAACCAGATCACGTTTCCCGGTCGGCAGCACGGCGCTCTTCGGAACCACTAATCGGCGCCCCAACGGAATGCGCAGCACCACGTCGGAATACATTTCCGGCTTCAGCGCCAAATCAGGGTTTGGGAATTCAAGACGGACCTTGAGCGTACGGGTGGCAGGGTCAAGATGCGGCCAAACAAAGGTGACCCGGCCTCTGAAGACGCGATTGGGATAGGTGCGCGAAGTCATGATGGCGGTTTGCCCGAGCCCGACCCAGGCCATTTCATCCTCGTAGAGGTCTACGTGCACCCACACGGTGCTGTGGTCGGCGATTTCGTAGACCATAGTTTCGGGTGTGACCCACTGCCGGGGAAAGGTGTTGCGCTGGGTGACGTGGCCCGTGATGGGTGAGTAGACCGTCAGTGTCCGCTTGACCTGCTTCGTGCGTTCCAACTCACGAATTTGCGCATCGGTCACATCCCACAGCCGCAACCGGGTTCGAGCATCTTCGACGAGTGACCGGGCTCCCACGCTGGCTTTGGGGAATGGATTCTCGCTCCCCAGCTGCTCGGTGGCCTTGAGAGCCAGCAGGTACTCTTCCTGTGCCGACACCAGTTGCGGGCTATAGATGTTGAAAAGAGGATCGCCCTTCTTCACGTGCTGCCACTGGTAGTCCACAAAAACGTCTTCGACCCAGCCGCTGATCTTCGGGTGGACTTGGGCGATCTTTTGCTGATCGAGTTCGACCCGGCCTACGGTTCGGATTGTCTTCTCGAGCTGCTGGTAGCTAATTTCGCTGAATCGGACACCGATTAGCTGCCGGCGTTCGGTGCTCAGGTTGAAAAGTCCGGCAGTCTCAGACGGACCTGCCGACTCGGTCTTTTCATCACCGCCCATGCCCGGCATCTCGGGCATAGCCTCTTCTTGGGTTTCTGCCGCTCCTATGTCCCGCACGGGGACTAGATCCATCCCTCATATGGGACACTTGCCGGGCCCAGCGGCGCGGACGGATGGGTGCATGGTGCAGGTCCAGTACTTGATCTCTCCTTTCTCATCCCGCACGGGAACCAATTCGTGCTCCTCTTCCTGCCAAAGCCCCATCCGTTCGGCCAAGCGGAAAAGTTCCCGGCGGCTGGAGCGATCAATCCAGATAAATGCACCCAGCAGCCCAACGACAACAAACAAAGCTACCCAGGTCCGAATTGAAATGGGGCCAATCTGAATACGCCTGTATTTGTTCATGCTCTTCTCAGCACTAGGTGCTGCCTCCTCTAGTGGGTTAATTCGACACCGACCAATGGTTCCAACCGAGCCAGAGCTTTCTGGTAGTTCGTGAGGTGTTCGTAGTAGCGGAGTTCGTCATCCAGGAGCTTGGTCAGGCTATCGATCACCGATAGGAAATCGATCGCCCCCACCTCGTAACTGGCTGACGTGGCCTCAAGCGTCAGCGTTTCCTGCGGGATGATGGTTCTCTCGAACAGGTGCAGGAGACGGTCGGAGGTGGTGGCAGCAAGATACTGATCCTTGACCTGGAATTGGAGCAGGGCTCGGACACTCTCCTCCCTCTCACGCGCAGAGGACAGACGGGCATCCGCTTCCTGAATCTCGTGCTTCTGCTTGCGGCCAAAGTAGAGGGGGATGCGGGCGGTGCCGCCGATGGTCCAGTAGTCGCGCAGGGCACCACGGTTGTGATAGGCGAAAACCAGGCCGAAGTCGGGATACTTCTCTTTTTCGGCAAGCCGCAGAGCGTACTCTCGCGATTCAATCATTTCCGCTTGCCGCCGCAGGAGAGGAAACTTGTCAAGAGCCAACTGCAGCAAGTCTTCAAAAGCGTACGGCAGCGGCGCCTTCACCACAGGTGCCGGACGTCCGAGCGGTGACTCAGCCGGCCGGTTCAGCACGGCATTGATCTGAGCTTGGGCAATTTCTTTATGTTGCTCCGCAACCTCGATCCGATCCTGCAAACGCGAAAGCTCTGTCTGCGCTCGAAGGACATCGGCCTGATTGCCCTTGCCGACTTTGTACAGAGCCGAGGCAATCTGGGAGTACTGCTCCAATAGCCGCATGTCCTTCTGCAATGTTTCCAAGGCCTGATGCCAGTAGAACAACTCGTAGTAAGCAACCTTGAGGTCAGAGAGAACGCGAAGACGAGTTAGCTCATAGACCCAGAACTCGGCGTCGGCCTCCTTTTGCGCCACTTTTTCACGGAGCCCGCGCTTGCCATAGAAGGGGAACTCCTGGGTGATGCCGACATAGACCTCGCTGAAACCTTCTTCACCCAAGGTGGTGAAAGGAACGATATTGCCCACATTCATCTGGCCGAAATTGACCTTGGGGTCGGGGAAAGCGCCTGCCGGGCGGACCCGTTCCCGCATGGCCCGGAGCTCGTGGGCGGCTACACGCAATTCAGGGTTGGCCCGTTCAACCTCAGCGATCAGGTCATCCAGCGTTAGCCAGACCCCTTGGACAGCGACTGCCGTTGTCTGTTGGGGTATCCTGGAAGGCCCTGAGGGAGATGCTGCGTCCTCTGCCCATACGTGTGCTGGGAAAACCATACTTCCTAGAAGAATCAGTACCACTGCCGGAACAGTTGTCTTCATAAAAGTCCTCCACCTCGAAAAGTGAGAGAAAAGGCTCAGAGACACTGAGCCTTCAGGCTTCGCGCGAGGGGAGGGTTAGATTAGGAGGGTTGCGTGAAGAACGTACAGTCTCGGCGGAGAGTGAGCCCGCACTGGGCTAGTCGGGTCGATAAATGAAGCACTTACCCGGAGAGCCGCAACCATATCTAGTGGCGACGGAGAGACTGCAACGAGAGCCGGTGCCGCGAAACTAAAGCTTTTCGCCGCTATGAGGGAGGGAAATTCCAGCTTAGCCACACGGCAACAATCACAGCTCGACTTACCATCCGCCATCGAACACGGCTGGCAACACCCGTTCGTTGCTGTCAGGGTGGCATCAACTGTACACACGAGCGCCGTTGCTAGCACGAGTAAGAGGGCAGCGGCCGTTGATTTCGTTGCCATTAGCAATTAGACGCTTAGGATAGTACTCCGTCTCAATAAAAGTCAATTGGCTAATCCACAATAAACCACGGTTCGCTAATGTGCGAAATTCAGCGAGGTTGAGGCAGTCTTATCCACATGCATGCTTGCAGCGTATACGTTAAGAAGCAGAGAGTAGACTCACACAGGTTCTGAGGCTTATAATATCTGCCCATGAAGGGGCGCATGTGGCAAAAACCGGTGGCGATCTTGCTGCTGCTGTGGGCAGCGGTAGATTTGTTTGTGCCCGGCATCTGCCACAGCGAAGAGATGGAATTCTCCGTTGTCCAAGTGGCTATTACGGTATCGCTGCCCGGGACAACCAGTGATCACGGTCCCCAGCTAGATTTCGAAGACGATTGCTTCTGCTGCTGCGATCACATCACTCCGAGCCCTGATTTCGAACTGCGCCATGTGCTTGATTTGAGCCTTGCAAAGTTGGCACTTTCACTCGGCCTGCCATCAGAGTCTGCCGAGACAATTCCTCACCCTCCTCGTAGCTAACCCAACCAACTGACTGTGACGCGTGGATCTCCCCGCGTCCCGCTGGCTTGTTGTCCAGCGTTCCGACCGCCTTGCATTGGAGTTAGCTATGCCTTATTGGAGCGAAAAAGAAGCGCGAACATTTTACGAGCGGTGGAAGCTTCCTGCCTTCACCTTCTGTAGGCTGTTTCTAGGAGACCAGCGGCGCGCAGAGGACGTTGCGCTGGAAGGTTTACTCGCCTATTTCAGAGAAGGCCATCCCCTAGAACTGACCCGACTACCCGACTCGCTGCTCCGCTGTGTTCTGGAGGCAGCTAGAAACCAGTGTGCGACTGCTCGCTTGCCAGAAGCAAATAGAAGCCCGCTGGAAAGCGCGCTTCTTTCTCTGCCTTGCGAGCAGCGGGCTGTCTTCGTATTGCGCAGCGTGCTCGCAGTCCCAATCGAATCAGTTGCGGTTGCTACGGGGTTTCCGCCGGAGCGGGTGAAAGAACTATGGATTGAAGGGTTGCTCAGGCTTCGCAGCCTCCTGCCCGATAACTTTTTCAAGGAGTATAGACAATGAAGCTAAAGGTTCTCTTACTCGCTATTCTGCCGTTATTTCCGGTCATGGCTTGCTTCTCTCAAGAACCGCCCCCAGGAGTGATCCCCACGCGGCTGACGCTGGACTTGGCGACTGAAATCCTCTTGCTACGCAATCCCACGATTCTTCGGGAGCGACAAAACATTGTCATGGCGCATGCAGGGGTGACGCAGGCGCGACTGCTGCCTAACCCGGAATTCGATGTCACTTCAGAGAGCTATCCGCTATTCGAGTCGAATCCCGGACCTTTCTTTCAGAGCAACGAGTTCATCGTGCGGGCGGGCCAGCCAATTGAGCTGGGTGGCAAACGTCGCAAGCGGACGCGGGTGGCCGAGCAGGAAGTCGAGGTAAATGAGTCGCTCCTCCAGGACACGATTCGCCAGCTCAAGCTCGAACTGAAAAACCGCTATTACCGCGTCGTCCTTGCCAAAGCCGAACTGCAGCTTGCTCAGGAAGTGCTGGCGCAGTTTGACGAAATCATCGAAATCAACCGCAAGCGTTTCGAGCAGGGAGAAATCTCAGGGCTGGACTTGGCCCGTGTCGAGACCGAGCGTCGGCGGTTTTTTGACGATTTGGTTGCTGCCGAACTGGCCTTGAAGAATGCCAAGACCGCGCTTCTTGAACTCCTGGGTACAAGCGATTTAGGAGCGCCCTTTGAAGTGGCTGAAGCCTTGGTGTTTGAGCCCCTCCAGGCTGTTACGGCAGAGGAGCTCCAAGAGCAGGCCCTGACGACACGGGCCGATCTGAAGGCGCGCCGGGAGCAGATCGAGCGCGAGCGGCGCCAGGTTGCCGTCGAGAAGTCCCTGGGTGTGCCGAACCTGACGCCGTTCGTCGGCTACAAGCGCAATCTGGTGGATAACACCGTAGCGTTTGGCCTCAAGTTGGATTTGCCCTTGTTCAATCGCAACCAGGGTGAAGTTGCCCGCGCCGTGGTGCGTGTCGACCAAGCCGAGTACGAAGCGCAGCGAGCGGAACTGGCGGTGCGCAGCGAAGTGCTGCAAGCACTTCAGGCCGTGTACGCCGAGGCGCGCCGGGTTCGAGCTTTGGAGGGCACATATGTGCAAACGGCGCGCAGGGCGCGAGACATCGCCCAAGCTTCCTATCGGCTCGGGGCGCTCGACCTGATTGCCTTCCTTGACGCCGAGCGCGCCTACCGCGAGACCTTGCGCGGCTACAACCAAGCCCTCTTTGCACATCAGCTTGCCATCTTTCAACTCGAAGCCGCTGTCGGAAGGGAGTTCTAACCATGAACCGACGAAACTTGATCATTGCAGGTCTTTTCTTGGCCGCCCTGGTTGCAGTTTTCATCCTCATGCGCGGAAAGCCGGGAACGGCTCCGGAAGAAGACGAAGCTGCTGAAACTACCAACGTTGTCGAACTGGGCACAGACGCGCAGCGAAACATCGGGCTCGAAGTCGTCGAGGTGCAGGAGAGAATGATCCGCCGCATGGTAAGAGCAACCGGGATTGTTTCGCCCGACCAAGCGCGTGTGGCGCATGTCTTCCCCCTGGCGCGTGGGATCGCGGAAGAGGTTTACGTGCAACTGGGCGACCGGGTACGTCAGGGCCAGCGATTACTGACCTACGACAATATCGAGCTCGGGCAGCTGATTGGGGAGTACTTGAGCTTGCTTGGAGAGCAGGAGCGGTTACGGGCGCAGGAAGGAGTGGCGCGCAAATTCTTAGACCGCGCCCGTGCTCTGATCGAAGTCGAGGCCATCGCGCAGCGGGAGTTTGAGCTTCGACAGGCCGAATACGAGCAAGCCAAGGCGGCCGCCGAGAGCAAGCGGGCGGATCTGGCGCGTGTAGAGGAGCAGTTACACCGTTTCGGACTTAGCGATGAAAACATCAAGGCCTTGGGCGGCTCCGATCACGGTCCACACCGCACGGCCTCCCATAATGTGCTCCGTGCCCCGCGAGACGGCGTCGTCACCGCCTTCGACGTGTCTCAGGGAGAGCTGGTGGACCAGGGAAAGGAGCTGTTCACGATTGTGGATACCTCAACTGTTTGGGTTCTGGCCGACGTGTACGAGAAGGATCTAGGCCAGGTTGGGTCTGGCGGAGATTGCGATTTCACAGTCGCTGCCTATCCGGGAGAGGTTTTTTCGGGGCGAATCACCTACGTGAGTGACTTCCTTGATCCCAAATCGCGGACGGCCAAGCTGCGGTGCGTCGTGCCCAACCGGGACAGGCGGCTGAAGCTGGAGATGTTCGCGGTCATTGAAATTCCCTCCGTTGAACAGAGAACAGCGATGGCTGTCCCTGCTGCGGCGTTGCAACACATCGGCGATGAAACAGTTGTCTTCGTCCAGCGCGACCTGACCCATTTCGAGAAGCGAGTCGTCGCCATCGACGAGCGGGGAGAAGACTGGCTGGAAGTGCTCACAGGCGTGCAAGACCGAGAAAAGGTAGTTACGAAAGGCAGCTTCCACCTGAAATCCATCGTCCAGAGAGAACTGATTGGCGGAGAGGAATAGGAGACAAGCAAATGCACAGGCTGGTTGAGTTCTCGCTGCGAAATCGTTTTCTGATCCTTGTCTTCACTCTGCTCCTAATCGGGGTAGGGCTTTGGGCGATGCAAATCCTCCCCATTGATGCAGTTCCTGACATCACACCCAATCAGGTAATCATCCTCACAAGCTCCCCGGGCCTCGGACCTGTTGAGGTGGAGCGGTTCATCACGTTCCCCGTGGAGACCGCCATGAGCGGATTGCCGGGAATCACAGAGATCCGCTCCGTGTCGCGGTTTGGACTCTCCTCCGTGACCGTCTTCTTTGAAGAGGACATGGACATGTACTTTTGCAGGCGTCTGGTGATGGAACGCCTGCCCCAGGCTCGCGAAATGATCCCTCCGGGATTCGGTCAGCCGGAGATGGGACCCATCAGCACGGGCCTAGGTGAGATCTATCAGTTCGAGGTGCGCGGTGAGAGGTACTCGCTCATGGAGCTGCGCAGCATGCTGGAGTGGGACATTGCCTTCCAGCTTCGCTCGGTGCCCGGCGTCGTGGAGGTCAACTCATACGGCGGGGAGCTGAAGACCTACGAGGTGCAGCTCGATGCGGACCGTCTCGTGAGCTACAACATCCCGCTCTCTCGCGTCTTCGAAGCCCTCGAACGAAACAACTCTAACTCCGGCGGCGGCTACATCGAGCATAACCAGGAACAGTACGTTGTGCGCGGTGAAGGCTTGGTTGGCACTCTGGAGGACATCGGCAATATCGTCGTGGGTGCTACCACTGACGGGACCCCAATTTACATCAAGAACCTAGGCGACGTTCGGTTTGCTCCCATGATCCGCCAGGGGGCGGCCACGCGTGACGGACGCGGTGAAGTTGTCACCGGAGTGGTGATGATGCTGATCGGGGAAAACTCCCGCGTCGTGGCCCAGCGAGTCGCCTCGAAGCTTCAGGAGATTCAGAAAACCTTGCCCCCGGGCGTGAAGGTCGAACCGTATTACGACCGCACGAATCTCGTTCGTAAGACGATCGGCACGGTCGAAAAGAATCTTACCGAAGGGGCACTGTTGGTCGTTGTCATCCTCTTGCTTTTGGTGGGCAACTTCCGGGCAGCCCTGATTGTGGCCGCCGCGATTCCCCTCTCCATGCTCGGTGCATTCATCGGAATGGTGTATGCAGGCATCAGCGGCAACCTGATGAGCCTCGGAGCGATTGACTTCGGGCTGATCGTGGATGGGTCGGTTGTCATGGTCGAAAACATCATCCGCCGGCTCGCCGAGAAGCTGAAGCACGGCGCAGCAAGTCCTGTTGCAGTAATCCTGGAGGCGTCGAAAGAGGTTACGCGGCCAGTCTTCTTTGGCGTGCTGATCATTATCGTTGTGTATTTCCCCATCCTTACGCTCGAAGGCGTCGAGGGAAAGATGTTCCGCCCCATGGCGTTGACTGTGATCTTTGCTCTGGTCTGCTCTCTGCTTCTGGCGCTGACTCTCTCTCCCGTTCTTTGCTCCTTTTTCCTGCACCGGAACCTGAAGGAAGATGAGCCTCGCCTCGTGCGATGGGTGAAGGCTCGATATGTCCCTTTGCTTCGGAGGGCCATCGCCCGTCCTGGCCGGATCGTCGCTGTGGCCGTCTCGGTGTTTTTGGTCGGCCTCTTGGTGGCCGCCTTCATGGGTGCTGAGTTCATACCCCGCTTGGACGAAGGTGCTCTTGCCATCCAGGCCTGGCGCCTGCCGAGCGTTTCCCTCACGGAGTCCGTGCAAAGCACGACATTGATTGAGAAGGTGGTGCGGAAATTTCCGGAGGTCGTAACCGTCATCTCCCGGACCGGACGGGCGGAGATTGCTACAGACCCCATGGGCCTGGAAACGAGCGACATCTATGTCATTCTCAAACCACCCGAGGTATGGAAGACTGCACACGACCGGGAAGGATTGATTGCCGCCTTCGACAAAGCCCTCAAGGAGAATGTGCCCGGCAACATCTTCAGTTATTCCCAGCCCATTGAACTGCGAATGCAGGAGCTCATCGCGGGGGTGCGATCCGACATCGCTATCACACTCTACGGCAACGACCTGGAAACACTGCGCCAAAAGGCCGATGAGATCGCTCGCGTCGTCTCGCAGGTTCGTGGAGCTGCCGACGTAAAGGCCGAACAGGTTTCTGGCCTGCCCTATCTTCGAGTTGAAATTCTTCGAGACCAGATTGCCCGGTACGGCATCAACGCGCGCGACGTGCTGGATACAGTCGAAGCGATTGGTGGGCGAGTGGCCGGCCAAGTTCTCGAAGGGCAAAAACGATTCTTCCTGCAGGTGCGCTTCGAATCCTCAGACCGAGATCAACTGGACAAGATCGGAGAGCTCAAAGTAGCTGACCCACGCGGGCGACTGATCCCCATCAGCCAGCTTGCGCGGATCGAAGCGGCGCAAGGCCCGGCGCAAATCAGCCGAACCAAGATTCAACGCCGCATTAATGTGGAAACTAACGTCAGGGGCCGCGACCTCGGCAGCTTCGTCGCTGAGGCACTACAGGCTGTTAAGGAGAAGGTATCCCTCCCTCCTGGCTACTGGATCGAGTGGGGCGGGCAGTTTGAGAACCTGCAACGGGCCTCGCGGCGGCTTGCCCTTGTTGTTCCCGTTGCGCTGTTTCTCATTTTCGTGCTGCTCTACACCACTTTCAACACGGTGCGGCCTGCCTTACTCATCTTCCTGAACGTGCCGATGGCTGTGACGGGTGGCATTTTCGCTTTGGCTCTCCGCGGGATGCCGTTCAGCATTTCAGCAGGCGTCGGCTTTATTGCCGTCTCCGGCGTGGCAGTACTCAATGGCGTTGTGCTGATCTCTTACATCAATCGGTTGCGCCAAGAAGGGGAATCCTTGGAGCAAGCTGTAGTGGGCGGCGCGATGACACGGCTCCGTCCAGTCCTCATGACGGCACTCGTGGCCAGCTTCGGCTTCGTACCCATGGCGCTTTCCACTAGCGCAGGAGCTGAGGTTCAGCGTCCCCTCGCCACAGTGGTCATCGGCGGGCTCGTGACCTCTACGATACTCACTCTCTTTGTTCTGCCTGCTGTTTATCGGTGGTTTGAGGAAAAGCGAACTGAGATCGAAATCTAGGTAATAGGAGGGCGTAATGAAAGAGATCAAAGCCATTATCCAGCCCTTTATGGCAGACAACGTCGTAGCAGCTTTGCGTGAAATGGCGAAGCTGCCCGGTGTTACTGTCTCCGAGGTCAGGGGATTCGGACATGGCCGCGCGACTGACACAGAGAGCTCAGCCCAAGACGCCGAAGTCTTTGGAGTCAGGAAAGTGAAGCTGGAGATTGTTGTGTCTGACGATCTTCTTGACGAAGTCGTAGCGATAATCACGAGCCAGGCTCACACGGGCAATCCTGGCGACGGAAAGATCTTTATTTCCGAGGTCAGCGACATCGTGCATATCCGAACCCGTAAGCGCGGTGCGGAGGCCATCTAGGGGAAGGAGGTCAAAATGAAGTTCCTAAGCCTGCTAGGATTGCTGATGCTGTGCGCCTTTTTCGAAAACCTGGGCGATGCAGGGGGCTACCTCACGAAAAGACCTGCTGCCCAATTCTTGCTGGCCATGAGTGCAATGGCTGTCTACGGTGCTGTTGCCGTCATGGTAGCGCGCAGTGGGTGGTCCTTTACGCACGCCTTCCCCATTTACTACATCTTCGCTTACAAACTCATGGGCTGGGCTTTCGCTGCCTACATCGACGGCCCGAAAATCACGCGATGGGACATCGCTGGACGCGTGCTTATCCTCGCGGGGTTGGCAACAACGGCGTATGGAATCCTCCAGACAAAACAATACTGACCTATTTGGTGCTGCCAAGCGGGCAGGGCAAGCAGCTCAACCTGGCGAACTGAACTGCCAGAATCTCCCTAGAGGAAAAGCATGACAAGAATCCCTGCACCCGCCACAACGCCCGCTAGCCCTCCCGAGTTCCGCCAACGGTGCGGCATTCAACTGCCGGGCTGGCTCGCCAGCCGAACCATTTGGCTTCTCATAGTGGCGGGTTTCCTGCTGGGAGCAGGCTTATTGCTCGAATTTCACTACGCCCTCCACTGGCCGGCAGAATTTGTGTTTGCCGTTTCGGCGCTCCTGGCTGGCCACGAGATTCTACGGCGTGCTTGGCGCGCCTTGCTTCGCTTGCGGCTGGAAATGAATTTTCTCATGACAATAGCGGCCGTCGGAGCCTTCGGTATTGGCCACGGAGAGGAGGGAGCAGCAGTCCTGTTTCTCTTTGCCGTCGCCGAGGGACTAGAAGGATACGCAGAAGATCGAGCCCGCACGAGCATTGCCAAGCTGTTGGAGCTGGCGCCTCCAAGCGCCCGCATCCGCCGAAACGGAGAAGAAGTCTCCGTTCCTACCGAAGAAGTACAAGTGCGGGAGATCGCGATTGTCCGGCCAGGAGAGAAAATTCCGTTGGATGGCTTGGTACGTGAAGGGAGTTCCACTGTCAATCAGGCCGCCATCACGGGAGAGTCTATTCCTGTCGAGAAACAACCGGGCGATCAGGTCTACGCTGGAACACTCGTCAACGAGGGCTACCTGGAGATTGAAGTTGCGAAGCGGTCCACGGAAACGGTGCTCTCCCGGATTGTTGCTCTCGTAAAAGAAGCAGAACAAAGGAAGTCGCGAACGGAACGCTTTGTCGAGCGGTTCGCACGATACTACACCCCCACGGTGGTGGTCTTGGCCCTGCTGGTGGCAACCCTGCCCAGCCTGCTTTTGGGGCAGGCCTTCTCGACATGGTTCTATCGTGCTCTGGTCTTGCTGGTGGTTTCGTGCCCTTGCGCCTTGGCAATTTCTACTCCTGTTTCTATCGTCGCAGCGCTTACCAGTGCCGCTCGCCAGGGCGTACTGGTCAAGGGTGGAGAATACATCGAGGCCATCCGCAAGGCGCGAGTCTTCGCCTTCGATAAGACTGGAACGCTGACTGAAGGTCTGTTGAAAGTGGACTCAATCGAACCTTTGGACACCACGGATCGAATGGAGATATTGAAACTGGCCGCGGGAATTGAGCAGAAGTCGCAGCATCCAATCGCGCGGGCAATTGTAGAGAGTGCGGCTGAACGTGATCTGGAGATTCCAGAGACCAACGAGTTCCGGTCAATCACAGGCAAAGGAGCGGAAGCCGTGATTGGAGGTACTGGTTATTTCCTGGGCAGCCGTCGGCTGTTTGCGGAGAAGGGCTTCCGATTCCTCGACGGCCGGATTCAACAAGCTGAGCAACGCGGAGCAACGATAGTGCTTCTGGGCTCAGAGGATCGGATCTTAGGGTACATCGCTGTTTCCGACCGTCCGCGACCGACGGCACAAAAGGCCATTCAGGTGCTTCGCTCCAAGGGCATTCGAACGGTTATGCTGACGGGCGATACGCAGGGAACAGCTCAGGCTGTAGCCAGACAACTTGGGATTGATGAGGTGCACGCCGAACTGCTTCCGGAGCATAAAGTCACAGTTGTGGAACAACTGCGTCAGAGATACGGCGACGTGGTAGTGGTAGGCGACGGCGTCAACGACGCTCCCGCTCTAGCCCGCGCTAGCGTGGGCATCGCTATGGGCGCCATTGGAAGCGACGTGGCGCTTGAGACGGCTGATGTCGCCTTGATGCAAGACGACTTAAGCAAGATTCCCTATCTGGTGGAACTGAGTCACAAGTCCGTTGCAGTCATCAAGCAAAACATTGCGGCATCCATCTCCATCAAAGGCGGTTTTGGAGCATTGGCCTTCCCGGGTCTGATCAGCTTGTGGCTCGCCGTTGCTGTAGGTGATATGGGATTGTCGCTAGCTGTGATTCTCAATGCCCTTCGTCTGGGCTGGACGAGAACAAACACTGGGAACTGAGGTCTCTTCCGTTCGTTCGCTTGGTGCATAAACAGGTGCATAAAACCGTGCCGAATGGCAGAAAATTGTCCGAATTGAAGAGAGAGCGTCCGAACTATCTTGCTGAATCCAAACAGGAGGACAGGGGCGAGCATAGTTTATGGTTGCACTCCGGAACCAGA
>JBHHYX010000071.1:0-16500 GCA_046757765.1 Acidobacteriota bacterium | reverse complement strand
CTAGTACCGCGTCTCATAAGTTCTGCGAGTCATTTTGGAGATTTGAGATTTCCGGCTAGTTCCAAGCGATATTGTTAAAGAAGGAGATCGCGTTGATCAGTCGGTCTCGGCGTTTCGGGCCGGGTTCATTCTCAAGGATTTTCGAGATGAAGGGTTGCCTTTGGGCAAAGGATTCTCTCAACTGGATCCAATCTTCTTGAGCCACCCGGTCTGTATAGTTGTGGGCAAGATTGCACATCAGGAACAATTCGTCGGAGAGGAACTTGGAATCCATGGTGGGGCTCTGGAGGTAGAGGAATTGGGTAAATCGGCGCACTGCCTTGGCGTGAAGCCCCTCACCATCGTAGCTCCAGTTAAACGGGTGGCAGAACTGGTCGTTCCAGGTGCCGATGAAGAGATAGATGGTTTCCATCAGGTGGCGCACCGATAAGAAGTCTTTGCCCCGGAGACAGTGTCGATGAAGGATGCCGAACCAGATTTCAATGGGATTAAGCCAGGAACCGTGGAAGGGAGTGAAGAGCACCACAATGCGCTTGTCCCGTGACTGGAGCCAAGAGCGGCGCAGGGCGCCGGTTTTTAGTGGAACATAGTCCTCCCCGGAGAGTTGAGCCACAGCACAACAGAATTGGTGGTTGAAATGGGGGGATAGATTGTCCATGAGGTAAAAGAGTTGTGAGTCGGAGGGTTGACGGCGAACGTGTTTTTTGAAAACGCGGATGAGTGTTTGAGTTGTGTGGTCCGGGGTACATTGGCCAAACCCCAGTCCCGTCTTCATTTGGAGGAACATCATGAGGTCGGTGGTGCCGCGGCGAATGTAGTCGTGGCCGGTGTAGGCGGGCTTGCCGTTTTTGGGAGGCAGGGGTGGGTCTTTGCGTTGGAGAGCCTGAAGGTTTGGACACTCATCGAAGAGAAAGAAGAGTTCCGGAGGATGGAGTAGAAAGGGGAGGATGTGTTCCATCTTGGGGAAAAAGTCCGGGTCCCTGATTTGAAGAAAGTATTTGCGTCGATGAGGGGCCAATGCGTGATTGCTGAGGATTCGTTGGAGGGTGGAATGGCTGGGAGAGCAATTCAAGATTTGAGGGTTTTCAGCCAGGTATTTGCGGGCTGTTCGAAGGTTCCACGAGGAGTAGCCGGGAAGCGGACAAGCCTGGCAGTAAAAGGAGAGGACGCGGTACTGTGCGGCAGCGGGATAGGTGGGCGGCCGGCCACTTCGGGGTTTGTCGGTCAAGTCCATCCCTTTCTCGAAATGGTGTTGCCACCTTCGCACGGTCGATACGTGCCGGTTCAAAAACCATGCAATCACAGAGGATGTCACCCCTTCCCGCCGCAGTTGGAGCATCTGAATTCGCTCTCCCCGTCGAGTGGCCTGGGCGGGACTCAAGCTTTCCCTCAAGGAGAATTCAATTGAGATCTCAGCCAGCAGATTCAGGAGTTTTTTTTACTTCCTCGATCAGAGCGGGAAGTGAACCTTTGATTTCCGGCAGCCCCAGTTTGCCCAAGTGGAGGCGAATCGTCCTGGGTGCCAACTCCAGTTCGCATCGCCGCCTCAACTCCAGGGCCAGTTGTTGGCCGGATGCGGATTTGCCGGTAAGGACATTGAGGACGAACTGTTGGATCATCTCCGCCTTGACCTCCGGAGTGAATCGATACTCTTTGCGCTGGCCCCGGCGCTGGTCCACGATTGAAAGAGCCCCTTGCTCTTTGAATTTCTTGTGAAGCCACCGAGTTTGTCTTGCGGAGATTCCCAAGGCTTGCGAGACTTGAGAGGAGGAAAGCAGTCCACTTTCAAGAAGATTCAATAGAACCACGCGGCATTGGTGAGAATCCTTGACGGGCATGCGGATAGATCGTTCATCGCCGAAATCAACGCAGATCCAATCGTACTCCTTGCGGAGGCTGGTCTTCTGTTTGCCGTGCACGGGTGGAGGTGATGATACCCGGGCTGAGCGCTGGTCCTGGAAGGCATCGAAACCAGTGCGATGGATTCGAGTCAAGAGGGAAAGAAAGGTTCCAACCGGGATCTTCAGACGCTGGGCGATATCTTCGCGCTTGGCACCTTGCAGGAAGAGCGCAAAACCGATGATGCGCAGCACCACGGATCGTCCCAAGATTTGGCAGGCCTTGGCGAGACGCTTCTTCGAGTGTGTCTCCGAGAAGGTGAGGTCATTGAGGTCATTTGTCATTTCCGGCTCCCTGGACACAGATAATACGTTTATACCCGAGTGTACCCAGGGAACTGCTTTAAGTCAAGAGTATTTCAGACCATATCTTTGGCTTCTGCCTACAAGTTCGTATTATTTCATCTCATTTAAATGGGATATGACAGATTGCCAAGTCTGCTCTTGGAACTTATGAGACGCGGTACTAGCTCAGTTGCGGCGTCTTTCCTTGATCCATTTCAGAAAGTCGCGGATCGGCAAGTGGCGCAAGCGCTTGTAAGCGCGATTTTGACTGAGCCAATCGTTCAGGTGCTCTTCTGACCAGAAGAGGTTGTCGACCGCTCAGCCACCCCCCTGCTGGACATAGACCGTGTCGGGGTTGAGGGAGGTGACTTCTCCATTCTTGATTTCCACTTCGATCTTCTTGCTGCAATGAGCGCAGGAGTCGTCGAGTCGAAAAGCCACATCTCGATACTTCTCGCCCTGCCGGTCGGAGCTGGTGACCACCAGCAAATAGTCGACCGCTCACCAAACCGCAAAAGGCTTCTCACCTCCGATGGTAACGGTGTGATAGTTGAAACGCAGTGGCCCTCCCCAGCGCCGATACTTCCGGGTCAGCCCGTAACCGAGCTCGCTGCCTGCTGAAGGCGTCAGAAGACCGGCCTGGCGCAAGAAGTCGAGACGGCTCTTCAGTCGATCCGACCCGATATCCAGCGAAAGACTCATCGATCCCAGCTCGGGCAACTGGCCCTTGTCGTCGTAGGTGTTGATGAGCAGTTTCGCCATGCGCTTCTCTTCGTCGCTCAGCAAGTAGTTGTTGACGCCCCAGGAGCGCAGATTGAAATGCAGATCCTTGTGGGCCCGAAAATGCTCTCCGACCTGCAATCGCAGCGCATCGTCCGCAGCCATCCCCAGATTCTCCATGGCCTGGGCGATGGGGGTCGAGTGCATGGACTTCTGCCAATCCTCGAGCAGATAATCCACAATGTGTTGAGCGGGTTTGGAGAGCTCATTCGGGGCCGAAACAGCCACCACCAGAGCCATCGCCGCTACCGTGCCCAGCAGGATGAGAAACAAAAGCCTTTTCACGGTGTTCTCCTTTCCGGCAGAGGAGGCGTTGACCGGGTCAGTTGCCGAATCTTTGCAGTCACCTCCTCGCGCACACTCTCAATCTCCCCGACGAACGTGTCCACGATTTTTCCCCCACGGTTCACCAGGAAATAAGTGGGATACCCAATCACCTGAAAGCGTTCCACCAGGTCCTCATCCCCCACTACGATCGGGTAGTGGGGCTCGAGCCTGGCCACGAACTCCCGCACATCCTCGACGGTGCCGGAGTAGGAAGCCACTCCCACCACCTCAAAGCCGCGCGACTTGAATTCGTTTCGGAGTTGATTCAGCGTGGGAATAGCTTTGACGCAGGGCCCGCACCAGGTGGCCCAAAAATCGAGTAATACCACCCGACCCCGGAGAGAAAGTCCGCTGAAAGTCCGGCCCTCCAGTCCCACCGCCTCAAAGTCGAACGCGTTGTGTGGTTCCTCCGCTCGGGCCACGGCGACGATAAGGACGAGCACACAGACAGCGGACAGCCCTGCCGCAACCGGTCCGTTCTTGAGGCGCTCAGGCACAACCGGTTTCCCTTCCAGGTGGGCGCGAAATATACTACATCGTGTAGTTCTAACACCCATAGAAAAACCCTCATTTCAGCAGCAAAGCAGCTCCCGGACAGGGTTGCACGCTGGCGGGCCGGACCAATCGGCTCTGCTCCGACAGATGGAAGCGGAGTAGAAACGCTACCACAAAGACCAGCCAAACCGTTCCCATCGCTATGAAGAGCCTGGCCAACAGGCGTTTCAGGCGTGGCGGGCGGTAATTCAGCAACCGTCTGATCCGGCCCTGCAAAGGGGAATGGTGGCGCAGGAAGGGCTGCGCGGTGGGCAGGCTCCACCCCCAGCGCTGCGGGGGTAAGGAACGACCCAATCTCCAGACCCGAATCAACGAGGACGCCAGCGTCAAGGGATCCTGGATCACTTCCACTGTCAGATCATCACAGGAGCGCTCGCGCAGCCAGCGAAGGGGACGCCACAGCGCCAACCGGAAGATCAGCAGACCTGCTACGGCGCCCCCGATGGCAAGATCAGAGTTGGAACCGCTGAAAATAAAATGGTTGGCGAAGCATTGGACGACAAGGGCGGGAATCAGGGCCAGAAAAAGTTCCTGCAACCAGACCCGAAGGTTGTCTCGCCGCCGGATGTGCCCGAGTTCGTGAACCAGTGTCGCCCTCAATTCCGCGTCCGGGAGTTGCTCTACCAGGCAGGGCGCCACGAAAACAGCCGGCCTGAAGACCCCGACCGTAAAGGCCAGCGGCCGCCGGTTGGCAAATCGGTACAGCGCCGGCCGGCGTGACACTCGCGCTTCGCGGGCGGCTTGCCGATAAACTTGCATCAGCTTCGAATCCTGACGCTCGGGATAGGTGGAAAAAGAACGTCGCAGCCACCGAACCGCCGCCACGTGCAAGAGCACCTTCAATGAGAGCAGAGCCAGCAGCGTGAGACTGAAAAGCCGCAGGTAGCCTACTGCATAACACGCGGAGGGGTTGGTCAACAGGATCTTGAGATTCAAGATGAGCTGCAGATAGTATCCGGCCAGCCACTCAAACATCTCGCCCACGTCGCTCCTCGATCAAACGAGCCAATTCCTCAATCGATTCGGGATCCTCTTCCTCGACGGACTCCAGAAACTGCGTCATCGTGGGAGTTCCAAAATCCCGAATCAGACTGGCGATCACCGACCCGACCACGGAATGGGTGAACTCCCGCCGCGATGAGAGGGGTTGGTAAACGTAGGCGTTTCCCTCTTTTCGACGCTCGAGGAGGCCTTTCTCGGCCAAGCGCGACATCACCGTCATGACAGTCGTGTAAGCGATCTTCCGCCGCTCCTGGAGCCGGGCGTGGACCTGCCGGACCGTCGCCTCCGAGAGACTCCAGAGAATCTCCATGATCTGGCTCTCGAGTTCACCCAGAACTCTCTTGAGTCCCTTCTTTCGCGGGTCAAAGCTGATTCGGGAAATGCGTCCAGCCATCTCGCTCCTTTTCGCTTACTACGTAAGAGTAGTAATGACGGTTCCAAAAAAGTTTTCGAAGGGCGGAAAGGCGGGTTGGGTGCGCCGAGTCCTTTCCAGCGGAGCCTGGCAAAGCTCTGAAAGAGCGGACGCTTCAGCTGAGGACCTGACGGACGTGGCCCAGGCACCAGTCGATGTCTTCTTTCTCGATTACCAGTGGAGGTGCAAAGCGGATGACCTGGCGGTGGGTCTCTTTGCAAAGGATTCCCCGCTTCTGGAGTCTTTCGCAGAAGGGCCGAGCGGGTCCGGATTCTTCTCCAACAACGACTCCGATCAGCAACCCCTTGCCCCGCACCGAACGGACATGAGGCGAACCGATCTCCCGGAGTCCTTGCATGAAGTAATTGCCCAGTTGGGCGGCCCGGTCCGCCAGTTGCTCCTCCAGGAGGATGTCGAGCGCCTCACAGGCCAAAGCACAGGCCAACGGATTGCCCCCGAAGGTAGAGCCGTGGTCCCCGGGCTCGAAGACGCCCAGTATGGCCGACCTCGACACCACCGCCGAAACGGGATAGAAGCCGCCACTCAGGGCCTTGCCCAGAATGTAGAGGTCGGGAACCACATCCTCGTGGTCGCAGGCGAAAAGGCGACCGGTCCTTCCCAATCCAGTCTGAATCTCATCGGCCATGAGCAGAACCTCGTTTTCCGAGCAGATTTGACGAAGCCCGCCCAGGAAGCCCTCAGGCGGCACCACCACCCCCGCCTCCCCCTGGATCGGCTCCACCAGAATGGCAACGGTATGGGGTTTCATGGCCGCCCGAACCGCCTCCAGGTCTCCGTAGGGCACCACCACGAAACCGGGAGTGAATGGGCCGAAGTGGGCTCGCGTGAGGGGATCGGTGGAAAAGCCCACAATGGTGGTGGTCCGGCCGTGGAAGTTTCCTGAAAACACGATGATTTCAGCCCGATCTGGTTCCACTCCCTTACAGGTGTATCCCCACTTCCGAGCGGTCTTGATGGCCGTCTCCACGGCTTCGGCGCCCGTATTCATCGGCAGTGCCATCTCCATGTTGCAGAGCCGGCACAGCTTCCTCAAGTAAGGACCCATTTGATCATTGTGGAAGGCCCGGGAAGTCAAGGTCAGCTTCACGGCCTGATTGCGGAGGGCCTGGACCATGCGCGGGTGGCAATGTCCCTGATTGAGGGCCGAGTAGGCGGAGAGGCAGTCCAGGTACTTGTTTCCCTCCACATCCCACACCCAAACTCCGCGACCCCGTTCGATGACAACCGGAAGGGGATGGTAATTGTGGGCGCCGTACTTCTCGGCCAGCCGCACCTGTTCCACTGCAGCGTTGAAGGTTGGACTCGGATTCTGGTTCTTCATCATTCCTCCGGTCTTTGGAGCCGGCAGTCGATTAGCCCACCCGGTTGCGCCAGGATAAGGAAGAAAACCTTCCTCCTCCGAGTTCCCCGGTGCTCCCGCGACAGGTTGTGTTGTTCAGCTCAAAAGGGTGAGCAGGATTGCCTTCTGGACGTGGAGCCGGTTCTCAGCCTGATCGAAGACGATCGAACGGGGAGAATCGATGACCTCATCGCTGACCTCTTCCCCTCGGTGGGCGGGTAGACAGTGCATGAAAAGCGCCTTCGAACCTGCCTGATCCATCAGTGCCCGGTTGACCTGGAAGGGACGAAAGACGCGAGCCCGCTCCTCGGCTTCCTGTTCCTGTCCCATGCTGGCCCAGACATCGGTGTAGACGGCATCCGCGCCTTCCACGGCTTCCCTGGGATCCCGAGTCAGCATTAAGTCGCCGCCCCAGGCGCGGGCCTTTTCCACCACTTCCCGATCGGGCTCATAGCCTTCCGGTGTCGCCACACGCATCGACAGGCCCAGACGAGCGGCGCCAAAAATGAGCGAGTGGGCCACATTGTTACCATCCCCGACCCAGGCCAGGCGCCGGCCTGTCAGCTTTCCCTTGTGCTCCTGGAAGGTCAAGAAATCACCCAGAGCCTGGCAGGGGTGTTCGAAATCGCAGAGGCCATTGATGACGGGGATGCTCCCCCATGCGGCCAGTTCAACAAGACTTTGGTGGGCAAAGACCCGGGCCATCACTCCATCGACCCAGCGAGAAAGATTGCGGGCCACGTCGGGGACACTTTCACGCTTCCCGAGGCCGGCCTCCTGGGGCCCCAAGTAGAGAGCGCGTCCGCCCAGCTGCAGCATGGCGATCTCAAAGGTCGCGCGTGTCCTCAGGCTGGGCTTTTCGAACAGCATCGCCAGGATCTTTCCCTCCAGCTTTTGCGAAAATGTCGCGCCATCGGCCTTCACCCGCAGACCCAGCTCGATCAGAGAACGGATTTCGTGCCCACTGAGATCGGCCAGACCCAGAAGGTGGTTCTTGGCCAGGCGGGAAGTGGGGGAGGGAGTCTGAAAACCTGGTTCGATCATGAGCCAGTCCCTTTCTTCAGCGATTGAGCTGCAACGGAAAGCCGCACGTGACGAGCGATGAAATCGGCAACGATCTCCCCGAAGTCGGGCTGAGTCCTCTCCGCCAGGTCGTAGGTGACCCGCAAGCTGGGTTTCGTGATTTCAATGAGCCCGGCCAGATCTATCGGGGTGGCCACCAGAACCAGATCGCAGGGTGTGGCATCGATGGTTTTCTCCAGTTCTCTCTGCTGGACCTCCCCGTAACCCATCGCCGGGAGCAATTCGCTGAGATGCGGATAGCGTTCAAAAGTGGCCCGGATGGAACCGACCGAATAGGGACGGGGATCCACCAGCTCAGCGGCTTCGTTTTGCCTGGCCGCGATCACTCCGGCGCCATAAGCCATTCCACCGTGGGTCACCGTCGGCCCATCCTCGATGACCAGCACCCGCTTGCCTCGGATGGTCTCAGCGTGAGGGACTCGAACCAGGGAATCCCCCTCAACAATGATGGCATCAGGATTCACTCTTTGGATGTTCTGGCGCAAAGCGGCAACGTTCTCAGGGCTGGCCGTGTTGACCTTGTTGATCAGCACCACGTCGGCCCGACGCAGATTCACCTCGCCCGGGTAATAGGCGAGTTCATGGCCGCACCGAAGGGGATCGGTCACCACAATCTCAAGATCCGAGCGGTAGAAGGACGTGTCGTTGTTGCCCCCGTCCCAGAGCACGACGTCGGCTTCCTTCTCAGCCTCTCGAATGATGCGAGCGTAATCAATCCCAGCATAGACAATCGTCCCCATGCGAAGATGAGCCTCGTACTCTTCCCGCTCTTCGATCGTGCACTCGTGACGGTCCAGATCGTCCAGCCTGGAGAATCGCTGCACGGCCTGCCGGGCGAGATCCCCGTAGGGCATCGGGTGCCGGATCACGACCAGCCGCAGGTCATGATCTCGGAGAATAGCGGCGACTTTGCGCGAGGTCGGGCTCTTGCCACATCCCGTGCGCACCGCACACACGGAGAGCAAGGGCACGCTGGGCTTGATCTGGGTCCGTTCCGCGGACAGCAGCCAGAAGTCCGCCCCGGCCGCCAGGGCCCTGGCCGACAGGTGCATGATGTGGGAGTAGGGAACATCGCTGTAGGAGAAAACCACTACATCGACCGCCTCCTCTCGGATCAACTGCTCCAGTGCCTCTTCAGGAACAATGGGAATGCCTTCGGGGTATCGAGATCCGGCTAGCTCCGGCGGGTAGCGCCTCCCGTCGATGCCGGGAATCTGAGTGGCGGTAAAGGCCACGACCTGGTAGCGGGAGTCTTCCCTGAAAACGACGTTGAAGTTGTGAAAGTCTCTTCCCGCAGCACCCAGAATCGCAATCTTCCTCATACACTACCTCCCGCAGATTCTGCCGGACCGATCGGAGAAACGAGTATAGCAGTCTCGAAGAGTCCCTTCTACGGGGGTGGCGGCTCCTGTTGGGGCGGAGACAGCTTCCGCACCAGCACCCAAGACTCGATGCCTTCAAAGTTGCGGCAGATGGAAACGACTGTGACGATCAGGATGGAAATGCTGTTCCGAGACAACTGCGGAGTCGGTGCAGACTGGAAGGCTCGACCCGTACTATTCACCAGCTTTTCTGCTGCGGCGCCGTTATCACCCGCGCTGACTGCGTTGCCCACCCTCGGCCTCCTCGACGTAATGCACGACTACGCCTCCGGGGGCCTCGGGCGTAACGCCTTGTCAGCGCTGCGCTTCCGACGCGTCGCGACGAAACCTGGTACATAATCCGGGCTAGGCCAGAGCCGGGGGAACTTCCAGGCCTCCGGTCCGAAAAGCGGATAAGAAGGCTTTGACCACTTGAGGGTCAAAGTCCCTCCCCATTCCCTTGAGGATGATCTCTTTGGCCTCAAAGGGGGACATCGCCTTTCGGTAGGGCCGGTCGCTGGTGGTGGCGTCGTAGACGTCGGCAACGGCAATGATCCGAGCCCCAAGCGGGATGTCCTCCCCCTTCAGTGAATGGTAACCGGTGCCGTCGAAGTTATCGTGATGGGCGAGAACCATGGGAAGAATACGGCGCAGCGATCCCCTGAAGGGCTCGAGTATGGAGACTCCTCGATCGACGTGTTCCCGCAGGTGTTCATATTCCTCTTCAGTGAGCCTGGCGGCCTTATAGAGGATGTCGCGGCTGATCTTGAGCTTGCCTATATCGTGCAGCAGAGCCGCAGTTCGAATATCTTCAACCCGGTCGCCATCCAATCCCATCTCGGAGGCGATTGTGGTGGCATAGACGGAAACTCGATAGGAGTGATGTTGGGTGTACTGGTCGTTGGATATAAAGTGCTGCAGAATCAAAAGGATGCCATTGTAGGTTTGACGCAGTTCCCGGGCCCGGTACTGCATCCGCTCGTACAAGGTTCCCATGGCATAGGCTGTGACGATCAGCGTCCCTCCCCATACCACCAGCTGCAACCCGAAGGGGGAACTCATGGTGTGGAAGGGGGATGGGACTACCGGCAGCTGAGTTACAAAGAAGACCAGGAGAACACTGGCCAAAGCAGTCAGCGTGGCATGGCGCCGGCCGTAAAAATAGGCGGAGAAAAGAGTCGGCAGGCTGTAGAATCCAAGCACCATCTGGTTGGACGAAACCAGGAAGTTCAACACCGCCGAAATCACAATCAGGGAGAAAACAAGCCACAGCTCTTTGTTGGTGTCGAGCATCCGTCGCAGCGCCCGACCGACATCGAGATGGACTCGTGTCGGGTAAATGCGCTTTTTCGGAGAGGGGACTCTCCATTGATGGGTCTGGATCAGCCTCTCGATCACCTGAGCGGGAGGATTCGAGAATTTCACCCCGAACCCTTGCAGGTTCTGAGGGCCCGCGCGATACGTCCCTGTGTGAAGAACCGAGGCCCCGATGACGACCTCCGCGCCTTCTTCCACGATGACGATCTCGACATCCGCGCCTTCCAGCGGTACGGTGTCGGTCTGCACAAAGGCGCCATCCAGCGAGAGGTCCAGCACTCGCCCTTCAAATGACTGGTTCCGCCAAATGATTCGGCAGGGAAAGGAGAGTTCCCGCCTCATCTCTCTCCGCCGGTCCAGGACGCTCTCTTCGGGCTGATAGGCAAAATTCTTCATTTGATTCCCTTATCGGAGTTTATTCGGGTGACTTGAGTTTCTCCGGGTGACTTGAGTGCACCGGGATTTTCTCGCACTCGCCGTTTTCAACCCCGGCGCCGTCGAAGGCGGGTCATGAGAAATCCGGGCTAACCCGGACTATTCACCAGCTTTCTGCTGCGGCGCCGTTATCATCCGCGCTGACTGCGTTGCCCACCCTCGGCCTCCTCGACGTAATGCACGACTACGCCTCCGGGGGCCTCGGGCGTAACGCCTTGTCAGCGCGGGCGTTTCCGACGCCTCGCGACGAAACCTGGTGCATAATCCGGGCTAAAGCACTGCTTTGATTGACCGAAACAGGTATTAGTGAAGATGGACCTCAGGACGGGTTTTCAAGATTTGAACGGCGAGGGGCAAGCTGCCGCTCCCGTGCACTCCAAGGAGCTGGTCAGTGAGGCTTTGAGCCGGCAGCTCGAGCGGAAGGAGATCGAGCTTCCCCTCCTGCCTCAGGTCTCCAGCCAGGTGCTCACCATGGCGGGGGATGACCGCTCCAGCGCCGCCAAACTCTCCAAGATCATTCACCAGGACCAGGCTCTGGCCGGAAATGTGCTGAAGGTCGCCAATTCGGCAGCCTTCGGAGGCCGCACTGCCATCGTTTCGCTGCAGCAGGCGATTGCGCGTCTGGGAATGAATCCGCTTCGGGAGATTGCCCTCTCCCTCTCCGTGAAAGGCCACTTGTTTCAGGCGCCGGGTTACGAGTCTGTTGTCAGGAGCATCTGGAGACACGCGCTGGCCAGTGGGATTTATGCCAAGGAAATTGCGCGAATGAGACGGCGCAATGTGGAGATCGGGTTCTTGTGTGGTCTGCTTCACGCTATTGGAAAGCCTCTCGTGCTTGGCGCCATCAGCCGCATCGAGAAGCAATTAGGACTCCGCCTGGGCAGAATACAAGTGCTTCAGTTGCTGGACGATTTCCACCCTTCCTTTGGCGCCAGACTGGCTGAAGAGTGGGGGCTTCCCGAGCAAGTCCGAGAGAGCATCAAGTGGTGCGAGTCCTACCGCCAGGCGCCCGCTTTTGCCGAAGATGCGGAAAACACTTTTGTCGCCGGCCTGCTCGCCACTCATTGCCTCTCCCCGGGGACATTTGAGGAGGAGGAGTTCCGCAACCATCAGGCTTTCCGGGATCTAAACCTTTACCCTGACGATATCGAGAGACTCATCCTCAGGGGTCCGACCGTGGTCGAGAGAGTGGAGGCACTGGCACTGTGAGTCGATCTTCCAATCCCCCCTCCCACTACGATCTCCTTGTCATCGGCAGCGGACCTGCCGGTCAGAAGGCGGCCGTTCAGGGCGCCAAGGGAGGAATGAAGGTCGGCATCGTCGAGCGGGAACGAAAGGTTGGGGGGGCCTGCGTCCATCGCGGCACAATCCCGAGTAAGACCCTGAGGGAAACCGCTCTCAACCTCTCCCGTCTCAAACGGAACCCCGTCTTGAAGGTCGAACTTCCGGAGGACCTCCAGGTGAGCAGCCTGATCCACCGAATGGAGAGCGTAGTTCGGGGCCATGTGGAGTACATGGAGAGTCAGCTCAGCAGGAACGCCATCGTGCGTTTTCACGGCCGGGCGCGCTTCCTTTCCAGGCGAAAGGTCGAAATCGAGGCCATCGACGGCTCCAATCAGACGCTGAGTGCTGATTTCATTGTTGTCGCAACCGGATCCCGACCCCGCCGGCCCGCCGACATTCCCGTCGATCACGAGTATATCCTGGACAGCGATTCCATTCTCTCAATGCTTTACCTCCCGCAGTCGCTGACTGTCCTGGGAGGGGGCGTGATTGCCAGTGAATATGCTTCCATTCTGGGGGAGTTGGGGGTCCGCGTGACCATGATCGACCGTTCCAACCGGCCTCTTCGTTTCATGGATCCGGAGCTCACCGATCGTTTCCTGCGCAGCTTCGAGAGGCGAGGAGGAAAGTACCTCGGGAACCGGCAGATCGAAGAGGTCTGCTGGGACGGAGTGGACAGGGTGGTCACCCGCCTCAAAGACGGGCAGCGGGTGGAAGGCGAGAAAATGTTGGTCGCCCTGGGCCGCGTCGCCAACCTGGAGGGGCTGAACATTGAAGCTGCCGGGCTGGGGGTCACTCAGCGAGGAGTCCTGGAGGTGGACGAGCACTGTTGCACTGCCGTTCCTCACATCTATGCGGCGGGCGATGTCATCGGGCCTCCCTCGCTGGCCGCTACTTCCATGGAACAGGGCCGGCGGGCGGCCTGTCACGCTCTAGGGATTCAGCCCGGGAGCCACTGGACGACCATTCCGATCGGGGTTTACACCATTCCGGAAATGGCCAGTGTCGGCCTGTCTGAGAAAGAAGCGGCCCAATGTCCGGCCGGAGCCCTGGTCGGCCGCGCGGCATTCGATGAACTTGCCCGTGGACAGATCTCCGCCATCCAGAATGGCTTCCTGAAACTGGTGGCGGATCGACACGGAAAAGGAGTACTGGGAGTTCACATCGTCGGGGAAGGCGCCACTGAACTGATTCATCTCGGCCAGATGGGGATTCTTTTCGAATGTTGCGTGGGCGCTTTCGTGGAGAACATTTTCAACTTCCCTACCATGGCCGAAGCGTACCGCGTGGCAGCCCTCGACATCGCCAATCAATCCTCCCAACAATCCCGGATTTCAGCCGTCGGCTAACTGGACTCTTCCACCGGGATCAGCAGGGACCGGGCAGCCCGAGAAGAGAGCGCAAAGAGACAACGAAAACGGAGCCGAGAGCGTCAGCATCGCCGCTCAAACTCCGCCGACCCCGATGTGCTCATGGCCTATCAGAAAATGGGATCCGCTCTGAGCAGCCTCAGTCTGGTGACAGTGGTCAACAACGAGTACGGCGTCCCGTTTCTGTATCAGAGAGAGGCGTATTTCCGGTCGGCGGCATCCCAGCTGGCCGAAGCAGAAGCGTATTTGTCCAAGCTCGAACACTGACTGGGCATGGAACGCTGTCAACTGAACCGAAGCGTCAGCGCCCGGCCAAAACCGGATGGCCACTCACTGATGTTCGTGGTTCAGTGAAGTTAGAGCCTGACAGCTGGTACCGGCCGAAGCGACGCCTCAGCGGTTCACCGCGCCAACCTTCAAAGTCCTGAGCCGATTCACTGCGGCTGCTATTTCAAAGATCCGGGGACGGGCAAGATTTCCCGACTTGAAAGGAGAGAGAATATCCAGTCCCAGCCGCTCTAAATCCTGGCCCAACTTGTCCAGCCCTTGCCTCAAGGACTCTCCGCCGGAAGCATAGCGCTCAGCGTAATAATGAATGGCTTGTCCTATGGCACGGGTCTGAGCCCGGTCGACGAGTTGTTCGACGCAGCCAAGATCGATCAAAGTGGTGCCGAAGAGGACACTTTTCAAGCCCCTGGCATCGATCTTCACCTCCCGTCTTCCTCGGCTGGCATCGAAACTCCTCGGCTGGGGACTGCGCTGGGGGATCCGGTCCAACGGCTTCTCACGCTCACTTTGCCGTTGCGAGGGGAAGCTTTGTAACAGGGAACGAATCTCCCGGCTGACTTCCAGGGGCCGGTACTGGTCCATCAGGATCGCCTGATCCGCCACCTCAAAATAGTCGCCGCAGCCCCCCATGACCAGAATGGTCGACGTCCCGTGTCTCTCGAACAGTTCCCGAACCCAGTCCACGAAAGGCGTGATCGGTTCCCGGGACTTGGCAACCAGCGACTGCATTCTTGCATCCCGGATCATGAAGTTGGTGGCCGATGTGTCTTCGTCAATCAGGAGCAGTTGCGCACCCATCTCGAGAGCCTCGATGATGTTGGCCGCCTGGGAGGTCGATCCGGAGGCGTTTTCCGTTGAAAAGACCGTGGTGTCCTTGGAAAAGGGGAGATGGTTGACGAAGGGAGAGATATCCACCTTTTCAACCGATCTCCCGTCTTCGGCCCGAATCTTGACGGCTGAATCGACGGTGACCACCCATTCCCGCCCATCGCCTGGGATATGATCGTAGACGCTACGCTCCAAGGCGCGCAACAGCGTCGATTTTCCATGGAAGCCACCTCCCAGGATGAGCGTCATCCCTTTGGGCAGACCCATCCCCGGAATCGGGCCGGAGTTGGGACGGTCGAGTTGAAGGCGGAGACTGGGGGGAGAGACAAAAGGGATCACGGGCTGTTGTCCGTCGGGCTCCAGAGGCCGATCATCAATACCGCTTCTTCGGGGCAGAATCGAACCGTCGGCAACGAACGCCACCAGCCCCTTTTCGTCCAGTTGGCGGCGAAGCGCCTGCTGGTCTTCCAGGGTCAGGACGTGCCTTTGCAGGCGGGCCCCATCCAAGCGCCGGTAGAAAAGGGCCTGCTGGACGATCCGCGGAATCTCGCCCAGAACCATCTCCTCGGCCTGGCGGGCCAGCACGCGGCGGCCGGCGGCCGGAAGGCCAACCGTGAATCTGGACTCGATCCACCCGCTGCCGACGACGATGCTGTTGCGTTGCAGGACTTCCTGGCCTCCACACTCGATCTCGATCCGTCCGCTCTTACCCGTGCCCCTTCGGCCTTTGGCGATCCGGCGCGCGCTACGGTCGAATTCCCGGGTCAGAAAATCGGCCAGGGCGATCCTCCGGACCGGCGACAGCCGCAGTTCGGCCGGAAACTCGGCGTGCTGGGCGTCGACGCGGACGCTCAGACGCGAAAGGGCGGCAAAGGGATCCCCTTGAACGTGATCGATGGAGAGGGTGAATCCGGGGAGTTGGTAGGCTCCCTGCAAATCCTGATAGGCTTTGTAACCGCGACCGTCGATCCTTTGCAGCGTTTGACGAAGCTCCCGGCTGGACCGCATGCCCGATTTCCTTTCAAACTGGGGAAAAGGGCCTGGTTATCGGCTGATCTGCTTTGAGGCTCAGCAAAGACAAAGCGCGCTCAATGATTCGCTTCTGCAGCATCGGGTCGTCCGCTTTTCCCAACGGATAGCCGAGCGGCGCATCCACCAGAAGTGCCCTCGGTGGCTTCACCTTGCCCGTGACCTCCTCCAGCAGGCTGATGGAAACGGTGGGGATGCCGCTCTTTTCAATCACACTCTGGATCAATCCGACCGATTGATGGCACAAGGGTCAGACGGGCGTCAGCAGCACGGCCTCGACACCATCCGCGCGGAGTAGAGAGGCGACCTCGGGAGCGGTCTGGGAGACCAGTCTTGCGGGCGCCGAGATGGAGCCCATGAAACTGAAGTGGCGCCGATTGACCGCGCCCAGTTTGCCCGCCTTCAACAACTCGGCCAGCCGATCCAAAGGCAGGGCCAGGTTCTTGTCCGATTCGATGCCCTGATGATCGAAAGCAACACTCTTGTGACCGACGCGCAGATCTTGCAGGTCTGCACTGGAGGGGATTTCTCGATAAGAAAAATCCCCTCCCCTGAGGGAATCATCAAAGGGCGCTTGATCCGGGGCATAGAAGCCCGCGGTCGTCACCAGCGCCAGCCGGGCCTGAGCCAGCGGTTTGGCCAGCACCGCCCCGGGCCGCCAGTCATACTGGCGGTAGCGATAGGCCTTCATGAAGACGCGCTGACTCCACTTCAGATCAGAAAGATGTGCCATGGTTTCCATTGTAAACTGTAACCTGGCGGCCGGAAATGTCCGAGTTCCCGGGCCGGATCCGCATTTCTCGTTAACCATCTCTTCCGCATGCCTCCCCCCTAAGGGTTTGCGCAATAATAGGTTCGCAGAGTTGGCGCTCAGATTTGCACCAGA
>JBHHYX010000070.1:0-16670 GCA_046757765.1 Acidobacteriota bacterium | reverse complement strand
GGCGGGTTGCGCAGCATCACCTGGACAATCGGGGCTGGCGGATCGAAGTGCGATGCGTCATAGCTCGGCATCCGCCGACACCTCAATGATCTGCTTGGCGAAGTCAGGGACTTGTTCCGGATGCACAAGGCGTGGACTGTAGATGTGGGCTGGGGGTGCGGGCTCGACATCGGGAATGACTACATAGACTTTAGTGTGCTCGGGCAGCGTCACAGTGTGGCGGAGCCGGATCTGGCCGTTTTCGACGACGCCTTCAACCGTTAAGATAGCGATATTCCACCTCCGATTACCTTTGCTGGGGACAAACCAATCGTCACACACAGTGTACATCAATCGGGCCTTGTCCGCCGATCTTGGTCAGGCCCTTAACGGCGGGCGAGTGAAGGGGGTCAACGCTTGAGAATTGAAGATTCAAGCTCTTTTGGTCGGTCGCTCTCGGGCCGTCTCCTCGTGATTGTATTTGAGAGGAAAGTGCAAGGCCTGGTTCGAGTGATCACGGGGTGGGACATGGATGCCGCCGAGCGGCGCTACTACCAGCGGCATCGGAAAGCTTGACAATGAGAAGAAAAGAGACCGAGCGGAAGGAGAATACGGCGCAATATTACGATCGCCACCGAATATTGAATGAAATCGAGGAGGGTCCCGTTGAGTTCTCCTTGGAAGAAGAGCTACGGGCGCAAATCTTGGGCGGAGAGAGGCGGAGAAGGCTCAAAAATATTTCCATCAAGCTGGATCCCGCTCAAATCCAGGCGCTTCGCAAAATTGCGACGATGAAATCGATTCCTTACCAAACTCTCATCCGGCAGTGGTTGGCTGAGGGTATCCGTAAGGAACTCTTTGAACGCAAGACCTAACCTTTGATTCCCCAGGTTGAGCGATTCTGCCGCCAGGTCACTGAACCACGAACGTCAGTGAGTGGCCATCCGGATTGGCGGGCGCTGACGCTTCGGTTCAGTTGACACGGCATGGGCAACGGAGCGCACGCCGTCGATCAACGCATCTGAGAGCAAAATTCTCAGAATTGCGCTGCAAGCAGCTCAGGCACATTGGTCAACCGGAGATTTCGCCGTAACCGCCGGCCATCACAAATGGGTTTCCCTGCGGCGTCTGGGTGACCTAACCGGGCTCTCCAGAAGGCCGCAGCGCGAAGCGATAAGTCGGCCCCTGCGTCTGGATCAGGAACGGGTTGAGACCCTGGGACTTGAATCTCTCGCGCAGGCGGAAAACCAGGTTGGCTACATTCTCTTCCTTGACGGAGAGGCTCCTCTTCTCCAGGGCGGATACGATTTGGGCCTTGGTCTTCCAGGGCGTCAGACCATCGTCGCCCCCCTGGCCAAGAGTGCTGCTGGAGAGCACGATCAGGAGTTCGCACAGCTTCGGCGGCAAACCGATTGCGGCCGCTCCATCCACCCTGGCCCGCACTCTTCCATTGCGGTCGTCGCAATCGAAAGCCAGACTCGCTCCCTTCTTCGCTTCCGCTTTCAATTTCCGGTTCCGGGAACTGTTACGCCATACGGAGGCCGGACCCCGGCCTCCACTCAGAACAGTCCGGTCTAAGCCCAGTTTCTCCCACATCTCCAGCAAATCGAGGATCCCCTCCTCATGGCAATCTTCCGCCTCCGACAACAACTTTGCGACCCGCCGGGCAAGCCTAAGCACTCTCTTCAAAATCTTAACGAGATCCGAAGAGTTTCCGTCTGGGTCTGGAAGCTTTCTCCCCATGACAACTCATCACGGCCTACCCGAGCGACGGCGCTGGGCAGCACCGCTCTTAGGTAACAGGACTTCCGGATCGGGATGTTCTTCTGTGAAGTCTCGGCAAGCAGGACTCACAGCCCATTTCGAGGGCATGAAGCCCATCCCTTGGCCAATCGAGGTTCCCGCGGGAGAATCGGAGGCGGTGCGGAAACAACGTCAAGTTGGGTAGGTGACCCAGTGCGTGGACACTGAAACTCTGCTTGTACGCTGCCGCAGGATCTCATCCACAATGGTAAGATGAAAATGAATGTTCATGCCAGTATTGAATAAACTTTCCATACAGGTAAAAGAGCTGAATTTTCTTGCAACTTGGCAGAAGGTGAAGGGGGAGCCTAAGCCCCTGACCCTGCTGGAGGGCTTCAATGGGAAAAAGCGATGACCTGACTGTCCAGGCGGCTGCCTATCTTTACGGCAGTTCGAAGTTCCCTCAGAAGGAGATAGCGGAAGTGCTGGGAGTCAGCCAGCCCGTCGTCTCTCGAATGCTGGGGCGGGCGCGCGAGAAGGGATGGTTGATTCAGAAGGTCGAGTTTGCAGAAGAAAGTTTTTTACCGACGCAGATGAAAGCCATCCAGCAGAGGGCATTCACCTTCGACCTGGAGGGACCCTTGAAACGACTCTCCAGAGACCGGGGTTGGCCCTCGCCGCGAGCGGTAAGCGTCTTTCACAGTGGAAGCAAATCCCTACTCCCCAGCCAGTTGAAGCAGCGATCGGCGACCTTTGGAAGAGCCGCCGCCGCTAACGTTCTGAAAGCGATCCTGCAGTCGAGAATCGTGGGCGTGGCCTGGGGTTCCACACTGGCCTCGGTCATCGACGGTCTCGAGGCGTTGAAACTGGTGCCGCCATTGACGCCCCAACCGGTTCGATTCGTGGCCACCTGCGGCGAACCTTTGGGGCATGATATGTCGGAGGTCTCGTCCTCCTTTCTGGCGCGCCGCCTGGACAAGATCGTCAATGGCCGCTCTGAAAGGTACTCCAGTTGTTTGGCCGGAATTGCCGCCGTCATCCCTCGCAAGTTCATAGCCAAGAACGAAGGCGAAACCATCCAACACTTCATCGAGTCAGCCAAATCCTACAAGAAGGTCTTTGGCGCCAGGGGTTCCAGAGGCGAGCACTCCCTCATCTCCCAGCTGGATTGCTTCCTCACCTCGGTGGCTGCCGATGGAAGACCCTGGAATATGCAGAAGGACGAATTCATTGTCACCGGAGGTCTGGATCGGGATCAGCTCGAGGCTTTGGTGTGCGGAGATGTGGGCGGGGTTTTGATTCCAAGGCCTGATCTGACTCCCCGGCAACAGGAAGAGCTGGCTGAGGTCAGGCAGATGTGGACCGGAATTCGAAGGAAGGATCTGGAAAGATGTGCGCAATCGAGTCGTCAGGGTCGCCCTGGCGTCCTCGTCGTCACCTTTGGCCGAAACAAGAAGCGGGTTCTCTACGAAGCCACCAAGATGGGCTTGGTAAATGAGTTGATCATCGATCATGACCTGGCCGACGAGTTAGCCCAGGAGTCCGAGATTCGGAAGTTCGTCTACTGCGGCTAGGGCCCGAAGAAGTTCACAAAACGATCAACTTGTGCGTCTGGCAATAATGTACTCTACCAAGTAACGGAGACCCGACCGTGAGGGAGGGGTATCACGGCTGATACTCGTCGCTACCGGCGCGTGGGAGCCTCGCCCCGAGCTTTCGAATGGAACACCCTCGGAAATCGGGTTCCCGGCCTGTCAGCAATCCCCACCTTCTGCCCTCCCTGAGAACAAGAATCGAATCACATGAGATTGGATTTCTTGGATCCACATAATTGTCTTATTTGAAAGTAACTTAGTTGAACAGTCCTGTGAGATTGAAGGAAGTCTCGAAAGGACTGAATCGAGGGGATGCCATAATTTCAACTGAAGGGAGGCAACGGCGTGGCGCACATCTGGATTGCCGATTCAACGGACGGCTATGCAGTGGCCGAATTGGATGGAAAGAGGTTCACTCTTTGCGCAGACACCAACAATCCAGTCGCCAGGGCAACTCGAGGGACTCCTGGCTCCAGCCCTGCCAATGACCTGATTCTACTGGCAAAGAGCGCCAGGAATCAAGACGTCGTATGGCTTTTGCTGGGAGGAGTCGAGGCTCGGGTCCACCTCAATGGAGAGCCTCTGGTGGCGGGAATGGCGGTGCTGGCGGACCGGGACGAGATTCGCATCAGCGGTGGTGCTCGATTCTACTTCTCCACGGAAGAGCTTGCTCGAGTCGAGCCTTTGCCGAGCGCGATGCCGACGACCCACTGTCCCCGCTGTCAAGATCGGATCGAAGAAGCGTGTCCCAGCGTCCGCTGCCCCGCCTGCGGTGTCTGGCACCACCAGCACGAGGCTGGGGAACGGCTTTGCTGGACCTATGGAGAGACGTGCGCCAGTTGTCGCGTCTGTTCAACCAATCTGGAGTCCGTTTACCGCTGGTCTCCCGGATGTCTCTGAGTCGGATTTCTCGCGCCAGCTGGTGGCTGACAAGGGGCTACGACCGCGGCCCACGGAGGCGTAGCGGTACTACATCAGGAGGGCGAGGGTGGGCGACGCAATGAGCGGGAATGATTTCGGCCCTGCAGTAGAAAGGATGAAGAGGCGAAGATGAGGAAACAAACAGCCGGAAGGTCCGTTGGGAGTGCGGCTTCCAGTACCGAGGCCGGGAGGAGAGTGGCGATTGTCGGGGCCGGCGGCGTCATCGGTTCCCACCTGGCTCCCCACATCGCCCGGATGCCGGAGGTGGAGGCCATCACCCTGATTGACCCGGGCAGCTACGAAGAGAAGAACCTTTATGGCCAGCAGATCAACGAGGCCGATGTAGGAAGGCGAAAGGCCATGGTGCAGGCGGAGCGCCTGGCGCTTCATCGGCCGCAACTGACTCTCATCCCGCTCTGCCAGCCGGTGGAATCCGTTCCCTGGGGTTGCCTCCGATGCGATGTTCTGCTGGCCTGCCCGGATTCACTGGCCGTGCGACTCTACGTGAACCAGGTCGCGTGGCGGCTGGGAATCCCCTGGATCGATGCCGGCGTGCGAGCGGACGGACTGCTGGCCCGCGTCAATGTCTATGAGCCAGGTTGCGAAAACCCCTGTCTGGAGTGCGCCCTGGACGACGGGGACTACGAGGGGGCCGGCCAATCCGACCCCTGTCTGGGCGAAGCCCAGGCTGCCCCCACCAATGCTCCCTCCAGCCTGGGCGCCCTGGCCGCCTCGCTGCAGGCCATCGAGTGCTACAAATTCCTGGCAGAGGGCTCTCCCATCAGCGGCCGCCAGGTTCTGTTGGAGACTCGTTTCCACCACTACTACGTCACCAACTTCGCCCTAAGCTCCGCCTGCCGCTTTGACCATCAGACCTGGGACATCCACCCCCTGGAGATCTCGCCGGCCGCCAGCTCAATCGGGGACCTGTGTAGTCGGGTGGACTCGCTCAACGGCCAGCCGACTGCCATTCGGCTCGTCGGCCAGACCTTGGCCACTTGTTTGGCCTGCACTGGCTGCGGCACGGTGCGGAACATTTTGTTTGTCTGCTCCCGAATTTCGGAGGGAGAGAGGCGATGCCCCTCCTGTCACCAAAGGATGGTCGCGCCAGGACCGCACCAGCGCGAGAACCTGCTCTTCAATGAGCCGCTCGAAGAACGGTTCAAGACCGGGAGCGAGCAAAGCCTGGCGGAGTTGGGCCTGCGCCACGGCGACGTTCTCGAGGTCATCCACCCAGGAGGGGACACTTCGCACATCGAGATCCGGAACAGACAAGTGGGGATCCACCCCCCGCAATCGCTTCCCTCGCCAGGCCAAGAGGTGCGGACGTGACCCATCCCATTTTCAAGTCGTTCCTGAGGAGGCAGATGGAGGACGGACTGGCACTCGCCGCGGTCAGCGACATCCTGCAACTCCACCCAGTTCCTTCTGATCTCTTGAGCTCGTTTGTGCGCCCGACGGATCTGGCTTTGGCGTTGGCCTTCCTCAGAACCTTGAAAGGAGAGACTTCAAGCTCGATGTTCGATGAGGCGCCGCCTCGAGTCTACGTGGCTGAATACCACTGTCGCGGCCTGATCGCGGAGGGCCAAAGTGTTCGCCCGGCGGACCACTTCGCTGTTGCCATCCGGTTCCCGGAGACATACCTCCGCTTCAAGCCCCAGACGCATGAGATTCTCTCCTGGCTGGGTCCTCACAACACCTTCCATCCCAACATCCGCTTTCCGTTCGTTTGTGTGGGCCCAATCCAGACGGGCACGCCACTGAGTGATCTTCTCTATCAGATTTACGAAATCATTACTTACCGGAAATCCAACCCACGGGAAGGCGACGCTCTCAATTCCGAGGCTTGTGTTTGGGCCAGGCACCATCAGTCTCGGCTGCCGCTCGATGGCCGGCCCCTCAAGCGGCGAAAGATGGCTTTTTCGATCCAGGTCACCGAGGTCGAGGGTGGGGCCAACGCTTCAGTTCAAGAGAATCCGAGGGAGAAATGGAGAGGCTGAAATGACCATATTGACGGGAGTTGGAAGACTCAGGAAGGAGGCGGAGAGAGTCCTGCGGCGTGTGGACGTGTTGTTGGCCGATGCCGGGGTCAGCCGAACCCTTCGGTTGGAGCAGGTCGCTGAGCAGGGAGGGCGTTGGTCCTTCCACCTCGGCAACGGACGGGCCTTTTCCACGGTGGGCCGCTGCAGCGGGGAGTGGTTGAGTCTTGAGGCTCGCCAACTCCGGCCAGACCCCAGGCGATCCGAGGACTGGGTTGGAAACCTGTTACGGGCCAACAGCCGCGTGACGGGCAGCACGCGATTTGCCCTCGACCGGCGGGGGGCCCCTTTCCTGCTGGCCGACGGACTGCTCTCGGAGAAAATGGATGTCTACAGGTGGATTGAAGACAGTATTCAGGAAATCCTGCAATTGGCCGGAGGCGAGACCTTCTCTCCTCCCGTCCCGGCTCACCAGGAGGACTCCGGCGATCCAGGCCCACCCCAGGTGAAGGCGCTGCTGGAAGGAACGGGCTGGGTCTTTCACCAACGCAGCCAGCGTCGAGCGGCGATTGATCTGCAGCTCAAGGGAAGTACCCGGCAGGCGCAGGCGCTCGTGCTCGCGGGCGGTGAACTGAGGCTTGAAGTGGAACTGGCGTCCATTCCCTCTCCGGGGACTGAGGCCCGTAAGGCTCTCGGCCTCTTCCTTCTGAAGAGCAATGCCTGGTTTCGGACGGTGCGTTGTTGCCTGCGAGAGGAGGGGGGTAAGGAGGCGGCCCTGGCGGTTGTCGAACTCGACAACGGGGCCTCGCCAGCCCGGATCGGTCATGCGCTCTCAGCCTTGTCAGTCGTGTGCCGCCATTGTGCACGCGAATCAGAAAGACTTCTCGACCCGGAGGTCGCCGCGATGTACCTGGCGATGCAGGGTCTCAACACGGAGGGGGAATCTTCATTTTCTGTGACTTCCCCTCCCCTACAAACCCAAACTGGAGGAAACTATGTCGACAGCAACCATCTCGTTGGAAATCAATGACGCTTCACGTCAAAAGAGAGCTCGGGTTAACGGTTCGGCCCAATCCACGGTGGGGGAACTCGTCAATGCCGTTCTGACGCAAATGCGGCTGCCGGAGAAGGACGCCGAGGGACATCCGATACATTACCAGGCTCGACTGGAGCGGGAGGGACGGCACCTGCACTCCTCAGAGCTGGTTGGCGACGCCCTGCTGCCAGAGGACAAAGTCACGATTCAACCCGATGTGAACGCAGGGTGATCGGATGAAAAGCCACAGCGCGCAACCACTTTCCGGACGGCTGGAACCAAGCGTCGAAGGTCAGTATCGTTTCGTCGCCTGTTTCCAGAAGGCCGAGGGAGAAGCTCTCGACCAGAGAACGCTCGACGTCAGCTGGAACAACGCCGTCGAGAGCGTTCGATTCGAAGCGATCCGCCGGCAACAGTTCCAGCTCCCGGATGTGGGAACGCCACCGGTGGTCGAGCCCGAATGGGACTCCGCCCAGGGTCCGCCCCGTGTAGGCGGCTTCCGGCTCCGGCTCAGAGGCTCCAAAGGGGAGAAATTCGGCCTCTCCTTTCCCCTGGCCTATTTCAAGAAGGCCGTCCAACGGGCATCGGGGGCACTGGTCGACCGAGGCCTGCTCAAAGCCGGCGAAACCTTCCTCTACCGGGTGACTGCCTACCCGAGCGAGGCGAGGCGCATGGCCCCGACAGCCTCTTCCTTCTCGGTGGAGGAGACGGCCGTGGAGTTGCCCATCCGGCCGAGATCGATCGAGAGCTATGCGGACCATTGCCGCCACGGCACATCGACACAGGAGGACGACATTCCGGTCTTCGTACCGGCTACGGTTCTGAATCAGACGGAAGCGCTGACGCGCCGGGCCGGGGCGCGAGAAACGGGAGGAGTGCTGATTGGCCATCTCAACCGGGATCCTGCCAGCCGTGAATTATTTCTGGCGGTTACGGCACAGATCCCGGCTGCTCACACCGTGGCCACTTCGACACGGCTGACCTTTACGTCCGAGACCTGGACGGCTGTCAGGAGAGCCCTCGAACTGCGCCGCAAGGAAGAGATCCATCTCGGATGGTGGCATTGTCATCCAGCCATCGAGTGGTGCAAGAACTGTCCTGCTGAGAACAGAAAGAAGTGCACGCTTGCCTCTGGGTTTTTCAGCCCCGAAGACCTCAACCTGCACGAGTCTATCTTCCCAAGGGCCTATTCGGTTGCTCTGGTGACGACTCACAGCGAAGAGGGAATTCGGCAGGATCTGTTCGGATGGAGAAAGGGAATGGTCGTGCGCCGGGACTTTGGAATCCTCCCCCAGTCGAAAGTCGGCCCACCAGCCTGAGAGGGAGAAGAAAGAGATGGCCAAACCTGAAATCAGCCAAGAACAACTGCGAAGCCTGCTCCTGCAAGTGGAGCGCTCACCCAACGCCGGCCTGGCTGTCAAGTTCCTGCAAGAGGTCCGCGGACAGTCCCGAAAAATCAGCCAGCGCATTGACAGGATGCTGGTGGAAAGGGTTCTCCAGGTCACTGGAAACTTGAAGGAAGCAGCTGAGAGCTTGAAGGAGACAAAAGCCCTCCTCGATCAGATCTGCCAGCCACCGTGGTGGACTGGCATCTATCTGGATCAGATTCAAGGAGCGGAGCGTGGCCGGGGGTTGGTCTGGTGCAACCACGAGACGCGCGTGGTCACCATCGGGCCCGAGGTGGACGTCGAGGCTCTGACCAAGGGCTGCCAGGTCTTTGTGAGTAAGGATTTCAGCCTCATCCTGGGCGTGTCCGACAACCGTATTTCGCGTGTCGGCCCGACAGCCGTCTATGACCGAAGAACCGAGGACGGCAGGCTGGTCCTCCTCGATCACAGCAACCAGGAGGTGCTGGCGGATGCCGCGGCGGAACTGGCGGAGATAGAGCTCGAGCCAGGCGACCGCGTCCGCTGGGACCGCCGCTGTGGCCTGGCCTACGAGAGGATCCCGTCCAAGAATGGGAGCAAGTACCTGGTGGACCGGCCCATCGAGCATCTCACCAGAGCCTCCGTGGGCGGTTGCCGGCACCAAGTGGATGAATTGCTGGGAGCCTTGACGATTTCGTTGACCGACCCCGACAAAGCGCGAGCATACGGATTGGAAGGGAAAAGGGCAATCCTGATGGCGGGTCCTCCCGGCTGTGGAAAGACCCTGATGGCGCGGGTGGCCGCGGCTGAGATCGGCAGACGAGGCGGAAAGCGCTGCCACTTCTTCGTCGTCAAACCCGCCCAATGGTATGACCCCTTCGTGGGCGTCTCGGAACAGAACATCCGCCAGACCTTCAGCCAGCTGGCCAAGGCCGCCGAGCAGGGTCCGGCCGTGCTCTTTCTGGATGAGGTGGACTCCATTGGGCGATCCCGGGGCGGGCCGGTCGGTTACCACTCGGACCGATTCCTGACCGCTTTGCTGGCTGAAATCGACGGTTTTGAGGACCTGCCGGGAGTGGCCATCATCGCCGCAACCAACCGGAAAGATCTGCTCGATCCAGCATTGCGCGACCGTCTCAGCGACATCGAAATCCAAGTTCCTCGCCCCGGTCAGGAGGCGGCTCGGGCCATCTTCAACATCCACCTGCCCGAGACGGCGCCGTTCAGTCCGGACGGCCAATTCAAACATCAAACCCGGCAGGAGATCATCGAGGCCGCCGTTTCCAGGCTGTACGCGCCCAATGGGGACAACGAACTGTGCGAACTCCATTTCCGTGACGCCACTCGCAGAGTGGTTGCGGCCAGGGAACTGGTCAGCGGACGGCTTTTCCGCCAGATCTGCTGGAGAGCCGCCCAGAAAGCCTTCTTTCGAGACGTCTTTGAAAACGATCCGGGCATCCGAGTGGAGGACATGGAAGCGGCCGTAGTCGCGACGATCCAACGCCTGGCGACTACCCTGACGCCTCAAAACGCTCGCCAGTACCTTTCCGATTTGCCCGACGATCTGGACGTGGTGCGCGTCCAGTCCCTGGTGCGACGGGCCGGGCCGAAGTACAGGTATCTGGAGGTCTCCTAGCCCGGATTTCTCACACTCGATCGTTGACCATCATGAAAAACTCCCCCACAACCCGGGCCAACGCAGGTCATCGGAAAGACCGCCTGGTACCCAAGCTCACGGGAGCCGACATCGAACTCGCCAACTTCATCACGGAAGCCGACCGCCGGTTGGAGAGGACGAGTACCACAACCGCCCATGAAGCCTCCGTCCGCCTCTTGCGTGAAGTGGAAGGGGTCTCGGAGAGTCGAACCCGTTTCAGCGTGGGGCGTTCGCAGTCCCGCCAGTGGGACCTGGGGCGGAGCTACGATGGCGGATGGCCGAGAGGCTCCAATCGTCCCTCCCCGCACTTGGCAATAGCCCACAATCCCAGTTACTGGCAAGAGAACCAGGGGTGGCAACAGCAATCCTACGACCCCCGGGACTGGGGACGGAAGTGGCTGGCCTCAAACGGCGGTTGTGTTTACATCGATCTGGCTCATCTGGAGGTCTGTCTTCCGGAAGTGAGAAGCTGCTATGACCATCTTGCCGCCTGGCAGGCCATGCTGAGGATCACTCGCGCAGCCTGGAATAAGGCCAACGCCAGGATGGAGGAGGGACGACGTCTCGAAGTTTTGGCCAACAACAGTGACGGATTCGGGCACTCCTACGGCAGTCATCTCAACTTCCTGGTCTCCAGGCGCGCCTGGGACGACCTCTTCCTGCGCAGAATGCATTACTTGCTCTTTCTGGCCAGCTTCCAGGTCTCGAGCATTGTCCTGACAGGCCAGGGCAAAGTCGGATCGGAGAACTATCGGCCTCCTGTTGACTACCAGATCTCGGCCCGCGCCGACTTCTTCGAGACGCTGAGCGGCATTCAAACAACCTGCCGGAGGCCGATTGTCAACAGCAGAGACGAACCCCATACCGGTCACCCTCGATGGACTCCAGCATCGACTGACCGGGAGTTGGCTCGTTACCACTGCATCTTCTACGACAGCACCCTCTGTCACGGGTCCACGCTCCTCAAAGTCGGCCCGCTGCAGCTGATTCTGGCCATGATCGAAGCCCACGATGTCAATCCCGGCCTCATTTTGGAGGATCCGCTTCAGGCTCTGCTTGGCTACTCCCACGACCCCGGACTCAAGAGCCGGGCCGGAACGCTTTCGGGGAAGAGGTACACGGCAGTCGAGCTTCAACTCCGCTTCCTCGAGGCGGCCCAGCGATTTGCCCAGTCAACCCCGGATCTGGAAGCCGTCGTTCCGGAGCTCAGGAAGATCCTGGCCCTGTGGGAAGACACTCTTTTGAAGTTAAAGAAGAAGGATTTCACAGCCTTGGCTCCCAGGCTCGACTGGGTCCTGAAAATGCTTCTTCTGGACCACACCGTCGAGAGCCGCCGGGAGCTGGACTGGGATTCCCCCAGGATCAAGGAGTTGGACCTTCTCTACAGTTCCATCGACCCTCACAAAGGGCTCTACTGGGTCTACCAGCACTCGGGCGCATTGGAAGCGCACGTGGGCGAAGAAGAAATTTCCAGTTTCACCCACCATCCTCCCGAAGATACCCGCGCCTGGACCCGAGCCGCCCTTTTGAAGCGCGTCGACGGAGAGGAGATCGTTTCCTTGAACTGGGATGAGTTCTCGTTCATGAATCGTTCGTCGCGTTCCTGGCCCCACCGCGTCAGCTTGCAGATGGACGACCCAGCGGGATTCACCCGCGGGCAGACCGAAAGCAGGATGAGCAGATCCAGGCCGCTCGGCAAATGGGTCGAAGAACTGAGCGCGCCGGGCTCAGGCAGGGGGACCTGGCGCCAACCTGAGAATCGGGACGGAAACGCTTCGCCCCCTTCACCGCGCCGGCCCCTGCTCCTGCCCGGCTCCGATTGCACAGACCTCACAGATCGAAAAAGGAGAATTGGAAATGTTGGAAAAAACACTCTTGAGTGAAGACGACGACCGCGATCAGCTCCGGCATGACCCGGAAGAGCCGGGGGACCGGCTGGAGCAGGTCCGCCGCCAGGCGCGGGGATTTCTGGCCAAAGGAGAGGCCGCCGTCGAGCGGGCCCTGGCCGATCCTATCCCACTCGAGCAGTCTCAACAGCCCGGAGCCCAATGATGGTCCGTCCAAGGATGTTCGGGATTGAAACCGAGTACGCCTTCGCGACCCTGGATCAGAAGGGAACACGCCGCGATCTGGGGTGGAGCCTGCACCGGCTGATGAAGGTGGTGCGAGAGACGCTTCCCCATTTGCCGGAGCTTCGAGGTCACGGCGTGTTTCTCTGCAACGGCGGGAGGTTCTATGTCGACTGCGGGCATCCCGAGCTGACCACGCCCGAATGCACCAGCCCTTCGGAGGCGGTCCGCTATGTTCTGGCAGGCCACCGGATCCTGCGGGACATGGCGACCCGCCTGGCGGCGGAGAGTCCCGAAATCGGCCGAGTGTTTCTGGGGCGCTGTCATGTCGACTATGTCAACGGTCACACCTGGGGGTGCCACGAATCCTACCTGCACCGCTGCCACCCGGAGCAGCTACCGGATCAGATCGTTCCCCACCTGGTCAGCCGCATCCTCTACTCCGGCAGCGGAGGCTTTAATAACCTCGACCCCGGGATTGAGTTTCTTCTGGAGCCGCGGGTGGCGCACCTGGTCAAGGTGATCTCGGGTTCCAGCACTTCTTCGCGGGGAATCTATCACACCCGGAATGAGGCACTCTGCCGCGGATTTCACCGTCTTCACATCCTGGCAGGCGCTTCCAACTGTTGCCACAAGGCCGCCTGGTTGAAGATCGGAACCACCGCTTTGATCGTAGCCATCATTGAGCACGGGGCCTCTCCCGGCGACCCGTTTCGTCTCGCCGACCCCGTCCGAGCGCTGCAGCGAATCGCACGAGACCCTGTTTGTCAGACCGATTTGATGTTGTCCGGAGGAAAGGTCACGAGCGCCATCGAGATCCAGCGCCACTATTTGAAAGAGGTGGAGAAGCGCCTCGATCGCCTTCCCGAATGGGCGCCGCTTGTCTGCCGGGAGTGGCGAAGCGTGCTGGAGGCCTTGGCGGGTTCACCTTTGAGCCTGTTCAAAAAATTAGACTGGCCCCTCAAGCTGGCCCTTTTCAAGCGCCATGTTGAGAGGAAAGGGATGAGTTGGGGCGAGCTCAACCGCCTTCCCGGCCAGGAACTGGAGGCCCTGCGGTCCGAGCTTTTTCTCATCGACACCAGCTTCAGCCTCCTCCTGGGTGAGGGAATCTTTGAAAACCTGGAACGCTCCGGGGTCCTGGACCATCGAGTTCCGGGAGTCGACCACCTCGACCGAGCTCGCGAACATCCGCCGGCGGCCACCCGGGCGTGGCTGCGAGGCGAACAAATCCGGCAGTTGGCCACGACTCCGGGAGTCTGTTGTGGCTGGGAATCCGTCATCGACCGCGAGGGCCAAAGGTGCCTGGACCTGTCGGACCCCTTTTCCACTGTTGGGCGCTGGCGGCCTCTAGTTTCGGGCGGCGCGGAGGGTGAGGACTCCTTTCTCTTGAGCCGCTTACTCCGCCATCGGGAGCAACGGTGCTGAGTGTACTAGTAGAGCCCGGATTATTCACCGGTCTTCGTCACGAAGCGGGCTCTAAGGCCGCCGGACTGGCAAGGCTTGCGAGGCTGAGCGATTGCGGCATAGTCCCTCCTCTTCCTGTTGCGGTTGCACCCCTTTGTGAATCGCGCTTTCAGCGCTGAAATCCCCTGGTCGGCGTTTCCTGGGGCGTTGCCCCAGGCTAAACTGAGCCAGGCCTTTGGCCTTGTATTCCCTGTGGGGATCAGCTGGCAGACAGCCGAAGCCGGTAACCACAGGTACGACCGGTGCGACCTGGGCTCAGTCGCAGGCTTGCGCGCAAAGGGCAGAGCTAGGTTCCGAACCCTTCCGGACCCTGCCTGTGTTGACTCCTTACTACCCTTTCCCTACAATCGCCTGGAGGAATCCGTCCAGGACAATCCCCTTCCCCTGCGGGCTCACCCGACGCTGCGACAAGGCCGCAAAGGCAATGCTCCGATGGGACGGAACTTTCTGCTGGCCAGTGTGGACTTGCGGCGCCGGCTCATTGGCTGGCGGGGTCTGCAGCTCGGCGGGATGATTTTCAGTGACGCCGCCCTGGTTTCCGGAGGTCCCTTTCATGAGCTCAAAAGGGAGTGGTACCAGGATCTCGGCGCCGGCTTCAGGGTTGGTCTCTTTGGCCGGCAGCTCCTCGAAGTTCTCTTCGGAGTTGACCTGAAGACATCCGCCCACGCCGTGTGGGTGGGTCTGCCGAGGTAGGAGGAGATTTCGGGCCGGAAGTGTCGGTGGGCACTTCTTCTCGGGCTAGGACGACCCTGGTCTCTCCTCTTGGGTGCCTGCCTGTCGAGTCTGCTTTTTCAGAGCCTGAGACACCTTAGATACAAGTGCAAATGCCCGTTCCAGATCAAAGCTCTCGTAGTCGGTCACTCTCAGCACTGGCTTCAGCTGCGGCTCAAGTTGTCGGCGTAGGACTGTCAGCTTTGCCCCTGAAACCTCCACCGAATCATTGCCAGGGACGTCAATCTTCTGTCGCAAAAGCTGGACGAATACGTGATGCTCCGGGTTGACTTCCCTCTTGCGGACTGCATAGTCGATGTCGTAGAAGTCCCGAATGGCCGGTTCTCGTCGTGTCAGGGCGGCGCGGAACTTTTCAGCGTAGGTTTCGCGGGTAGACATCACACTGACAAAGATCGGTTTCAGGACCGGTTCGTTCTTGAACGGATCGATCAGTATCGTAGTCGCTTGCCGCTTTTCAACTGGATCCAAGACCGGCTCCCGCAAGCCGACTTCCACCTTGATAGCCTCGTCCTCTCCGCTTACAAGTGACCGATAAACGTAGCGTGCAAAGTATTGTCTGGACTGGTTGGCCCCTTTCAAGGGCTGGTCAACTCTGAAACAATGGACCCTCCTCGGCAACTGTTCGAGATGGCTTTTGAGGGGGGCGATCCTTGTGCGTCGATCACGTCGCCGAGCCCGAGCGGTAGAATTCCCCCTGAAATCGTTGAAAACGAAGCGCTGCTGAAGAAAGTTCCCGAGATGTTCCGGAAGCTCCGGGGTCCGGCCAGGCGACAGAGGGCGTGGACAACCGCGATCGACCTCGAGACCTGGGCCGATTCCTGGGATGCCCGCTCCAGGCTCCCGCAACTGGTCAGGCGCTTGATCCATGCGACCGTCGAATCGATCTCGAGCATCGATTTTCCGGCCGGTGAACAGGTTCAGCGGCCAGGGTGGGACGGTCTGCTTGAAACAGAGAGCGGGAACGCCTTCGTGCCCGGTGGGCGAAGTGGGTGGGAAATGGGCGTGGATCGCGACCCGCGGAGCAAAGCCGAGAAAGATTTCCAAAAACGGGTCAAGAGCCCCCAGGGACTCGACCCGAGACAAGTTTCCTTTGTCTTCGTCACTCCTCGACGATGGCCCCAGAAGGGCAAATGGGCCGAAAGCAAACAGAAGCAGGAGATCTGGAAGACAGTCAAAGTCTACGACTCCTCAAATCTTGAAGAGTGGTTGGAGACCGCCCCGGCCGTGGATGCCTGGCTGGCTCGACTTCTGGGACGAAAACCGGCGGGAGTGACTGATGTCGACTGTTACTGGGCTAACTTGTCTTCAATCACTGAGCCCGGCTTCAAGCCTGAAGTCTTCCTGGCTTCTCGGGACAATGAGAAAGAGGCCTTGAAAGACTGGCTGCTCGGCAAACCGCCAGCGGCCTTGGCTCTGGAGAGCCGATCACCTGTCGAGGCCATGGATTTCGTGGCCGCCTGTCTGGCCAGCCTGGACGAGCACCAACGTGAGTCAATCGAGGCACGGACACTCATCATTAAAGAAAGGGACTCGTGGGAGGTTCTTTCGGGGTGGGGTGAGCAGCTTGTACTGGTCTCCCACCCCGCTCTGCCTGTGGAACCCGAGATGGCCGCGGAGGCGGTTCGCCAAGGCCACCACGTCCTTCTCTGTTCGAGCCGTTTTCCGAACCAGCCGGCCACCCGACTCCGCCTCCGAAGCCCACACCGTTGTGATTTGGAAAAGGCACTGGTCAGCTCCGGCTTCGAGCAGGAGAGAGCGAGTCGGCTGGCGCGGGAGTCGGGAGGAAGCCTGGCGGTTTTGAAGCGCCGCGCAACCCCCTTTCCGAGCACGTCCCGGCCACTCTGGAGTGAGCCTCCCGAGGCATCCACTTTGGTGCCGATTCTCCTGGTTGGAAGCTGGGATGACAACAACGCCTCGGACCGAGCCATCCTCGAGAAACTCTCCGGTGGACCTTACTCTCAAGTGCTCTCCGTAGCCAATCGCTGGTTGAACACGGAAGACCCCCCAATCACTCGGGGGCTGAGCCAGTGGAGTCTCATCTCGCGGGAAGATTCGTGGTTTCTGCTCGCCTCCAGCCTGACAAGAGAGCAACTGGAGACGTTCGAGCAAATCGCTATTGAAGTCCTCG
>JBHHYX010000069.1:0-16944 GCA_046757765.1 Acidobacteriota bacterium | reverse complement strand
GCTTAGGCCATGTGCCTGTAGAGCAGCGTGCCGGCGCGGATCAGAAGAGGGTTGGGAAGGCGGGCGAACAAGTACTCCGCCCCCCTCATGGAGAAACCTCTGCTGGCGCGGCGTGTGGAGAGGGAGCTGCGGAAGTAGTGAAGTCCGACGCGGCCAGCTCCCCAGCGGTCCTTGAAGGTGATCAACCCTTGATTTCCCACTCCACTCCGTCCCAGGTCAAAGCAGCGGAACTGCCGCTGCCGGGCCTCGCGGATCGCTGTCCAGAAAAGGTAGGGCATTCCCCCAAGGTTATTGAAGCCGGCGTCGGAGGCACCATACTTGTAAACCATCTGCCGGTTATGGGAGAGAGTGATGATTGCTGCCAGGGGGTGATTCTGCCGGGAAACGACCCGGATCTTCAGCTTTTCGCCCATGCACGCGACGAGCGACTCGAACCACTTCAACGGTTGGGGCGGGATGCCATGGCGGCGACGGGTCAGGACCAACAATCGATAGAATTGATCGAGGAGGAGGGGCGAGCGTCCTTCCTCGTAGTGCAAACCCTCACGTTCGGCACGTCGGATTTTTCTTTGTACGCAGCTCTTGTGAAAGGAATGGAAGAGCCGGTCCACATCGGGCGTCAGATCCAGCTGGTGAAGACAGAAATCTGAGCTGGCATGGAAACGCGGGGCGGGGGTTGGGCCGCTGTCGGAAGGAAGAGAAACCGCCTGGACAGGCCGGATCTCGATATATTTCCAACCTTCTCGATGCTGCTGTGCCAACAGGGTAGAGAAAATCTCCTGGAGGTCCGACGGGCGCTCCGCCAGGGGTTGGCAGTGATCGGAAAAAGGCAGCGAAACGAGGCGACGACCGGTCATCCAGCTGTCGACCTCACACAGAACCACACCGTTGCTCAACCGGCAATCCGGGGCCGCTGTCGTCAAGACCAGGGGGCGAAATCCATAGGTTCGATGCAGAGCCTGCAGCCACGGCGTGGAGTGAAAGACGGAGGCACCCGGATGGGCATTGGCAAACGTCGTCCACCTGGAGTCTGTGAGTGGGTCGATTCTAGAGACGGGCATTGTCCTGCTCAGCTGCAACGTGGCTCTTGAGTGGCGGCGTCGAAAGCTCCTCCGATCCTCTCATTCCTCTGCGGTGACCTCCTCAAGATGCTGTATCGATTGAGCTTGCGGGCTGCGGATTGGATAGTAGCCGTAGTATTCGCTCTCCTGTGCCTGAGGGACCTGGACGTTGTTGATCACCGACCCGAGAAGCCTCGCGTGTGCCATCCGCAGGTCTGCCACCGCCCGCTTGAGGGCGCGGGGATGGGTCCGGCCGCCGTGCAGGACCAGCACCACCCCGTCGGCGTGAGGGGAAAGGATCAATGTGTCAGTAAACGAAAGAACCGGAGAAGTGTCCATGACGATGTATCGAAAGTGTTCCCTCAAGAGACCAAAAGCCGCCCCCATTCGTTCTGACGCCACCAACTCGGCGGGGTTGGCGGGCAGAGGACCGGTAGGAAGAAGGTAGAGATTGGGGACTGCCGTTTCCACGATCTGTTCGGACAAGTAGGCTTGCGCGTTCAAGAAACTGGTCAGACCGGAGGTTCCTTTGGTGTCAAAGTCGCTGTCCAACCCGGGCTTCCGCAGGTCCAGGTCAACGATGAGGGTGGGCGCCCCCATCTGAGCGAGAACAATTCCCAGGTTGACGGTGGTCGTTGTTTTTCCTTCTCCCAGGAGGGCCGAGGTCACCAGGATGGTCTGGGGGGGGCCGCCCTGCCGAGAGAGTAGGACCGAGGTCCGCAAGGACTTGTACGCTTCCAGGACCGAGCGGCTCGATTCCAGTTGAGGCCCGGCGCCCCCACTGCTTGAAGGCCTGCGTTTGAGTTGGCCCCTCTTTGTGGTCACGGTTGGAATCAGGCCCAGACAGCGCATTTGGAGAAAGGCCTCCACTTGTTCGGGCGTTCTGAGGGTCTGGTCGCTGTATTCGATTGCCAAAGCCGCGCCGAAGCCGCACATCAACCCCAGAAGCAGTCCCAGGGCAAGATTGAGCGAAGTCCGGGGTCGAAAGGGCTGGGGCGGGACCCTACCGGGATCAATAACTTGAACGTCTACGGAATTCAATCCCGCGGCCACCCCCGCTTCCTTCATTCGTTGCGAGAGGGCTGCGTAGACCTGCTTGCTGGTTTCCACCTCCCGCCGCAAGACACTGTATTGGATGGCGGCCTTGTTGAAGCGGCTCGCCACTTGTTTTTGCTCTTCCAGAGCGCGCATCAGGCTTTGATAAGAGTGGAGTGCGACCAGATAATCCATCTTGGCTTGTCGCACCGCTTCTTTCAGGACCCGGCCCTTTTCCTGTTGAAGCTGTTGTTCGACTTCCCGGATCTCCTCCTCCGTGCGCATCACTTCGGGCCATCGACGACCGTGAACGCCCAACAGATTAGCCAGTCGCTGATTGAGTTGGAAGACCCGATTCTCCAGCTCCACAATGGTGGAAGTCTTGAGACCTGCCGGGAGTTCTTCGGGTGTCGCTTCCTGAATCTCGGTATAGTGTGCTTGCTTGAGAATGAGATCTGTCTCGACCTGCGTTCTGCGGGCATTGAGATCGGACAAACGTTGGACGACAATGTTGTTGCTCTCGTCCAGAGTCACCAGGCCGTGGTCGCGAACGTACTCTACGAGTTGTTTTTCCGACTCCTGGATCCGCTCTTTCAGTTGACTGGCTTGGGATTGAATGAATTCGGTCGCTCGGCTGGCACTGGAATGCCTGGATTCCCGATTGAATTCCATGAATTGCCCGACCACGGCATTGATAATGCCGGCGGCCAGTTGGGGATTGATCGAGACGTAGGTGGCTCGGATCACCCGGCTTCGGCCGATCGGCTCGATCCCAAGGTTTTCGATCAACGATTGGCTCAAGTCGGCCCTCCTTGCGGTCTCCCTTGGGATCCTAAAAAGCCTCTGCAGGATGCCTTTGCCCTCGGGTACGAAGTCCGGCTCCCGTGCCAGATTGAGACGGTCAACGACCCGTCTGGCAATGGTTTCGCTTCGCAGAATCTCGCATTGGGTTTCCAGGTAAGCCTCCGTTTCGAGGAAGCTCCGGGAAGACTCATAGAGGCCCTCATAGGGTAGAATCTGACCTGTCTTCGGCTGGATTCGAATCGTTGTGGAGGAGCGATAAAGAGGCGTCATACTGAAGTTGACAAGGGCCGCCAGAATGAATATCGAGCCGGAAATCAGCAGGATCAATCGCTTGTGGTTCAGGCAGGCTCGCAACAGAAAAGCCAGGTTCAGTTCCTTCTCCAGAAAGGGGGACGAGACGCCGGACGAGGGCGCCTTGAAATCCTGACGAGAGAGTTCTTGATCCAGATGAGGGCCCGGTTGTACATTCGGTTTGATCAGATTCGTCATAGTTGCAATCCCCGCTCGGCGAAGAACCGGTCCCATCCAGTCTCCGCCTTTCTTCCTGCTGTCGGAAGCGCTGATTAGTCGGGCCCATCGGCGGACCCATTTTTGAACCGTTTTTCAGTTCGCCGGTCCGCTCCCACGGCGTATTCGTAGGCCCCAACGTCAAAGCCATGCCCGGCCGGTCTCGTGTGCCCATCCTTGTCCGTATGAACCGAAGTCAGTCGCCTGCCCCGGTCAATGAGAGGCGAGTCCGAGGTCAGCTTGAAATCCCCACTCTGGACATTGACGAGCCTGGGGTCGACTTGCCACAGGTCCTCCGGTGCCGGCCGACCTGCCGGTGCCCGCCCATCACTCATGAAGTGGCAATTGTGACTCACGTTGGCGCCGCCTGTACGGTCCGAGACAAGATAGGGTCGAAGATGAGCGCCGACGTCGTAGAACAGATTGTTGACGACGCTGAGGTTGGAGCAGTTGTGGCATTCCACCGCATAGTTCTGGATCTGGACAAAGGTGTTGTTGACGATGGTGATCCGGTCCAGAGCCGTGTCGGTCCGACTCCAGATGTTCAGGCCGCGATAAGCATTCTTGAACACATTGTTGCGAAACACGATGTTGCGCACGGGGCTCCTTTTCTGTTCGATCATCGCGATCTGCATGTTGACATCGGGAATCTCGAAAAGGTTGCGTTCGATGACGATGTCGTAGGCGGGTCCAAAGGTCTGGATGGCGTCAATATGAGGATCGATATTCTCCGGGTCGCTCAGCAGGATCCCATGGATATGGTTGTTGCGGATGATGTGCCCCGCCCCGAAGAAGTGAAGCCCATCGGCGTCCGCCCAGCGGGGTGGATGGGTCCACCGGGCCGGGTACTGGAGAGTCCGGCTGATATCGTTGCTCTCGATCAGGTTGTACCGGCCGTAGACTTCGATTCCGGCCAGGCCCGCCCGCAAGATGCGATTGTTGCGAACCACGCAGTGACTGGTTCGAGGAGAATCGGGGGGATCCGCAAAGACGTGGATACCCACCCGCGTGACGTCGTGGATGAAATTGTTCTCAACCAGACAGTGTGCACCTTGAACGAAAATCCCAGCGCCTTCCTTCCAATGGTTATCCGTGTCGCTGATCTCGAAGCCGCTCAGATGAACAAAGTCGGCCTCAATTGTGAATCCGCGAGTGACGACGCGGCCTTTGGCTCGAAAAGTGATCGGGGCCCCGGACCTTCCTGATCTCAGGAGGTGAGTTCTCTCTTCGTAGTTTCCAGGGAGCACCAGGCAGACATCCCCAGCCACCAGCTTCTCAGCTGCTCTCCCAATCGTCCTCCACGCCTTACTTTCAGTGTCTCCGGGATTTCGATCATTGCCCCGGGAACCCTCCACATAGTAGACGGCGGCCGAAGCGGCAGGACCCCATGAGATGGTGAGGCATATCCCCATTGTCCACTTCAAAACCACCATCATCTGGAAGCGTTTGTGTTCAGATCGTGGCATGGCTGTCATGAAAGTGAGGCGCTGCGAACAATCCTCCGCAGCGCGGATCGAGACGACTTCACGAACATCCTCAGAGTGTCGCCTGAGCTGATTATCATCCGATTGAACCGGCTCTCGGAGGCTTCGAACCGGCCCAGATGAGAAACCTCGTTCCCGCGGACTCCCTTCTTGAAGCTGTAGCCCCCCGGATTCTTGTTTGGATCAATCCCGCCCAGATCATAGTAGGCGGCTCCATTCTGCTTCATCCACTCGATGACTCTCCAATGCAGCAGGAAGGAGGCCCTGGACTTGAGTCCGGCGTTTCCAGTCGCCCCCAGCAAATAGATTCCTCTGTTGCCCAACAGAGAAATTACCAGGCCGGCGATCCAGGTGCCCTCGGACTGGGAAAGAAAGATTCTCATCTTGGCCGCATCCGGCAGCTGCTCTTGAATCCTTCCAAACTCGGTTGCATCCACTCCGGGAGAAAAGCGTTTCCGTTCCAGCATCTCTTTGTACAAGTGAAGGAATTCGTCAAAGAACCTGCCGCTGGTTCCATCAACAACCTGCAAGTCGTTGCGCAACGCAACGTTCAGTTGCCGTCGCCAGCGGGAACTCAATTGTTTCCTGAGTTGATCAACGGAAGGGCCCAGGTCAAGCAATACCGTCCGGTAGGGGGAATAGTTGCTATCCGACCTGAGGCCTTCCGTCTCCAGAACAGACCGAATCCTGTCGGCTTCCGCTCCCACGTCAATGTCCGGCGGATGAACTCTGAGCTGCAGCCGGCGTCTGAGCACATACTCCTGAAGCAGTGCCCGGATGATCTGCCGCAGGTCTTCCAGGCAATGATTGCCACCCTTCCTCTTCCAGACGGGTCCCCAGGGGACATAAGCCATCCCACTTTCCAGTAAGGGCAGCTGCACGACTCTGACCTGGGCCAGGGCCACCGCTTCCCCTCCACGTTCCAGGATCAGGCGGTTCACCCCCCGATCCGGCCACCGAGCGGCGGCGTAGGCCCAGCTCTGGTAAATGGTCGCGTCTTCAAAACGGCCCAGCAGGGAGGTCCACTCCGATTCGTTGACTGGCGCTGTTGCAATGCGATATCCAGGTTGAAGAGCATGCCCTTCAAATTGTCGTCTGCTGTAACTCATCCAAAGGTTCCCAGCCAAACTGATGATGGGCTGGATCGGTTCCAGCCTTAACCCCCATTTCTCACACCCCCTCTACTGCGGACCCGGAGTGGCCCTGTCTACTGCGTTGCGCTCCGTCGGGCACAACGCCTCCGCGTTTCTCGGGCGTAATACCTTGTCAACGCGCCGCTTCCGGAGTCTGGCTACAACCCCTCATCAGAAATGCGGGCTGGAGTCGCTGCCCCTGATACCAGCCTCTGTCGGAGGAATGAAGCCTGCTCAACAAGCTTCTGCCACCTGACGAGGACTTTTCTTTTCATTGCCCTGGCAGCCGGCAGCCAGGCATACCCGCCCAGCAGTTTCAATTGGAACTTCAGAAGCGAGTCGTTGGGGCTGACATTCACGCGTCCAATAACAAATTCGCCCTGCCGGAAGGAATTGGTGCTGGGTTGAGTCGTAAAGACCCGCTTGTAGCCGCACCTTCGGGCCAGCTCGATCAGCCTGTGATCACACTCACCGTAAGGAAAACTGAGGAGCTCAACCGGTTTTCCAGACGCTTTCTCCAGATGGACCTTTGAGTTCACGAATTCCCTCCTGGCCTCGTCGTCGGAGAGGTCCCCCAAATGGGGATGGGTCGCCGTGTGGGAGCCAATCGTAAAAGGGCCGGCTGCGAGCCGGCGCAGTTGCGCCCCCGTGACCACCCTCTCCTGCTGATCCCGGCAACCTTCATTGAAATGCCACCCGGGAGAACAGCCCAGATAAAGGCTTGGGACGAAGATGGTGGCGGGAAGAGCCCTTTTCTCCAACTCGGGCAAAGCGTTTTCAATCAGGCTCTGGAAGCCGTCGTCAAATGTGATCACAACAGAATTTCCGGAAGCTTCCGCGGGAACAATGTCGTCGGCCTTCAAGGGTTTCCGCCAGCGCAAAAGACAGTCCATTTGGCGGGCGAAACGAACGCGCTCCTGGCCACGCACCGAGTGGTAATACAAGACCACGCAACGAGGCATCGGCTTCCGGCGAAGGAGCCACCGGAGACCGCGGGTCGCCCATTGCAAGCCTATGCAGAGGGAGGCAATCAGTGACTTGATAGCACGAAACATAACCCTACCGCTGAGCAACCGACGTCGAGAGGCGAGACTTTCGATGCCAGGCTGCTCTCCCCCTCAGCCTCGAGAGAAAGCAACCCAACAAGAGAGTCGCACTCAACATATCGGCAGATGATCTCTTCTGTTGAATCGGTGGAGGCCTCATTGACACGGACCCACGTCGTCATTCTCATGAGTGGACCAAACGAACGCTTCTCCCGGGGCCAAGACCAAAGCCGGGGCAGTTCAGCCGGGTGGCGATCGTCCACATGATCCAGAATGTGATGGCCGTCGCAGATCGGCAGCCGCTGACCGCGCTTTCCACAAAGTTGACGGCAAGACCCATTCCCATCACCATCAGGATCATTGGCAGGTACTCACGGTAGCGCCCCCTCCAGAGTGACAAGAGAGGTGCCAGAACGATGGACAGCCAGAGCAACAGACCGCTCCAGCCGAGGCCGACCGCCGTCGACAGGTAGCCATTGTGGAGAGACGTCTTAGCGCTTCCAGACCAGAGCGAGAGCTCCCGATGGAGGAAACGCCGGTCGCTCCATATCTTTCCCTCAACGGCGTAACCATAACCCCGGAAGGGTCTCTCATTAATGAGCACCAGGCTGGCGGCCCAGAACTCGGGCCTGCCCGTCAAGTCAAACATTCCACTGGACTGACGGCCCCTGGAGAAACTCTCCATCCCCTGTGAGTCGCCCAGCGTGACAATGGCTGCCAGCAGAAGAGTGGCCATGACCAGCGCACAGACCACCAGTTTCCCTCCTTTCCGTTGAACGGCCAACCAGAGGCACACTCCGAAGAGAGAGGCCAGCAAAGAGGCACGCGAACCCGTCAACAGGTGAAGGCCCATCGTGATCCCCATCAGCAACAGGCTGGCTGCCTTTCCACCAATTGAATCTGAGTCGGAGTACTTCCAAAAAAGCACCGGGTAGGAGATCATGAAAAAACTCCCCAGGTTGTTGGGGTGACCCGCCAAACCTTGAAACCGATGCGGCGCATTCCACCACCACACTTGTCCGGGCATCAGGAACAGGGAGATTAGATTCAGTGTCGTGACAAGCCAAACCGCCAGATAAAAAGCATTCAGGGCCGAATTCACCCGCTCCACATCTCTCAGCCAGCTGAACAACCCGAACAGGAAACATGTGACAACAACGAAGGACCCCGCACGAATCGACGTGTAGAGCGGGTCAATGGAGTAGCTGGTCGAGAAGACTGCCAAAATGAGAAAGCCCCCCAGCAGAACAAAGGGCAGAGGAGCCTTGAAGCTGGCGCGCGCGCTCTCTCTCACAAAGTGGATCAGACCCACCGCCCCCAGCAGGATCAGCAACCCCAACCTCAGGTAGGAGCCCAGGCTCTCGTGAGCCTCAAGTGAAGCGCTGTTGGGCACGAAGAAGGTGGCCAGCCAGGGGGAGAGCATCATGAGAAGCAAGGCGGCCTCGTATCGCTTCAGACAATAGAACCCGATTCCCAGCCCGCTCACCAGGATGATCATCCCTGCCAGCCCGATGGTTGTTTCCGTCATTTCAGGCCACCGCAGTCTTCAGGCGTTGCCAAAAACCCCTCATCACAGCCTTCTCCTCATGACTGAAAAAGTTAGTCCGATAGAGGCCCAGAACACCTGTCAACATCAGAGCCGGTAGAACACTGTAATAGAGGTAAGGTTGCGATCCCCGCAGCAGAAAAACTGATGCAAAAAGGAATGTCAACAGAAGACTGACTTGCAGCAATCTTCTCTTTTGCAAAGGGATGGGGAAAATCTTCATGCCCAGAAAGAGGGAAGTCAGTCCGGTCGCAATGACGATGACATTGTAGGTCACAACGGCGCCCAGGGCGCCCCAGGCGGATATCATTCCATAGTTCATGAACACGCTGAAGAGGCCAAAAAGAACCAGCATGCCACCGCTGATGTGGGTCTTGTTCCTGATGTGAAGCATAGATTCGCCGACGTAGTAAACGCCTTTGAAGACTGTTGCCGGCAAGAGCAACAACACCAGCGTGTAGGCGCCGCCGTACTCGGCCGGAGCAATGAGTTGGATGATTTGCCGTGAGAAGAGAGCGATGGTGAATGCGACAAAAGCGAAAGCGAGCATCAAATAGGTGAGCAGAGTGGAAAGAGTAGCCCGGATTTGCGGTTTGTTGAGGTTGGCAAATACAAAAGGTTCCAGAGCCAGCTGGAAAGGAAGAATCAATCCCACTCCCACCATGCTGGCGACTTTGAAACCGACCGAGTAGACGGCCACCGTTTCCAGGTTGGCCAGATAACCCAAAAAAAAGAAACCTGAAGCACTGGTGATCTGATCGGCCAGGTTCCCAAAGATCAGGGGAACCCCGAAGCTCAAGAGCTGGGAGATCTGGTCCAAGGAGCAGCCCATCCGTTCCTTGGCAAACACATCGGCCAGAACAAGAATGGTCACGGTGGCGTAGCTGATCAGCTGTGCCATGAGGGCTCCCGCGATCCCCAGATCGAGGCGCAACAGAAAGAGGGCCGTCAGACCCAGAATCAACAGGAAGGCCCCGATGCTCGCCAGCATGAACTTGGGGCCCTCATTCTTGGCCCTGTAGTAGGACATGGCGTGGACGCAAAGTGTGTGAGCCAGGGCGAGGCCGCACGCGGGCAGGAGGTAGTGAAGAACCCGGTGAGTCTTGAACACGGCTTCAATCCAGCCGGGGAAGCAAAGGACTGTCAAGAGCGTCAGGAGGCATCCTCCCAAGAAATTAATCAAAAGGGAATTGCAGATGAGGACTCCGGCCCTTTTCCTGCCCTCGTGTTGCGCGAAGAATCGTATAAAGCTCTTGTGAGACCCCAGACCCATGACGATCATCATGAGCTGGACCAGAACCAGGATGTTGGCAAGGAGTCCAAATTGATCTACCGCCAGGGCGCGGGTGTAGAGCGGGATCAGCAGAAACGACCCCATTCGCAGCATAACGTTGCCGGCCGCGTAGACACAGGCGTTTCTGCTGAAGCGGGAGAGATCGAGAGTGCCCTGTGTCTTGGTCAAAATAGAAAGCTCCTGAAAACGGCGAAGGATCGCCACTTTCCTCTGCCGGCGGACTGGCTGGCAACGAGCCATCAATTCCCGTGGGTTAGAATGGCGGGAAGCGTTTTCGCCAGGATGTGAAGATCCACCCAGAATGATCGATTTTTTTCATATCGGATATCGAGGCGGATCATTTCGGCAAAAGTGGTGGCGTTTTTTCCATTGATCTGCCACAAACCGGTCATTCCCGGGACCGAGTCGAACCTCCTTTGGTGCCAGAGCCTGAACAGCTCCGCTTCGTAGGGGAGACAGGGCCGCGGCCCGACCAGGCTCATTTCCCCCCGCAGGACGTTGAAGAGTTGGGGAAGTTCGTCCAGACAGGAACTGCGCAGGAATCCTCCCAAGGGGAAGATCCTCGGATCATCCTTCCCGTCCAGCTTGGCCAGGCTGCCCCCCGAGCTGATGAGCTCCCGCACGTAGCGGCGGTGCTGGTTCTGGTCGGCGGCGGCGTGCATGGTGCGAAATTTGATCAATCGAAAGGGCTTCCCGCCGTATCCAATTCGGTCCTGCTCATAGAAAACCGGTCCCGGCGACGTGACTTTGATGGCTGAAGCGATCAAGGCCAGGATCGGCGACAACAGGATGAGCCCAACCAGTGAACCGGCTATGTCAATCCAACGCTTCCAGAAAGGAATGGGATGCAGAGGCCAAAACGGCCACTCGTCGCGGTTCCTGGCATCCACTGGATCGCGGGGATTGCCCCTTTTCACTTCGTCCGCGGAAGCGCTCGTCCGGGGAGTCTCGGGTGTTGGCTCAGAGGAGAGACGGGTTTGGTCCTGGCGAGACGAGGGGCCCGTTCCACCAGGCGGATCAGAGGGGTAGGTCAGGACTCGGAAAGGGATCTCCAGGCCGCACTGGGCACAGACATCCTGCGCCAGGTTGAGCGCCCCGCGGTAGGGAGTGTAGGGTAGTACGGCTCCCAGACGGTGCCTGTCAAGCCATCCAACGGTGTCGGTTGAGCGGGTTCGCTCTTGCAGGAGTTCCCGCAGAGTCGTTCTCGACCGCTGCTGGACACCATTCACCCCCTCCAGGTCAAAAAGGACCAAAGACAGGGGGTTGCCGCTACGCTCCGCCCTCTGCCTTTCCAGCTGCAAGACGGACTGAAAGGCCCCTCCATCTTTGCCATTTCCTTTGGAAGTCGTCCCACTCCTCGGCCTTCTTGAACTCCAATTGGAGGTGGCCGGGCGAGAGAGGTCACACATCAAGGTTCTTGAGAAGGAAAAAGTCTTCATGATCTTAGGCAAGGGCCGCTGGCAGGGTGAGGGGAGACCCTTCTGTCTCGTGGATTTCCCGAGCCGCCTGCTCTGGTGCGCTGAGGAGAGTCGATGCGACGAAGGGCTCGTGCCGGATTGCCGGCGACGATGGTGCGCGGCGGCACATCTTTTGTAACCACGCTTCCGGCGCCGACGATGGCGTTCTCGCCGATCGTGATGTGACCGAGGATGACGGCCCCGCTCCCGATTGAGACGCCCTGACAAACCAGGGTGGGCTCCACTGCCCAGTCCTCGGAGCTCTGCAACTCTCCCCGGCCGTTGGTGGCTTTGGGGTAGCGATCATTCACGAAAACGACATGGTGTCCGATGAAAACGCTGTCCTCGATGGTAACCCCCTCGCATATGAAGCTGTGGCTGGAGATCTTGCAATGATGCCCGATCCTGGCGCCTTTCTGAATCTCGACAAACGAGCCGATTCGGGTATGAGCGCCGATCTGACAACCGTAAAGGTTGACAAAATCATAGATCTGGACGTTCTCGCCCAACCGCACGTCAGGGGCGATGCGTCGATTACGCGATTGTCCGGCGTCTGAAGAGTTCATGATGGTTTGTGAAAAACTCGTAATCCACAGGTTTGCCCGTTTCCATTGCACACTGTGCCGCTTCCAGCAGTCGAACCACTTCAAGCCCCGAAGAGCCGTCTGTCAAAGGGCGCCGTCCGGTGCGAATACAGCTCACGAAGTGGTTGCAAACGGACTCCAACGCTTCCGTCTGATCGATCTTCGGGAGAAGAATGTCCCCGGTCCTGTATTGGACCAGCGTCCGGTGGCGATGGGTCTGGCTGTGGACCTCGACCCCTTTGTCGAAGACTTTCACCTCATTGTCAGGGTCGAGGGGATCATAGATGACCATCTTTCGGCTGCCCCCGATCAGTGTCTTTCTGACCTTGACCGGTGAAAGCCAGTTGATGTGAAAATGGGCGAGTGTGCGATCCTCGAATTCAATGGAGACATAGGCGATGCTTTCCAAGTTCCAGTTGGGCCAGCGAACAGGCGCGCTGCCCGTTGCAGTCACTCTGACAGGCTTCTTCCCCAGGAGATGCAGCATCAAGGAAAAGTCGTGGGGCGCAAGGTCCCAGATGACGTTGACGTCGCTACGAAAAAGTCCCAGATTGACCCGCACCGAATCGTAGTAGTAGATCTCCCCCAATTCGCCGCAATCGATCAGCTCTTTGATCTTTCCAACCGCCCCGGTGTAGATGAAGGTATGGTCCACCATGAGAACTTTGCCGGCTCTATCGGCAAGGCGCACGAGTTCTTCCGACTGGGAGGCGGTTTCAGTCAGCGGTTTCTCGACCAGGACGTGTTTTCCTCGCATCAGAGCTTCTTTGGCGAGAGAGAAATGGGTCGAAATAGGGGTGGCAATAACAACGGCGTCAATGGAGTCATCCTCCAGCACCCTGCCGGTGGAGGTGGTGGTTTGAAGCGAAGGAAACGGCCGTTGAATGGCTTGCAGCCGGTTTCGATCCAGGTCGGCGGCAAGCACGAGTTCGGAGTCTTCGTTCTTGAAGAAGTTGCGGATGAGGTTGGGACCCCAGTAACCGCATCCAATCAACCCAACTCTGATAGTCATATAGACCTCCACATCAGGCGTATTTCGAGAGCCTGTGGTCCATGAAATCGGAGATGACATGAGCGACCCATCGGATTTGGTCTTCTCGCAGCCCCGGATACATGGGCAAGGAAATGATTTCGCCGGCTAGACGCTCGGCCATGGGACACTTCGTCCAGCGCAACTTTGAAAAGGCACGGGTCCGATGGACGGGTTGAGGGTAGTGGACGCCGGTTTGAACGCCCTGGCGGCCGAGATGCCGGCGCAAGGAGTCCCGAAGGTGCGCGGGAGTTCGAATCACATAGAGGTGATACACGTGAAGGACTTGGCCTGACGCCATCGGTGTAGTGACTCCGGAGACGCCTGAAAGAAGGTCGTCATAAAGAGCGGCGCAGGATCGGCGCTGCTGGTTCCACTCTCGAAGAGAGTCGAGTTTGACTAGAAGGGCTGCCGCCTGGATGGAATCGAGGCGGCTGTTGAAGCCGATCAGTTCATGGGCATACTTGCTCTTCGCGCCGTGATTCCGGAGCTGGCGCAGTCTGAGCGCCAACCGCTCATTGTCCGTCACAACGGCGCCCGCGTCGCCACAGGCGCCCAGATTCTTGGAAGGGTAAAAGCTGAAGCAACCCAGATGTCCCCAAGTGCCGACCGGGCGTCCTCGGTATTCGGCCCCGTGGGCCTGTGAGGCGTCCTCAATCACATCAATCCCGTGATGCCCCGCAACCTCGAGGATTGGGGCCATATCGGCGGGATGCCCGTACAGATGAACCGGGATGATGGCTTTCGTTTGCCGAGTCAAGTGGGCTTCAACCTGCTTGACGTCAATGTTGTAGGTCTTGGGATCAACATCGACGAGGATAGGTTTGGCGCCACTGTGCGCGATGGCCTCAGCCGTGGCCACAAAGGTGTTTGCCGCCGTGATGACCTGGTGGCCTTTTCCAACCCCCAGCGCCTTCAGGGCCAGCAACAGGGCGTCGGTTCCGCTGGCAACTCCGACCCCGTGTTTGGCCCCGCAGAAATCGGCGAAGGCCTCTTCATATCGAGAGACGATTTCACCGCCGATGAATGCCCCCTGCTCGAGAATCTGCCCCCATAGCTCCAGAACCCGGCCGCGAAACTGCCCCAACTGGCAACCGAGATTCACGAAGGGCACGTCGATGGGTTGTTTCACTGTCCTTGACCTTTCCAAGCAGAAGAACGCAGAGTCAAAGCAGTCCCCTTCTCCGACCGCGGTTGACGTTGGCGGACGGGTTCCTCCTTGAGGAGAGGGAACACCGCTCTCTCCCTTTCGCGAAGCCTGCGGATGATCTCCCCGGAGGGCAGACTAGCGCTGGTGGTATGCTGATCCGACCGGTTATTGTCGGCTGAGGGGAGGATTCCCTCTCCAGAGCCGTTTCCCTGCTCCAGATCCTCCTCCAAGGCAAACGCTTTGACTGCGTCGAAGAGCTTGAGCTTCAGACGAAGCGCGGCTGCCTCTTGCTTGAGTTGCTCCAGCCTGCTGAGGGTCCGTCTGGCTTCCTGTTGCGTCTGGTCCAATTGGAGCCGGACACCTCTTTTCAATTCTTCCAGGTCGATGTTCATCATCGCTTCGTACAGAACCGGGGAACCGGTGCCGGCCCGAGCGGGCCTCGCGCTCCCCATGATCTTGGGACTAGTTCGGGACCCTGGAAACCGTCTCGGAGACGGTTCGTGGAATGATTCCAAGCATGCCGTAAGTTATGTTCTTGAACGTGCTGCCGGGGATGAAAATGACATCGTTGGCCCGTACCAGCAGGTCCTCCCTTTTTCCCCGCAGGACATCGCCCACGTTCACTCGGATTTCCCGACGGGACCCCTCCAGTCCGTAGCGGAAAAGGACTCCTTTGCTCGTCTTGGCTGTCTTCATCGGGCCCCCTGCCTTGGCCAGGGCTTGGCTGAGCAAGAGAATCCGGTCCTCCGGTAAATGAAAGGCCCCGGGCCGATTAACCTCCCCGATGACATAGAATTCCTGGACCTGCTTTCTTGGCACGTCGATGACTTCGCCGCCCTGGATGGGGAGATTGAGCGAAGCGTCCCCCGTCTCCAACAGTTGATTCAAGTCGACCCGAGTCGACTGTGCGCCATGCTCCAGCGCTGACGAAAACGCTCCCTGTCCCTCCAGTCGGTTCCATTGGATGACGACAACACCCTCAGCGGCGTCTCGTTTGACGCCCCCGGCCAGGGAAAGGACGTCGATCAGGTTCAACCGGCGCGTCAAATAATACTGACCAGGCCGATTGACCATTCCCAGAACGACAACGGGCTTCGACCCGTATTCCGCCACGGCGACGGAGACCTGAGGCTCCTTCACCAGTTCCTCGTTCTTCAAGAGATCGGCCAGGGTGTCTTCCAGTTCTGACGGCGTGGCCCCCGACACTCTTATCTCTCCCAGCAGGGGGAGTTTGATGGTGCCGGCGGCATTAACTCGCCGGATCTGGTGCAGTTCCTGGATGCCGAAGACCGAGATCTCCAGTCGGTCTCCTGGTCCCACCTGGTAACCAGGCGCGGCACTCTCTTGCGAAAATATTTTCGAAATCGACTCATTCTCGTACTGCCCCACCGCCCCAAGGGAAGCGGAAATTGAAATGGACACCAATATCGTTCCTATCGTCTTTCGCATAAGAGATGTTTAGCTCAGCCCAAGCTCAACGACGTTTTTTTGCCATCGAACGTCTGTGTTCCACGCTTCGCGCCTGTCGCTCACGTCCCTCTCGAAGGTTGGGACGCCGCAACCTGACAGGTGCCGGAGTCCTGGAGCGCCACGCTCATGAATCCTCAACTCGCATGGGACCGAAGCAACAATAATTCCAGACAGGCGTTTTTCCATTAAGTAACTTGAAATCAACTCTTTGTGTTGATTCAAAAGAAGTAGGTACGGAAGTAAGATCGCGAAAATGGGTAACGCGCTGCAGCCAGGAGCCCGGCTGAGTCCCCCTTGGGGACCAGGCCACGGCGGCGGATATGCCCGCGTCTACTGCGTTGGGCTCCGTCAAGCTCCTCGACGTACTGTGTAGCGAGGCTCCGCCTCAGACCGGCCAGCGGTGTAGTGGCGGTGATTCCCAGCCCCACCGGCCCTGTGCCGGTACGTGTTTAGCCCAGGACAAGGGAATCCCACAGGTGTCTGGTGCGCGTCAATCCCAAAGGGATTGTGTCTTCCAGCCCAGGGTTTCCGAACCCTGGGACGTAGACCAGCAATGAATCGACCCTGAAGGGGTCGCGTCATGGAGGAGAATGATCCCAATTACCGGTGAAAATGTTTCCACTGGATACCGACACAACCCCGTTGGGGTTGACAGGGGATCACGACGACCGCCAAACCCGGGGTTGTTGCCAACCCTGGGCTGGCTGCGTTAACCTTGGTCGGCCAGTACGTTGAGCGGTCCGACCGAGCGTAACGCAGTCCAGGATGGACGCATTCGGCTCCGCAATAGACCGCGTATGTGAGAAAGGCGGGCTGGAAGTCAAAAGGAGCAAACTGATGGGTGAGGTTGTGAAAACCGGGGGAAGGGACGAAGTCGTCAAACGAGCTGAGGCCGTCCCCAGACGAGCGGTGCCGGCCGGGACGGCAACCGAGAGCCAGGTCCTGATTGGGCGGGACGACGGCGCTCCCCATTTTTCCATGCGAAGGTTCATCATGGGGGAGGGAGGCGGGATGCCCCGGCACACTAACAGGGTCGAACACGAGCAGTACGTCCTGGCCGGCCGAGCCCGCGTGACGATCGGCGAAAGAGTGTACCAGGCGGTGCCCGGCGACGTGCTCTTCATCCCGGGCGGAACGCCCCACTCTTATCAAGTCACACAAGCGCCCTTCGAGTTTCTCTGCATGGTGCCCAACACCCCCGACCGCATCGAGATTCTTGACCCACATCGGGAGGCGGAAGGTCGGGCTTGAAGAATCCGCACCTTTCTCCTCATTCGGGTCTCCTCTCACGGTTCCGGCTCTGTGGGGGTCGTTTCCGCAAGCCAGACCTCATGAACGTGAAG
>JBHHYX010000068.1:0-17232 GCA_046757765.1 Acidobacteriota bacterium | reverse complement strand
CTGATGCGTCTGAAGGCCGTGGGCTTGCAGAGCGCCTGGATTCTCGAGCATGAGGTATTCGCCTGGCGGCAGATCCGAAACCGCAAGGAGTTGGGCGGGCTGACGGGAATGGTCCCCACTCCCTACCAGAGCGGCGGGAGCAATCGGGAACAAGGAATCAGCAAGTCGGGAAACCGATGGGTGCGCTCGGTGGCCGTCGAGATGGCCTGGATGTGGGTGCGCTACCAACCCGAGAGCCAGCTGACCCGCTATTGAAATCCGCCCCCTTCGGGGCTCATGGCGGCCTGAGTGATCGGGCTTGAAAGTGCCCCAAAGCAGACAAAGGCGAGCCTGAGGGCTCGCCTTTGTCTGACTTCAATCGAGCGATTCCGAGCGTGGCTGACACCGGTACTGATAATGTCCCGCAGGCCTTGATCGATTCGACGGCCCGCGCGGGGAACATCAGCCTGTGCGGCGGCGATTCCCGGAACCGCGCCATTCGCTTCAGCTCCTGGGCCCGGATGATTTCACCGCTGCAGTAGACAGTTGGTGAATAATGCGGGCTAGGAGCCGCTGGTGGCACCCAAAGCCGGACTGGCGGCGGTGGGGGCGCTGCCATCGGTGGAATACCGGATCACCCCCGTCTGGTCACTGAAGAAGCCCCGCTGCCCCGATGTTCCGACAGTCGTCGGTACACCGACTACGGTGAAGACAGTCGTGCTTCCGGCCCCCGTCGGGATGGTGAAGGTGTAGCCGTCTTTGCTGCCGCTTCCAAGAACGTCGTCAATGAACTTATTCGACGTCAGATCGGCCAGGGAGCCGAACTGGCCCGCCCCCACCGTCGATGCGTAGGTAATCTGTGCAGTCACCAGATTACGAACCGACGAAATCGCCGACGCTTCGTTGGCAGCCTTCTTGGACTGGACCAGGTTAGGTACCGCGATGGCGGCAATAATACCGATCACCGCCACCACGATGAGCAATTCGATCAGTGAAAACCCTCTAGAGTTTTTCATTCAAGTCCTCCTAATAAATCTTGTCTAACCGCCCACTTCAATAGCAAGGTTCGTGCCAGTTCGGTCCCACTGTGAAGGAATTCGCCCGCATCCCTCGGACATTTGCCCGAAAACTGTTTGGAAGTGTAATATGATCAATAGCTTAAGTAGGATAACTGCGAGGTGATGAAGGCGCTTCCAACACGAGAAGAGACCTTTCGGGGCTCTCATGCGGGTCTGCAGGCTTGACAGATTTTGTCATGAGGGATGACGAGATCCGTTACTCGGACGGTGTCGCGCAGGGTTGCCGGTCCCCTTCATCTTGCCTTGCTTGGGTATAATGAAGGCCCAGTCAGAACCCGAAAAGGAACTTGAACGCTGGCCGGACTTGAAGGGCGAAGTCGGCTGGCGGAGCGCTTCCCACTAGACGGCGCAAGGGTCCGACCGCATTGCTCAAAAAGAACTCTTTGCGGAGAGGCTCTGGGTCCCGCTGTTTCTCGGAGCCATGTCTGATGGAACATATTCTCGTTGTCGACGACGAACGGAGCATGCTCGAGTTTCTCGAGTATATGTTTCGCAAAGAAGGTTACCGGGTGACCAGCACTCAGGAGGGTCGGACGGCTCTTCAGCTCATCACAGATGAGACTGGCTTCGACCTGGTGGTCTCTGATCTCAGAATTCCCGACCTGAACGGGTTGGAGCTCCTTCGGGCCTGCCGGGAAACGGATCCCGAACTCCCCTTCATCTTTATTACAGCCTATGCTTCCTCCAATACCGCAATCGAAGCGGTCCGACTGGGCGCATACGATTATGTCACCAAGCCGTTTCGGGTTGAAGAGCTCAAGAATCTGGTGCGAAATGCCCTCCAGACTCGGACTCTGAAACGGAAGGTCAAAGTTCTCGAGAGCGAAAGGGTTCACGGCAACGAACTGGTTGGCGTCTCGCCGCCGATGCTGCGGATCTATAAGCTCATCGGGGCCATTGCCGCCACCGACAGCACTGTTCTCATCACAGGGGAGAGTGGAACGGGTAAGGAGTTGGTGGCCCTGGCGATTCATCAAACGGGTGGGCGCCGTGATGGGCCTTTCGTCTCAGTCAATTGCGGCGCTTTTGCGGAGACGCTGCTGGAGAGTGAGCTGTTTGGCTACATGAAAGGAGCTTTCACAGGAGCTGCCAAAAATAAGAAGGGCCTCTTCGAGACGGCCGAGGGCGGGACCCTTTTCTTGGACGAATTGGCTGAGATGTCAAGCGCGATGCAGGTGAAACTCTTGCGAGCGCTGCAGGAAAAAAGGGTACGACGGGTGGGAGGAACTTCCGAGATCTGTGTGGATGTCCGCCTCATCGCGGCAACCAACCAAAACCTTGACGAGAGAATTGAGAGCGGATATTTCCGCGAGGACTTGTATTACCGTCTGGCCGTCATCCCTATCAGCATCCCGCCTTTGAGAGAGCGAAAAGCAGATATCGTCCCCCTGGTCAGGTATTTCATCCAAAAATACAATCAGCGACTGGAGCGCAGCCTGCAAGGTATTACTGAAGAAGGGCTGGCCTGCCTGGAGGAATACTCCTGGCCTGGCAACGTGAGGGAATTGGAGAACGTCATCGAGCGAGCCGTGACGTTGGAAACCACCGACTTCGTGCAGAAGGAGCGGCTCCCCGCAAAGGTGCGGGGAAGGCAGCCCAGATCCGACGTCCTTGTGCCTCAATTCACCAGAGAGGAGGGTTTGAGCCTGCAGGAACACCTGGATCAGGTGGAAGGTCAGCTCATTGCAAGAGCTTTGGAGCTGGCCGACGGGAACCAGAAGCAAGCCGCTGGATTATTGAAGCTGACCTATCGATCTTTCAGACACCGGATGCAGAGGTTGGGTCTGCGAAACAAACCCTGAAGGTCCTGACCCGGACCCGGGAGGCCTCACTTCAGAAACAGCAATCTGGCGGCGAGCCGGTAGAGCGAGTTCAGACCGAAGGCAACAGGACATCGACCTGAGTGCCCTTTCCCAGGGTGGTGGAGACCTTGATCTCGCCATTGAGTTGCTGAATGATCTGGTAGACGATAGCCATTCCCAGTCCGGCGCCTTTCTTGAAACCGGTATGGAAGGGTTGAAAGAGTTTCTTCTCCTCCGACTCGCTCATCCCGCGGCCCTCATCCTGGAATCGCACCAGCGCCTTGGACTCGAGCGGCCGCAACTCGATGAACAGTCGTCCTCCCTGGGGCATGGCCCGGATGCCATTCTGCAAGATGTTCCAGACAACTTGTCGGAGTTGATCCGGATTGCCCAGACAGCGGACAGTTTGGGAGCCGGGAGTGATCTCAACAAAGTGCCGCTGACTCCGGAACTCCCGGCTGTTGCGAAAGAGCTGGACGGTCTCCTGAACCAGAGGGGCGAGTTCGACGGGTTGCACCGGCGTGGACTTTCGACCCGCGAAGGTCAGGAAGTCATCAACGATTCGATTGAGTCGCTCAGACTCCCGAAGCACGATTTCAAGCAGCTTGGATTGATCTCTGGAAAGCTGGAGCTCGGATCGGAGGATCTGAATGCTTCCCGACAAGGAACCCAGGGGGTTTCGGAGTTCGTGCGCCAGGCCGGCGGCCATTTCTCCAATTGCCGCCATTTTCTCTCTGAACTGGAACTCTTCCTCCCGCTTCTTGATTTCAGTCAAATCCTGAAAGGAAAGGATGAAACCAATCCTTGCCTGCTCCCGGGACAGTAAGGGTGAGCAACCCATGCCCAGATACAAAGGCTCTCCCCCCTTCTTCTTCATCCAGCTCTCCATGCGCAGGGCTCTTGGAGTCGCATGAAAGTCGCTGTTCAGGATCCGCTCCAGAAGCTGAGAAGAAAAGACCCCGGAAAGTGAGCGCCCCAGCAGGGCATTCTGCTGATAGCCCAACATCTCGGAGCCGACGCGGTTGAAAAAAGTGATCCGGCCCTCCAGGTCGAGGGTCAGTAGCCCACTTCTTATACTGTCAATGATGTTCTGGTGCAGTACCCTGGCAGCGCCCAACTCCTGGCGGGCACTTTGCAACCGTTCGGAAAGATAGATGCCGAGGAAGGCGACTGAAACAAATGCCAGGAGGTTGAGCGAGATTCTATAGACGACGCTTGGATAGCTCGCCATCTCGTCGCTTCCTGGAACCACTCCAAGATAACTGAGATGAACAATCGTGACGTAGCAGATGATGCTGAGAACGAGGGCGAGCACACCTCCCTGTCGCCCCGCCAACATGCTGGCATAGACGATGAGAAGCACGTAAAGAGGCGTAAAAAGGCTGTTGATGCCTCCCGAGAAGAAGAGAAGGAGGGAAATGAGCAGCAGGTCGGAATAGAACTGAATAGTATACAGCTGGAGAGGTCGCTCTGTGTATTTGTAGAGGAGAAAGTAGATGGCGGAGAGAACCAGTACGGCCAGAAAAAACGGGAGAAAAGGCGCGGCGAACAGCGCTCCCGCCGGCAGGGTCGTCCAGGCAGCACCCAGAACAAAACAAGCCAGCACGAATCTTAGAACGATGAGCTTGAGGAGTTTCCGCTTATACTCATCCACCTGCCAGTCTTCCAATGAGCGTAAAGATAGGCAGGTACATCGAAACGACGATGCCTCCTATCACGGTGCCGAGAAAAACGATCATGAGTGGTTCCAGAAGAGTCAGGAAATTGGCAATCGCCGTGTCGGCCTCTTCTTCGTAGTAATCGGCAAGCTTTTCCAACATCATGTCCAAACGGCCTGTTTGTTCCCCCACGCTGATGATTTGCGTCACCATGACGGGAAAAACCTTGGACTTCTTCAGAGGTTCCACCAGCGTTTTGCCTTCTTCAACGACTTTGCGGGCGTGCAGGATGGACCGTTGAATGACCGCATTACCAGCCGTTCGGGCCGTGATCTCCAGGCCTTCCAGAATGGCAATGCCGCTCATCAGCAGAGTCGATAAGGTTCTGGCGAAACGGGAGATGGCAATCTTCTTGAGCAAGATACCCACCACAGGCAGGTGAAGCAGTATCTTGTCGATCGTGTGCCGGCCCTGGTCACTCTTGTAGAAATAACTGCCCGCCGCCGCCAGCAATCCCAACGCGATGACGATGGGCAGGATGAACTGCCCCAGGAAGTTGCTGCTCCACATGACAATGCGGGTGGGAAGCGGAAGAGGGGCGTTGAGGCTCTCGAACAGAGTTGCGAAGACCGGAATCACCCAGATCATGATCACAAAAACGATCACAGCGGCCACCGCGATGATGATGGCGGGGTAGACCGAAGCTGAGACGACGGCTCGCTTCAACTTCACGTTCTTCTCGGCAAAAACCGAAAGCCTGTTCAGGATGATGTCCAGTATGCCCCCCGTCTCGCCCGCTGCAATCATGTTCACAAAGAGTCGGTCGAAGATCTTTGGATGGCGCCGCATTGCGTCGGCAAGCGTCGCCCCCGATTCTACATCAGCTCGAACCTGACCCAAAGTGTTACGGAGAGCCTTATTCTGCTGCTGCTCTCCGAGAATGCCGAGACATTCCACCAGAGGTAATCCCGCGTCGATCATCACCGAGAACTGGCGGGTGAAGAGGGCCAGGTCCTTGAGCGACACGCGCTCCTGCCAGGGCAGTTGAAAGGGCTTGGACTTCTCGGCAATCGTGATGGGCATGATCTGTTCGTCGCGAAGAGCAGCGGCCAGAGCCTGTTTGTTCTGGGCGAAGCGTTCTCCTTTGATCGTGCCCCCCGTTTGGTACTGGCGACCTCGGAAATGATAAGTTGGCATCTGAACACCTTCTGCGCTGGCTGGAGAGACCGCTGGTCCCTCTCAAGCTGGTGCATCTTGAAAGAAAAACCGCGAACGCAATCGTGGACGCCTGCCTTCTTGCCGGCGGTGGGCCTGCATCAGGTCGGCAACTCAAAAGCTGGAAGCGAGCCTCATGAAACGGCTGTGACTCGAGCGCGCGAGCCCGCTCCACTGCGTTGCAGTATCTGCTGAAGCTCTTCCACATTGGAAGAGCGGGACATACAATCCTGATAAGAAATCAGACGGTCCATGTAAAGTGATGCCAGGCTCTGGTTCATCGTCTGCATCCCGTGCCGCTCCTGCCCGCTCTGCATGGCGGAATAGATCTGATGGACCTTGCTCTCGCGAATCAAATTGCGAATCGCGATGTTGGGCACAAGAATTTCAGTGGAGACGACCCGGCCGCACCCGTCGGACTTGGGGATCAGTGCCTGACAGACAATCCCTTCCAAAACCATGGAGAGCTGAGTTCGGATCTGTTGTTGCTGGTGAGGCGGGAAAACGTCGATGATCCGGTTGATTGTCGCGTAGGCCGAGTTGGTGTGAAGAGTGGCCAGAGTCAAGTGGCCGGTCTCCGAGATGCGCAGCGCGGCTTCGATAGTCTCCAGGTCGCGCATCTCGCCAATCAAGACCACGTCCGGGTCTTCCCTCAGGGCCATTTTCAAGGCGGAGGCGAAGGAACCGGTGTCGGTGTGGATCTCGCGCTGGTTGACGATGCAGTTCTTGTGTGAGTGAATGAACTCGATGGGATCTTCAACAGTAATGATGTGTTCGTGACGCTCTCGGTTGACCTTGTCCAGCATGGCGGCCAGGGTCGTCGATTTTCCGCTGCCCGTGGGGCCAGTGACCAGAATAAGGCCTCGTGGCTTCTGGCAGAACTTCTTCAGAATCGAAGGCAGCCTCAACTCTTCGAAGGTCTTGATCTGCAAAGGAACGGCTCGAAGGACGGCGGCAGTGGAGCTTCGCTGAGTGAACACGTTGGCCCGAAAGCGGGCCAACCCCTTAATGCCGAAACTGAAGTCGATTTCCGACTGCTCCTCGTAGCGGAATTTCTGTTGATCGGTCATGATGCTGTAGGCGAGCCTCTTTGTGGCGGCGCCCGTCAGGGGCGGACCGTCCAGAGGAACAAGCTTGCCATGGAGCCGAATTCGAGGAGGTGTGTTGGCTGTCAGGTGCAGGTCGCTCCCGTCCATCTGTACCAGCTTTTGGAGCATGACCATCAGACTGAGATTCTGTTCTTCCGTTTTCATGCCTCCTGACCGTCCTTCCTTATTTTATTCTTGTCGACCGGCGCCCATCCTTGAGTGACGCCGCGCACACTGAGTCGGCCCTTTGGGTCCGGGAGTCCGTTCCGCACCATTCCTTCGATGCAATCCACCGCCTCTCTAACCCGGATCATTCACCGGCCTTCGTCACCAAGCGGGCTCTAAGGGCGCCGGGCTGGCAAGGCTTGCGAGGGAGGCCCCCGCAGTCGTACTCGTGCAGTACGTCGAGGAGGCCGACCGAGTGTAACGCAGCCAGCCCGGATGATTTCGCCGCTGCAGTAGACAGCTGCTGAATAATGCGGGCTAGGAACAAGTCGTGGTCCTGACAACCTCGTCGATCGTCGTCACTCCGGCCCGGATTTTTTCCAGCCCACTCTCACGCAAGGTGATCATTCCCTCTTCTTTGGCCTTCTCCCGAATCTGGGGGGCGTTGGCTCCGGTCAAGATCATCTTGTGAATAGCTGGCGTCACTTCCATGACCTCAAACAGGCCCAATCGTCCTTTGTAGCCCGTCTCATTGCAATTTGGACATCCCTTCCCGCCGTAGGTGACCAGATTCTTTGCGATGGCGAATGGAAAGCCAATATCCACCAACGCCTGCACCGGTGTGTCGCGAGCCTCCTTGCACCTGGTGCAGATCTTCCGCACCAGCCGCTGGGCGCAAATCAGATGGACGGAACTTGCCACCAGAAAAGGTTCGACTCCCATGTTCAAGAGTCGATTGATGGTAGACGGTGCGTCGTTGGTGTGAAGAGTACTCAGAACAAGATGGCCGGTCAGGGCTGCTTTGATGGCGATTTCAGCAGTCTCGCGGTCTCTCACCTCTCCCACCATCACGATGTCCGGATCCTGGCGCAGGAAGGAACGGAGCGAAGCGGCAAAGGTCAGCCCGATCTGTTCTTTGGTCTGGACTTGGTTGATGCCGGCAAAGTTGTACTCGATTGGATCTTCAGCGGTCAGAATGTTGACTTGATCGGTGTTCAATTTGTTGAGGCAGGTATAAAGCGTGCTGCTCTTGCCGCTTCCCGTGGGTCCTGTGACTAGAGCCATGCCGTAGGGTCGTTTGATGGCGGCTTCAAACTTTTGCAGTGATCCGGGCTCGAGGCCAAGCTGGGCCAGTTCCAGCGGAAGGCTCTCCTTGTCGAGAATTCGCAACACGACCTTTTCGCCGAAGAGCGTTGGCAGAGTGGACACACGAAGATCGATTTCCTTCCTGCGCCCTCGATCGATCAAGCGCATCTTAATGCGGCCATCTTGAGGAAGACGGCGCTCGCTGATGTCCAGGTTGGCCATGATCTTGATGCGTGAGGTCATGGCGTCTTTGAACCTGATGGGAGGCTTCATGACCTGGTAAAGAATGCCGTCAATCCGGTAGCGGACTCTGAACTCGCGCTCGTACGGTTCCAGGTGAACATCGCTGGCGCCTTTTTGAATGGCTTCTCCCAAGACCATGTTGACCAGCTTGATGATGGGCGCTTCCGAACTCGTCCTTTGAAGCTCGGAAAGATCGACTTCACCGTCTTCTTCGCTGATGTCCAGTTCGTATTCGCCCTCGGCCGCCAGCTCGTCGTAGACGCGCTGCAGCTCGATCGCCTGCTCGCTCCCGTAGTACTCTTCGATGCACTGGCGAATGGCCGATTCGGTAGCGATGACCGGTTCGATCAAGTAACCGGTCATGAATTTCAGCTCATCCAGAGCCAGCACGTTGGTGGGGTCGGCCACCGCGACCGTCAAGCTGGACCCTACCTTCTTCAACGGAAGAAGTTGGTAGCGTATCGCTGTTTCAATGGGGACCAGCTTGGTGACCTGGGGGTCGATTTCGACCTCGCTGAGGGTGACGGCGGGGACGTCGTATTGCCGGCTCAGAGTGGCGGCGATCTGGACATCGGTCACGTAGCCCCGGTCGATGAGGATCGAACCGAGACGCCCCCCGTTCTGGCGCTGGTAGCGAACCGCTTCCTCAATCTGTCCGCTTTTGACGATTCCGTTCTTGACGAGGAGTTCCCCTAAGACAGACATAAATCCAAGCCTACAAAGAGAAACAGGATCACGCTGATCAAGCCGTTGAGGGTGAAAAATGCGAGATTTACTCGGCTGAGGTCGTTGGGGTGGACCAGGCGATGCTCATAGATCAGACCTCCGGCGGCGATTAGAAGCCCAATCCAACTGAGAAAGGAGAGCCCAAGAAACACAAATGTCACCGCCAGGACAAGCACCATCAAGAGGTGAAAAAGAGACGAAATCCAAAGCGACTTGCGGATGCCCAAACGACTCGGAAAGGAAAAAAGGCCCACCTCCCGGTCGAAGTCCAGGTCCTGGCAGGCGTAAATGATGTCGAAGCCGCTGACCCACAGTAGCACGGCCAGCGCCAGGGAAAAGGGTGTCCAATCCAATCGTCCCGTCACCGCCACCCAGCCTCCAACGGGAGCGATTGCCAGTGACAGCCCCAAGAAGATGTGGGAAAGAGACGTCCATCGCTTTGTGAAGCTGTAGAAGAGAACGATGGCCAGGGCCAGGGGCGAGAGCCGGAAGGCGAGGGAGTTCAACATCCCTGCCGAGAAGAGAAATAGAAGCCCGGCCAGGAGGGTGAAGACGCCCACAAATCGAGGTTCCACCCTCTTCCGGGGAAGAGCTCGATTGGCGGTTCGCGGGTTGATGGAGTCCAACTTCCTGTCCACCAGGCGATTGAACGCCATGGCGGCGCTACGGGCGGATGCCATCGCCAACAGAATCCAAATCGTTTTCTGCCATCCAGGGAAGCCCCGTGCCGCCAGAAAGGCGCCCAGGAATGCAAAGGGAAGCGCGAAGAGGGTGTGCTCGAACTTGATCATTTCCAGGACGATGCCCAGTCTTCTCATCGCAACACCCTCGATTGAAAAATCAGCAATTATAGCACGCTGGCGGGACCTTTCTGGAAGCGATCGAGGGCGGCGGCAGAGGCTCTCGCCCCTCGAGCGCCTGGACAGGATCGGGCGGGGTTGGCCGCACCCGGCCCAGCCAGAGTCACTCCACCTCCCCGACTCCAGTGGTTTGCTGCGGAAGTCCTTTCCCTCTATCGGCGAACAATTCGAATCTCTGGCAAGGCGCTCCGACGAAGTCATAACCCCCATACTTCGAGGAGGAGCAACGCCGCCAGCGACGAAAAGGGCCGGCCAGAGGGGGGACGAATTGAGGCCGCGAGCCACTAGCCGGCATTCCTTATGAGGGGTTGTAGCGAGGTATCCGAAGCGCTGCGATGACAGGGCGCCGCGGACGCGGAAGAGAGGCGTCGGAAAACCCGTTGATACAGTCATGATCCCGATTCCCCCTTGAGCTTGAAAACCTCAACCTCCGGCATTCCGACGACTTGCAAGCGGCCGTTTTCGATGTGTAGTCGCACCGGCACTTCAAACTCCATTTCGGCCAACCTCCCTATGGACATTAACGATTGAGTCACGGAATCTACGAGGAGGAAAAGAAGAAATCGTCGACCCCTGGTGGGTCGACGTTCGTCACTCCGCCCAGGGCGAGCTTTTCACCCCAATTCACCTCTGCTATCCTAAGGGTTTGCGCAACAATAACTGCGCAGAGTTGGCGCTCAGATTTGCATCAGATTTGGCCGCGAACGATTGAGCGAAACCGCAGGCGTAGCCGCGCCTACGTTGAGGATTTCGCGATTGAGGAGCGGCCGAAGATGGTGTGAAGATGAGATGCCAAAATGTGAAGTTATTCTTGCGCGAGCCCTGAGTGCCTTGAGTGAGTCAATCGCATCCTCCGGCGGCAGGGAGACTCGGTTCTTGGCTGGCCTCTTATTCCGGACTGCGAGTCCCGAGCGAAACTCCCAGTTAACCCGGATTATTCACCGGCTTTCGTCCCGGATGATTTCGCCGCTGCAGTCGACAGTTGGCGAATAATGCGGGCTAGCAGCAAATAGAGACCTGGCTATCATGTCACCACGGAATCATCCCATTCAGCTCGAGATCTACCGCCATCTGTTCACTTCCATTGCCGAAGAAATGGGAACCGTCCTGAAGCGAACAGGATACTCGCCCAACATCAAGGAGCGGAGAGACTATTCCTGTGCCGTCTTCGACGGAAAGGGAGAGCTCGTCTCCATGGGCGACCACATGCCGGTTCACCTCGGGTCGATGCCGTGCGCCGTGAAGGCGGCTTTGGATCGGTTCTCCTTGAGCCCCGGTGATCTGGTTATTCTCAATGACCCTTTCTCCGGCGGCACCCACCTGCCGGATATGACGATGGTTCTTCCCGTCTACGCGGGCGAATCGGGCAGATCTCTCTTTCACGTTGCCGCCCGCGCTCACCACTCTGACGTGGGTGGGATGTCACCGGGTTCCATGCCGTTGAGCCGTGAGATCTTTCAGGAGGGAATTCGAATACCTCCGGTCAAGCTGTATGAATCGGGCCGGCTCAATCGAAGTCTCTTGTGCCTCCTCCTTTGCAACGTGAGGACTCCCCGGGAGCGAGAGGGAGATCTGGCGGCTCAGGTCGCCGCCCTGAAGGCAGGACACCGGCGTCTGGTCCAGCTGGTGCAAAAGAATGGCGAGGCGGAGGTGGAAGCCTATATGGAGGCGCTTCAGGATTACGCGGAGCGGATACTGGAGCATGTGATCGAAGGCATACCCGATGGCCTTTATGAAGCCGAGGATCTCCTTGACGACGACGGCACCCAGGATCGTTCCAATGCTGGACAATCGATCAAGATCCGAGCCGGCATCCAGGTCGAGGGCAAGAGGATCAGGATTGATTTCGAAGGGTCCCATGCGCAGGTGGCCGGATGTCTGAACGCGGTTGAGGCCATCACCCTGTCTGCGGTTCACTATGTCATGCGCTGCCTGGCGCCGCCCGATACACCCAGCAGTGCCGGACTCATGCGTCCCGTATCGGTACAGGTCCCGGCGGGAACGGTCCTGAATGCCAACTACCCGGCCGCCACGGCAGCGGGAAACGTGGAAACGTCTCAACGGATTGTGGACGTGCTCCTGAAGGCTCTGGCGCCAGCCTTGCCAGACTGCATTCCGGCCGCCAGCAGCGGCACCATGAACAACCTGACGATCGGAGGGGTCCATCCCGGCACTGCGTTGCCGTTCTCCTACTATGAGACGATCGGGGGAGGGATGGGCGCCAGTTCACAGGCCCACGGCGATAGCGGGATTCACACTCACATGACCAATTCACTCAACACCCCGGTGGAGGCTTTAGAACGGGATTTTCCGTTTCGGGTGCGCGAGTACCGCCTTCGCTACGGATCGGGCGGGCGAGGTCTGTTCAATGGGGGAGAGGGCATCATTCGTTCGCTGGAGATGTTGGCGGATTGTCAGGTGACCCTCCTTTCGGAACGACGCAAGCACGCTCCCTACGGCCTCCGAGGCGGGAGTAATGGTAAGAAGGGCGCTAACCATGTCGTGGGACGGGGACGGCGCAGGCGCCTGCCCGGCAAGGTCTCACTCCGTCTCTCAAGAGGAGACGTCCTGAGCATTGAAACTCCCGGTGGAGGCGGTTGGGGAAGCAGTCGTTGACGCTCCGGAATCTTCCCCCCTCCTCTCAGCACCGATCATTCCCGTCAAGACGCCGCCCGGATTGCCACAGCAGGTGACTTGCGGAGAGCTGAAGGAGCCGTTCTGAAGAGATGTCGGTAGAGGTGAAGGAGGTTTGCCAACCTTGCGATCTCGAGGGCTGTGTCCAACTGCAACGCCGCGTCTGGGGCTTTGATGAGCGTGATATCGTTTCCGTGGCGATGTTGAGGACGTGCCGAGGTTACGGGGGTCTCTTGCTGGGCGCCTGGCTTCCAGAGGCCGGCCTGGTCGGATTCGTTTTCAGTTTTCCGGCTCTGCTGGGGAAACGAACCATCCAGCATTCTCACATGCTGGCGGTTCTCGAGCCCTTTCGCGACCAGGGCATCGGCCAAAAGCTCAAGTGGGCCCAGTACCGCCAGGCGAGTGATCGAGGGATCGGGCGCATCACCTGGACTTTCGATCCGCTGGAGGCGAGGAACGGCAATCTTAATCTCAACAAGCTGGGCGCCGTCGTCAGGCGGTACCATGTCAACCTGTATGGTGAGGGGACGTCGAGTGATCTTCATAAAGATCTGGGTACGGATCGATTCCTGGCGGAGTGGGAAGTGGCTCCCCAACCGCCGCAAGGGCGGCCCGGGTGGGTGGATCTGGATCGGGCCCTGTCCGATCCACAAACCCTCCTGACCCGCCGCGACAGGAGAGGACTGCTGGTTCCGTCCCGCCTCGACCTGCACCGGGGGGAGCCCTGGCTGGCGGTGGAGATTCCGGCCCGGATTCAGAAATTGAAGACACTGGACCCGGATTTGGCCGGGCAATGGAGGCGGATGACACGAGCGGTCTTTAGGCACTATTTGAAGATCGGCTACGAGGTGGTGGGTGTGAGGGTGAGCAGGCCGGGAGGGAACCGTTTGAGGACGTTCTATCGCTTGCGAAGAGAGAACGAGGCGAGAGGTCATGAAGATTGATGAGGTGGTGCTGCGCCACGTTCGTCTTCCACTCCGGCATTCTTTTGAGACCAGCTTCGGTGTGACCTATGACAAGCACGCCCTCCTGGTGCGGCTGCGATGCGATGGGTTGGAGGGATGGGGCGAGTGCGTGGCGGGCCGGAGACCCGGCTTCAGCTATGAAACCGTCGACACGGCCTGGACCATCCTGACAGGTTTGATCATTCCCGGGATTCTGGAGCGGCCTGTCTCAGACCCAACCGAGTTCGCCCCCAGATTCGACTCGATTCGAGGGCACCCGATGGCCAAGGCCAGTGTCGAGGCCGCATTGTGGGACATTTGGGCCCAGCAGCAGAAGGAGCCGCTCTGGCGGGCTCTGGGGGGAACCCGGATGAAGATCGCCTGTGGTGTGTCGGTCGGCATCCAGCCCAGCCTCGAGATCCTGCTGCGCAAGATCGAGACCGAGGTTGAGGCCGGCTATCGGAAGGTCAAGGTGAAGATCAAGCCCGGCTGGGACGTGGAGATCGTTGCCGCCATTCGCCGTCACTTTCCGGAACTCCCGCTGATGGTGGATGCCAACGCCGCTTACCGGCTGGCGGACTGCGAACGCCTCAAGCGGTTGGATGCATTTGGTCTGCTCATGATCGAACAGCCCTTGCGTTACGACGACCTTCTGGACCACGTGAGACTGCAGGCACAACTCCAGACTCCCGTCTGCCTGGATGAGTCCATTCGCCACCTCCATGATGCCCGGCATGCACTGGAGCTGGACGCCTGCCGTGTCATCAACATCAAGATGGGGCGTGTCGGAGGTCTGACCGAGGCCCGAAGGATTCATGATCTGTGCCGGGAAAAAAGCGTTCCCGTCTGGTGTGGTGGAATGTTGGAAACCGGTATCGGGCGTGCCCACAACGTCGCCCTCTCCACGCTGGAAAACTTCTCCCTCCCGGGTGACGTCTCGGCCAGTCACCGCTATTTTGAGCAGGATCTGGTGGATCCCCCGATTGAAGTCACTCCCGATGGCTACATTCTTCCTCCCCGGGCCCCAGGTTTGGGCTACACTCCCCAACTGGACCGCATCCGCCAGGCGACGCTCCGGACTCACCGGGCCTCCTGAGGGGGGGTGTCCCCGTCCAAGGTGGGAGGTGAGATCTTGGCTCAATGTGAGGGCCAGCCCGATGCTCCGGCATCGACTCGTCCTCTCTTCGCGACCTCGGCTCACAAGACCCATCCGCTCTCGAAGCCGGTGTCATTCAAGGCCCCGGGTTAGGGAATCGTCCGCTTTTCCCTTCCGTGTCGTCTGTGTGTTCCGTGGTCAAAGGATAACGTTTTTGCAGCAGTGCCTTGTTGGGCTTTGATTTTGTCCAAATCGGGTTCGGGATCGAATTCTTGCTCACCGGTAAAGGCTCTGTGGCTTCTTGGAGGAGGGTCTTCGAAGGCTGGCGGTGACTTTCCCTCCAAATCCCCTTCAGCTCAGCGTTGGAAAAGCTTCTCGATCTTGGGGTCGTTTCCGTCGGGGCCACGTCGAAGTAGAGGACCTGCTTCCAGGAGCGGATCTCCTCGGGTGAGAGCGGGTGGTCGAGAACGTGATCGTGAAACAATTCTGCGTGCAAGGCTTTCAAACCGTCCGAGACCCGTATTTCGATCAGCTGGAGGTCCCGGTCCAGGTAGAAGAACAGAGCCGGCGGCCCGGTCACCAGCATCACCCTGTCCGAGTTCGGGAAAGCGATCCTGTCCAGGCAGCAGATGAGTTTCCTGGCCCGGAAAACGTCCGGAGTCGGAAACATCAGGTAGCGGAGAGCCTCGGAGGTTCAGGATGGAGGGCAACAAGGCATCGGCCTGACAATAATCGCATTTCTTTGTGATCGTCACCGTGTAATCTTTTTTCCTGCCACGTAATCGCTTTTCTTCTGAGATCGGTCGGATGGTCTCTGGCAGTCTTCCGTAAACATATTTCTTGACATATTCCGATATATAACTAGAATTCTAACATCGTAATCGTTTTCTCTGAGGATGCCATGGCTGAAAACGATCAGGAAGAATCTACACGCACACTTTCGGGATATGCGGCACTCATTGAGCGGTACGGTCTCGAGGTGATCCCAAACTGGCACAGGTCACTTGTCGCAACCAGCGGAACCCGCCGGATCGATTCGACGGCGGGAATGATCGAGGAGGTCTACCCGTCCAAGTACTGGCCGGGGGAGACGCTGGGCGATCATCTTGAATTTGCACTCAAGTATGACGGCACGAATCTCGCCATACTCGCCAGCCTGTTTCGGGAAGTGCCAGAGGGGGATTTAGTGGACTATGTCCGGTCCAAACCGACCGGAAAGTACGCCAGGCGGCTGTGGTTCCTGTACGAGTTCCTGACGGGCGAAACTCTCCCGCTGGATGACGTGAAGTGGGGAAATTACATCGACCTGCTCGATCCGGATAAATACTACACGGTCACCCCGGCGCGCCAGGTTCGACGTCAGCGGATCAACGACAACCTGCTGGGTGACAGTCGATTCAGTCCGACGATTCGCCGCACCGATGCCCTTGGCGACTTCGAAGCGGCCGACCTTCCCAACCGGTGCCGGCAAATCGTGTCGGCCTACTCGCCGGAATTGCTCAAGCGGGCATTGGGCTACCTCTACACCAAGGAGACGAAATCATCCTTCCAGATCGAACATATCAAGCCCAACTCGACCCGCACGGAGCGCTTCGTGGCGCTGCTTCAGCTGGCGGAGCGCAAAGACTTTTGCGAAAAAACGCACTTGATCGACCTGCAGAATCGCATTGTCGATCCACGATTTCGCGATTCCGACTACCGGACGAACCAGAATTACGTCGGCGAAGCGGTCGCCTGGCAGAGAGAGAAGGTCCACTTCGCGTGTCCCACGCCTGAAGACCTGGCTGACCTGATGGGAGGCCTGATCGCCGCCCACAAACGCATGGACGAGGGCGGCGTGCCCGCCGTGATTCACGCCGCTGCCGTTGCTTATGGATTCGTTTTCCTGCACCCGTTTGAGGACGGAAATGGTCGGATCCACCGCTTCCTGATCCACAATATACTTGCTCGGCAAGGCTTTACGCCTGAAGGTGTTATGTTTCCCATATCAGCATCCATGCTGAAAAACACTGCCGAGTATGAGGCTTCCTTGGAGGCGTTCTCCCGGCAGCTCATGGCCTTGGTGGAATACTCGCTCGACGAAGAAGGCCGCATGACCGTGCATAATGATACGGCGCGGTGGTACCGCTACATCGATATGACGCCCCAGGCGGAGGCGCTCTTCCGGTTCATCGAGCAGACCATCGATACGGAACTGGTCGAAGAATTGGCGTTCCTGGCCAACTACGACGCAACCAAGAGGGCCATCCAGGAGATCGTGGACATGCCCGACCGCCAGATCGACCTCTTCATCCGGTTCTGCCTGCAGAACCATGGCCGACTCTCCGCACGGAAACGCGTCAGCCACTTCGATGCCCTGTCGGATGAAGAAATCGCCCCCATGGAACAGGCCGTTCAGTCCGCCTACGGAAGCAATGCTCCGCACGACGCATCCCGAGGAGAGAAGAGAAGAAGCACTGGAAAAGGAGGAAAGGGGTGACCCGGATGTTCTGGGACTAAACCGGCTGCGCAGCCAAGAGCACACTCCACCCCTGTGCGGTGCGCATGCTGACACTCAGGTGATCCGCAATCTCTCCCCATGTACTCAGGGCTCGATTGGAGTCCTCGTTCGGATCGACGCTCATGGTGTCGCCTGCTGAGAAAACTAGAATGACCAA
>JBHHYX010000067.1:0-17273 GCA_046757765.1 Acidobacteriota bacterium | reverse complement strand
ACCCGCCGAGCCTTCTACATAGTGTCTGAAAGGGTCGCGTCGTGGAGGAGAATGAACCCGGTTACGAGTGAGAGGGATTGCACTGGATACCGACACAACCCCGTTGGGGTTGACTGGAAGGCGACACGGATTCGCCTACGGGCGGTAGCGAAGGAGAGAGATCGAAGCCAAGAGGACTGGTGCCGGTGAAGACGAAAAAAATCGAAGTCGGTTTGCTGGGTCTGGGCCGTTTGGGGCGTCTCTACGCCCGCAACCTGGCCGGTCGGATCCTGGAAACCACGCTGACAGCGGTGGCTGACACGGATGGGGCGCGCCTCGAGGCGGTGGGTGAGGAGTGTGGAGTCTCACGGCGCTATTTGGATGGACACGATCTTTTGGATGACTGCGAGGTGGAAGCGGTCGTCATTGCCACACCGACCCACACTCACAAGGGCCTGATAGAAGCCGCCGCCCAGCGGGGAAAACCGATCTTCTGCGAGAAACCTGTGTCCCTCTCTTTGGAGGAAGCGACAGCGATCAAAAAGGTCGTGCAAGAGAGTGGCGTGTTCTTTCAGATGGGGTTCATGCGCCGCTTCGATCCCGGCTACGCGGCAGCCAAAGCTAAGCTGGACGCTGGCGTGATTGGCTCGCCCGTACTCTTCAAGTCGACCTCCCGAGATCCCTACCGGCCGGATCTGGAATATCTGCGGCCGGCCAGCAGCGGCGGGATATTCGTTGATATGGGCATTCACGATTTTGATCTGGCCCTCTGGTTGGTGGGAAGAATCCAGTCCGTCCACAGCATCGGAGGGGTGATCGTCTACCCGGAAATCAGGCCTCTCGGGGATCTTGACAATGCCATCGTGACCGTCCGCTTCCTCGAGGGTCAGTTGGGCGTCATCGATTTGAGCCGCAGCGGGGTCTACGCCTACGACATCTCCACCGAAGTACTGGGGACCCGGGGAGCGCTTCGTACCGGATACCTGCAAGAGACTCCCCTGATGGTCCTGACCGGGAATCAGGTGGCACACGATACGGTTCCCTACTTCATGGAGCGCTTCGATCGGGCCTACCAGGCTCAACTGACCAACTTTGCCCGAAATCTGCTCACCCAGACCCCGCCGCCGATCACGGTCGACGACGGAATCGAGGCCTTGAGAACCGCCGTCGCCGCCGCCCGCTCCTATGAGACGGGCCAGAGTGTGGAAGTGGACTCGATCCGGTAGCCAGACAAGAAATCCCTTGGAATTGAAAGGCAGACGATGAGTCGCTACCCCGGATTCGCTTCTCCCTGGGCCCCCTCTCTCCTGATTCGCGAGGCTACCGCCAGCCCGAGAAGCGGCAGGACCATGCACAGGAGTCCGATCCAGAAGAGGGGCGGTCGATAGGCAAATCTGATAGTGACTTCCGACCCTTGCAGGCGAAGACCCATAAAGATTCCCACCTCCACAAGCTCGGACTTTCGGCCATCCACTTCCCCTTCCCATCCGGGAAACGAGGGCTGGGCGAAGACAAGTGTCCCCCGCACAGGTGCTTTGAGGGTGAGCTGGACTGCATTTTGAGCCCACTGGATGCGCTCAATGTCAAGGGCCGACCGCAGTCCGGTGGCGGGATCGTAAAGCCGGAACACCGGTAGAGCGTTGGGCCGATCGTAGAGATAGAGTCCCGAAGCCCGCATGATGAGCCTCAATCCCTCAACAGGCTCCGGAGAGACGAGGTATTTCACGCCGAGACGGTCCAATTTGGGCGACAGGGGTTGGCCAATGGCGTCCCGAAAGTAATTGTAGTAGGGAGCGTTGATCGTCGCCCGGTGGCCTCTGAGGGTGAGCACAGAGTAGGCGTTTCCCAGGTTTTCAGGCAGGCACTGTTTGTAATTCAATACGCGAAAAGTTTTTCCCTCCTCTTTCGTCTCTCTCTCGAGAAAGTCGATGATCGCGTTTCTCCGGTAGTACCGCACGGGCGAGAGAGCCTCCTGGTTGGATTGGGCTTTCAGGAAGGTCATGGAGTCGAACTCCAACCAGGACACCGCCCCCACCAAGACCGCAACTCTCAGCAGCAGGGTGGCCCGGCGGGCGGGAATCCCCCCCTGGTCTTCCTTCCAAGTGCTCAGCTTGGAGTCGATGAAACGCCACAGAATCTGAAGGTCCATGGCCAGGAGAAGGGCGCTGGAAAAAAGGATGAGAAAAATGTAGCGTTCCCCTTCCCGAGCCGTGTTCAAGAGGGGGATGTGCCAGGTGACGCGGGTGATCAGACCTCGATCACCCAAGGAGGCGAGCAAAGAGAAAGTCCCCAGCAACAGCGCGAAGAGGAGCACACGGCGCTCTCTGCCAGAAGTCAGGAAGAGAGCGAAAATGGCAGCCGCAGCGGCCCACGGCATCCAGCCCTCCAGGAAGTACTCGCGCAGCGCCGGTTGCAGGACATCCACGAATCCGTAGACTTCATAAGGCACTCTTCCCAAACCCGGAGTCTTCCCGGGGGCCCATCGGTAGGAGCTGGAAAAATGCTCCAGGGCCAGCAGCCACTGGGGGGCCGAAAAAAGAGCCGAGACGATGCCGACGCCGGCCAGGCGGACGCAGGCTTTGAACAATGAGTACCTGGATCGAGCGTGCACCAGCACGACAAAGAAAACCAGGGCGATGACGGAATGGAGGTAGGGCTGGCTGTGGCCCGCCAGGATCATCAACCCGAGGAAGAATCCACACAGATACATCCAGGAGTCGCGAAGAATCGGCCTTTTCCCGGTCATGCTCTTCTCGAAGAAGAGAAGCACAAGGGGCAAATAAACCATCCCCACGAACCTGTGAGGCTGCGACCAGTCCAGATAGGAGGCAAAAGCGTAGGCCCCGACCAGCGCGGGAACTCGTCCCAGCCGCTTGGAGCGCAGGAAAAGGATCATGAAATAGAAGGCCAGAACATAGTGGACAAAGAGATAGATGTCCAGCACGTGCTGCGTGAGGGATGGGGTCAACCAGGCCAGGAGGATGTTGCCGGGATAGAGCACCCCGGTTTGAAATTCACCAATGAAACTGGTGCCGCTGAAGCTGTTGAAGTCCCAAAGGGGAGGCTCCAGAGCCCTCCATCCCCGGGTCACCTGGCTCAGCCAGGCAAAGGACTGTACCGAGCCGTCGAACCCTCGCACCAGGGTGCCCTGTTGGAGGACGAGAACTTTGAAAAAGATCAGGAAATAGACCAGAAAGCCGGTTGCCAGATAGGCCAGATGAGTCCCAATCCGGTTGAAAGAGGGTTTCGCGGCGAAGGACATGGTGAAGGATCAGACTAGCGGTAGCGTCGCGTGTTGGCAAGGCCTCAGGCGGACAACCCGAGGCCGTCGTGAGCAGTCCAGCATCACACCAGGGCGTTAAGGGTCGCCAAGAAGTCACCAAATAGTCCACTTTGGAAGACCAGTCCAGCGGATCAGCAGGCGGTGGGAAGCATTCCGGCTGCCCCGGAGGAGGCGCTGATCCGTGGAGGGGCAAAGCGAGGTGGCGGGACGGTAGGATCTCCAGTAGACGAGGCGTGTAGCGGTATTTTTTGCCTTTTCCGCGACCAACTCGAATCCGCACTCGGTCACTGTCGAGATGGGGATCTCGAGAGCCAGGGCCTCGGAACCTCGCGCGTTTTCATCCCTGCTCGTAGGCCTCCAAGAACTCGTCTCTGGATATCCCAGCCTGCGTCAGAATTATGCGCAACGTCGATCTCTTGATCTTGTTGTGGTTTGGCATGGTCAGCGGCGTCCGTGTGCCGTCAGGATTTTCGCGCCTGGTGGGTTGCGCGTGATCGATCTCTCTGCCGCAAGCGGTCTGATCAGTGTGGGGTCAGCAGCGGTGCCCGGTTCGCGAATTGCGATTTCCGGTGAGCACCTCTATCTGGCTGGTGGAGATTTCCATATCTTTGACATTTCGACGCCGGAGAACACCGTTGAAGTGGGTTCTTACGATACCCCGAGCCTACCGAAAGATATAGCAGTCAGAGCGACGCTTGCCTATATCGCCGACGATCGCAATCTCACCATCCTGGACGTCGCCACACCGGAAAACCCCGTACTGGTCGGTCAAATGGGGTCCCCCGGACCGCCAGGAGGCACTGGCACTGACCTTACGGGGCAACTACGCCGACCTGGCCAATGGATTTCGGGGATTGACCATTCTCGACGTTTCCGAGCCGGCTAATCCGGTGGAGGTGGCCTCTCTGGACACGGGCGAACCCGACGCGCTGGCGGTGGATGTGGTGGGTCCTTTCGCTTATGTGGCCGATGCCAGCGTGATGGGACGTTGAAGTGGCAAAGCAGTCCGCCCTCCTTCCCTTGTGCCGGCTTCAAGTCTCCGGCCATCGGGCCCAAGCGAACCCTCTACGTCATGGGCTGCGGTCTGTGGGCCATCGCCCCGCCCGGTTTCTAGAACGACCTGAAAAATCCTCCCACGACACCCTTGTCTAACTTGGCGCTTATGAAGGCGCCGGAAGCGTACAGATCGACGAGTTGGGCGATCTGCTCGCAAGATCGACTTTGTCCCCTTCGGAGCGTCAGCGACGGGAGCCCCACCTTCACCACCTCAAACTCCCCTCCCTTGGGGTCGGGGCTCCGTTATTTCACGCGCACATTGTTGCCAATTGCACAAGTTGACGACTTCGTGACCTTCTTTTCGGGCCAGAACGGTCCGCAGTCGCTGTGGTAGGCTGGTTGTCGTCTTGATTTAACAAACGAAGGAGATCCGAAGCATGTTCAAGTCGAAACTGACCTTCATTCCCGCCTGCGTGGTGCTGGCAACGACGACTTTCGCCGCGGGGGCCGATCGGTCGACACTTGACGCCAGCTATCGCGAGACCGCCGGCGCCATCCTGGGCGCCGCTTTGACGGACACGGGAGGCTGGGAGAAGCTGACCTACCTGACCACCCGCATCGGCCACCGGCTGAGTGGCTCTCCACAGTTGGAAGAGGCCATCCGATGGGCTCAGGGAAGGATGCAAGCGGAAGGGCTGGAGAATGTCCGCCAGCAGCCTGTCAAGGTGCCTCACTGGGTGCGGGGTCGGGAGTCCGCGGAAGTGGTCGCCCCGGTCCAGAAGAAACTGAACATTCTGGGATTGGGCATGAGTGTGGGCACACCTCCGGAAGGCCTCACGGCGCCGGTAGTGGTGGTCGGCAGTTTCGAAGAGCTGCACTCGCTGGGGCGGGACAAGGTGGAGGGAAAGATTGTCCTCTACGCCGTTCCCTGGCAAGGCTACGGGCGCACCGTTCAATACCGCAGCCGGGGCCCCTCGGAAGCCGCCAAACTGGGCGCGCTGGCCGTGCTGGTGCGCTCGGCTACCGGACACAGCCTTTACACGCCTCACACGGGCGCTCTGCGCTACCAGGAACAGGCTCCCAGGATTCCCGCCGCCGCCGTCACCGTCGAGGACGCCGAGTGGATGGCTCGGATGGCCCGGATGGGCCTCCAGGTCAAGGTCAAGCTCTTCATGGAAGCGCGGATGTTGCCGGAGGCGGATTCATCCAACCTGATTGCTGAAATTGCGGGACGCGAGAAGGCCGAAGAAGTGGTGGTGATGGGCGGGCACTTCGACTCCTGGGACGTGGGGCAGGGCGCTCATGACGACGGCGCCGCCTGCATCGCCAACTGGCAGGCGCTGAAGATCCTCAAGGATTTGAAGCTGCGCCCTCGCCGCACACTGCGCGTGGTGCTGTGGACCAACGAAGAAAACGGCCTGGCGGGCGGGCGCGCCTATCGCCGCGCTTTGGGCGACGACGTCCACAACCATGTGGCGGCGATTGAAATGGATGGCGGTGTGGAGCGTCCGGTGGGATTCGGCCTGGGCATCGGGGCTCCCACCTTCGGTCGCCGCCGCGGCCAGGAGGAGAGTGAACCAAGCCCGGAAGCGCGGCAGGCACTCGCCAAACTGAAGGAGATCGGAAGGCTGCTCGAAGGTCTCGAAGCCGGAGAAATGACCCTGGGAGGTGGCGGTGCCGACATTAGCCCTCTGATGCGCGCGGGAGTGCCGGGCCTGGCGCTTCGAACCGTTGGCGAGCACTACTTCGACTGGCACCATACCCGGGCCGACACTCTGGACAAGGTCGACCCCCAGAACTTCCGCAAAGCCGTCGCGATGCTTGCCGTCATGGGCTACATTCTGGCCGACATGCCCGATCGGCTGATTGGCGCTCGGGCTAGTTCCCATCCCGAAACTGTTCAATAGTCTTGAAACAAGAGCCATCGAGGCTAATTGCCGGTGCGGACACCCGCTCCGGGCGAGCGGTGGGCGTGAGCCCGCCGTTTCCCACAACCCAGCTCGCCCTCGGCCCCGCAAATGAGAGTCACACACTCCAAAGAGGAGATCGAAAAGGCGGAACGGACCGTCTCCGAGCGCTCAGGGGAAATGCGGGTTCGACTTGGTCAAATGTTTGACGACACTGACAAGTTGCTCCTTGTCCTTGGAGGCGGCCAGGGCCAGCATCGATCTCATCATAGTGGAGAGAGCAGAGGTAATATCATGGTCACCCGTGTGGAGCAGGAAGTTACACAGCTGAAGGGTCTCCAGGTGCTTGCGCGAGTAACTTTCCCGCTGCCGCTGTGGTTTTCGTCCCCGGGCCACGAAAAGCTGATCCAGAATGCAGCGGCCGGAGGGACTGACCGGACAGCGGTCTCCCGATTCGAGGGACGGCTCGCCGTCAAAGAATGAGGTCACGGGCACACCGAGAACCAGTGCCAGCTTCGACAGGGTGCGAACCGAAGGGTTGATGTGGTTGTTTTCCAGGCGAGACAAGTAAGAAACCGCGAGCCCGGTTTCCGAGGCGATCTCACACTGGGTCTTTCCCGCCCGCAGACGCATCTGGAGAATCGTCTTCCCGATACTCATGGCCGGTCCATTCCCGGACGACCTCTGTGGATCGAGAAGATGACCGGTAACCCCGCGTTACGCTCACTGCCCGCCTCCTGACGATGCCTTTCAGCCACCCACTGCAGGGACGAAGTCGGCGCCGTTCCCCCCTCTCCTTCTTGCACGGCGGGCTGTCCCAAGGTCTCCCTGGAGTTGGGCGGCGAGACCTGGTCGTTCCGGGTCCAGGTCATCCACGACAAGTGTCCGATTCGATCCCCCTTCTCATCGAAGCGCACGAGACCGGTCACCCCTGGAAACCTGCTCCTGCGAAGAGCCTGCTGGATGGCTTCGACGTCCGACCCCGTCCGGCTGATGACCGCTGCCGCCAGACTGACGGCGTCGAAGGCATAGGCTTCCAGCAGCGCCGGTGCCTCGGCGTACCTGGCGCTGTACCGCTGTCGAAAATCCCTCCATGCGGAAAAGTCCGAATCATAGGTGGCGATCAAGGCAACCGGGTCGCCTCCCCCACCCGCCAAGGCAGCCCAGAACTCCGGACAGTTCAGGCGCAAGGGACCGAACCAGCGCACTGGCCTCGAGAAGTCCAGCGCCTCGAGCACCCGGGCGGAAGCTTCCGGTGGCCCGATGAGCAGCAGCGACTCCGCGTTTGGGATACGGCTCGCCCGCCTCCCGGCCCAAGCCTTTCTCCAGGCCATGGAGAGAGAAGCCGAACCAGCGACACGGCGGAGAACCGAAACCAGGGAACGGGTATCGTAGTCGTCCCCCAGGATGAGGGTAACCGCCTTCGCCGAGGCGTTCGAGCGGCCCACCTGGCCCATCAGGGCTTGGGCCTGCCGGCGGTCATCGGGAACCAGGCGAAAGACCCAGGGAAGACGGATCTGGGTCAAAGTCGGATCGCTGGAAAGAGTGAACAAGAGGGCCTCTCCCCGGGCTCGGGTGATGACCTGCTCCGCCAGGTGTGCGCTGCGGCCGTCCAGAGCTCCGATCACGACTTCAACCCGGTCCTCGTAGATCAGCTTGACCAGGTCCCGGGTCTGGGCGCCCCAGGGCAAGTCCGACGAAGCGACGCGCAAACGGAAGCGCGGGCCGGCCGGCCAACTCCTTACCGCTCTCTCCAGGGCCAGGCGGGCGGCTCTCTCCACCCGTCTACCAGACGCGGCCAGGGGGCCCCGAGTGGGAAGGAACAGGCCGATCGAAGTCGGCTCGCTCCGGCCCCGGCAAGGAACCGGCAACAGGACGACCAGTATCCCGATTCCAGTCCAGATCGATTTCAACCCTACGCTCCTCCCTGAACCCCGAACCTGGCCGACGGGTCAACCCCACTCCACAGCGTTGCCGGGACAGCGTTCTCAATCCTCACTTGCGCCAGGCCGACTTTCGATTACCACCCGCAGCTCCTGCCGGCGCGGCCAATCCGGGGGCCTGAAGTAGTGGAACCGTCCTTTCTCCACCCTGGCCAGCCAGGGTCGGCCGATATCGTTCATGGTGCGATCGAAGACGATCCTTCCGGCCACCCCGGGAAAGCTCCGAAGGGAGTACAGGGCATCTCGAATCCGAACTCGATTCAGTCCCCCCTGCCGCACTGCCCAGAGGAGTAGACTCATTCCGTCGAAGCCATGGGCGGCGTAGGAGTCGGGGACTTCCCCGAAACGCTCCAGGTAGTGCTTTTGGAAGGATCGCCAGAGACGGTCATCACGATCCGGATTGTAGGCTGACGCCACCACCGTGCCCTCGGCGGCGACGCCCGCCAACTCCAGAAACAGGGGGTGAGCCAGCCGGTCGAATCCCACAACCTGCTGCGACATTCCCATCTCTCTCATCTGCCGAACGATGCCTGCGCCTTCCGGGGGATTGGCCCAGAGGACGACCGCCTGCGCGGACAGTTGTCGGATTCGCTCCAGCTGTTCCTGGAAGTCCGTGTCGCCGTTCTCAAAGCGCAGTTCGGCAAGCAAAGGATGCTTGAGACGGATGGCTCCCTTGATGAGCTCTTCCACTCCCAATCGCCCGTCCCGATCATTGACCCGAAGCAGTGCCAGTCGGGTATATCCCTTGACGCCAAACAGATAGCTCAACAACTCATAGGAGTTCAATCGATCGTCATTGATGCAGCGGACCAGCCACGGAATGGTGTGTTCGGTCAGAGTAGGATCGCTGGAACCGGCATTCACGATGGGGATTTCGGCCTTCAAGGCCGCCCGATTCAGCACATGACAATGATTGCTGTCGATGCTCGACTCGATTCCCCAAACCTCGTCCTGGTAGGCGAACTGAGCGAGCTCGTTGCTGGTCTGTCCCCACTGCACCAGGTCGGTGCGGCGCACCAGTTGGAACTTCTTTCCCCGGTACCCGCCGCTCCGATTGGCTTTTTCCACGGCCAGCATGGCCCCCCACAGTTGGTGGCGACCGAAGAGCGCCTTGGAGGGATTGGAAACGACTGGACGGAAGCCCTCGGGAAGGATCGGCCCGTCTTGGGCCAGCAGTGGCCCGATAAAGCCAAGACGAACGATCTCCAGCGGAGGCTCCGGAGCCTTCCTGCCCGCTCCCGGGAACTGCATCGGCAGGGCATAAAAATCTCGGTAGATCCTGACCCGGGCGTAGGGGAAGAGGTCATCCGGCCGATTGGCGTAGCGGTACCGCTGGGCCTCCTTTCCCCTTTGGGTCGCCCCCGTGACGCCTATACAGCAGAGAGGAACCACCACAACGACGACCTGGAGAGAGCGAAACAGTCCTCGCGCCATACCTCTCACCCTTTCCGCTTGACGATCGCCAAGGCCTCGATCTCCACCAGCAGGTCGGCCCGGCAGAGCCGCTACTCCTTTTGAAACGGAGAGCGACGGGTCCCCTGGTCCTTCAAGCGTCCCCCGGGGCCCTCCAGAATCGGTTGCTCAACCGCAGTCGAGCTTGTCCGCCCCAGGCTGACGCCTCCTTCAGTGGCCAGCCAGATATCCTCTCCCTGAAAGTCCACACCCAGGGCGAAATTGTGGGCAAAGACCGAAGTCAGGACGCTGCGACGTAGCAGCCGGTCTCCCTGGTAAAAAAGGACCTCTCCCCGGCCTCCCTCTCGTCTCCGGTAGGTGACCCACTGCTCCCCATCCGTCGCGCTGAGGCCTTTGTCCGTTGCCAGCCATGCCACCCGCCCCCGGGCCCGAACAAAGTTGATGAAGTTGCTGGCCAGGCCACTGTCCTCGGCGAAATAGCTCCACCACCTTCTCCCGTCGTAGCGAGCCAATCCGACGTAAGTTGCCTGCCAGAGCACGCCACTTCGGAAGTCCACACTGGCGGTCACGTCATGCACGGGTCCGTCGTCGGGGAACAGATCAATCTCCATTTCCTTATCGGGGTCCCGGTATTCGCGCCAGCGCCCTGTTTCTTTCTGGTACTCGAGGATGCCGGCGCCCCAGGCCCCCACGTACACCAGTCCACGATCGATCGAGACGGAGTAGGTCCAGGGTTCGTGCAGCGGAGTGTTCTCGTGGGTGAACACCGACCATTGGCCGCTCCAGAGGTCGAATCGGCACACCCCCATCGCCGTCGCCACCCAGATCTGAGGCTTCTCAGGGTCACACTCCACGTCGTTCACAAAATCGTTGGAAAGGCCGCTGTTGGTCTGGGTGAATCGGTCGATTCGACCCGCTGAGTAGCGGGCCAGACCTCCCATGGTTCCGATCCACAGATCTCCGGTTCTCGGGCTCACGTCCAGGCTCAGCACGACCCGGTGGGGAAGTCCGTCGTCCGTTCCGTAAACCTTCCACTTTCCCGACTCGTAGCGGGCCAGGCCGCGGTCAGTGCCCACCCAGACCCGTGGGCCATCCGAGCGGACGCAGAATGCCTTGTTGGAGGGCAGACCATCAGCCACTGTAAAGTTCCGCCATTGGCGGAATACCGGGATCTCCGGGCGTTTCGTCCGCGACCCATTTCCCGGCCGTCTTGCGGAGCCGGCTTGAAGGGCGCGGTTCGGGTCGGGTGGGGAAGAGCCTTCCTGCCGCAATGAGGAGAGTCCTGCAGGAGCGATGGCGCCCAGCAGGCCCAACACGACGATGCCGGCTGCGATTCCGAACTGACTGTTCCCGTGCCACCTCATCATTCACCTTCGCTACAAGGTCTTCAGGTACTGGATCAGATCATTGAGATCCCTTTTGTTCATGTCGCTGGTGATCCCGTGCTGATCCCGACGGTTGTAGAGAGTCCAGATCTCCTCCAGAGTGCCTGCCCGGCCGTCGTGCAGATAGGGTGCGGAGCGGTCCACATTCCTCAGTTGCGGGGTGTCAAAATCCTGGTCACTGTCAGAGAGCAGGGAACTCCCCACATCGTGCTTGGTCCGATCGGTAAAGTTGGGGGCAGGATGGCAGGTCACACAACGATCCCTTGCCTGAATGAGCTGGCCGTCCTTTCCCGCACGCCTTTCGAAGAGGACTTTCCCTCTCTGCTGAGCCGGTGTCAGTCCCTCATTCGACGCCCGATCGGCGCGTGGCGGCACCGGCAGAGACCGAAGGAAGGCGACCAGAGCGCTCAAATCGTCGGGTGGAAACGGCTGCAGACGAGTGAGAATCCGGGCGAAACGAATTCCGCATTGCATGAAGAGGCTCGTGTTCTCACCGTTCCATTTGAAGGGCGCGGTGTTCCCGATCCCCAGCAGGGAGCGGTTGTCGACAATGTTCCGACCCAACCCGTCGGGCTCAAAGTCATACTGGAGCCGGTCCACGTGGTTGTGGGGATGACAACTGCGGCAGCTGAACTGTCCCTGAAAGGTGGCGGCGGCGCTGTTGAAGAGGCGCTCTCCGCGCCGCAGTACGCTCTCTCTCTCCGAGCTCAAACGGATTCGGTCAACGGGCTCCAGCGTGGCCACATCCAGGGTCAGAATGCTGTCGTTCAGCCGCTCGGCTACGTAGACGCGGTCCCCCTGCGGCGAGACAACAATTCCTTTGGGGTTGGCCGCGGTCTGGATCCGTCCCACTACATAGCGCCGGCTCAGGCTCAGATCTCCGCCGTAGATGGAGGAAGTTCCTGCCCAGACCTGCTCCAACACCCGGCCAAGACCGGCCAGGTCGACCACGCTGACCCGATCGACTCCGGCGTGGCTGACGAAAGCGTAGCGACCGTCCGGGGTGACCGCCAGACCGAAGGGATCAGCGTAGAAACGGTCGACCTCATCCAGCAGAAGCTGGAAGCTCGGCCCGTTCGGTAGCTTCACAACACCTAATCCTTCCGTCATCATCCAACCCCGTGCCACCTGGATTGCCGGCAACAGGTTCTTGGGTTGCACCAGGGCTACCAGCGCGAGATCGCCATTGGGAGTCACTGCGACCCCCTCCAGCAAGTGCGCGTTGACCAGGCGGTGACGGGCCACCACCCGTCCGGGACTGGTCTCGATGACCGTCAACTCCGAGACCGGCGGGAGCAGGGGCCTGCCCACGAAAGACAACTCATTGCTGAGCACGAGAAGGTTCCCGCTCAAGGAGAGGGCCATTTGGTTGGGACCGCCCCCTCCGGCCAGACGGCGAACCTCCTTGCCCTGGTTCAGGTCGATCACGCTGACATCGCCCGATTGCCGGTTGGCCACAAAGAGGGTCTTGCCGCCGGGGCCGACCAAGACCCCGGCCGGCCCTTCTCCAGTGGCCAGACTGGCGCTGGTCCTGCCTCTTTCCAGATCCACCACCGACACGGAATGAGACCATTCGTTAGTCACATAAGCGCGCTTTCCCGCGGGGTCCAGTGCTACTCCAAAGGGTCTGCGGCCCACCGGAATCACATCCACCAGCCGGCGCTGCTCCAAATCGATGACAAGGAGTGCATCACTGTCGCGGGCGGTGGCGTAGAGCCGCCTGCCGTCTGGAGAGACGGCGAGGTTCTGGGGACTGTGATAGCGAGAAGGAACCAGGTGGTCCCAGATCCCTCCCCTCCCCCGGACGTGGCAGGAAGAACAGTTCATGGTGGCGGGTTCCGCGCCCGTGTAGTAGGCAACGTGGCGGTAAGCCGCGGGATAGCCCGCTCCTGCCAGCAGCAGCAGGAAAACCGCGGCAGCGAGGATTGTGACAAGTCGTCTTTTACTCATCAGGCTGCCCCTCGACAACAGCGCCTGCCTCGCCTGGAGAGAGAGCTGTGCCGATCTTCACCGGAGGCCTCAGGAGGGCCTGTGGAAAGCGGTTCTCAGGCACCCACGACCGCGGTTCGTGGCAGCCGATGCATCCCCGGTGCTCGTTGGGACGGACCCAGAGTCCACTCTGGAGACGGAGGATCGGCTCTCCCTCCCGGTCCACGGTCTCCAGCCCCAGCAGACGATCGGCCGGCACCTGCAGGAAAAACGAGCCGTCTTCCTGAATGGGACTCTCCCCCAATACCCGGCCCGTCGACGCTTCGCGCACCCTCACCTTCTCGGGACGTCCCTCGCCGGTGCCTTCCCCGCTCCGGGTCACAGAGGCGTTCAGGCAAAGCAGCCAGCCCGTCCTTTTTTTCGCGTTGACCACACTGGTGGCGACAGCGGGAAGCTTCCGTGGCACCGCCTCGACCGGGTCCAGGGCGTGAAAACCCTCCTCCCAGTGGAGCCTCTTCCAGCTCCTGCCGTTCCCGTCCAGGGCATAGAGGGGAGACTCACCGGTCGCCTCGGGGAGTGCACTCGCCAGCCGAGGGCCGGACCTGCCGGCGCTGGGCGATGGGCTGGGTGGAGCATAACCGGCGAGACCCGTCCCGTCGGGGTTGACCGTCATCAGGCGGAGCGCCGGCAAGCCGGATGGCCGCTTCAGAAGAGTCCGCTGGAACAGGATTCTCCCGTCGGGAAGAATGTCACAGACCCGATCCCGAGCTTTTCCAAAAGTGATCCGCTGCAGACCAGAACCGTCCGCAAGGCAGGTGAAAAGAGGCCGAATCGAGGATTCTCCCAAACTCCCGGCCAGTGAACCGCTGAAGACGATGCGAGCGTCCGGCAGGTAGCGGGGAGCCGCACAGTCTGCCGGATAACGGGTGATCCGCCGGGGGGTGGAGGCGCCGACTTCCAGCTCCCAGATCTGGATCGGGCGGCTCTCCGCAGCGCGGGCGGCCAGCAAAACTCGCTTCCCGTCATAAGAGACTGCCGGAGGACTGAACAGGGTCCAGCCGGGAAGTGCTTCCACCGGATCGGCCGCGCCGGGTCGATCCCAGCGGAAGAGACGGGTCCCAGGGGGATAGTCCCGGCTTGCGTCAGGAGACTCGGAAGTCGCGGCTGGCGCCAGGGCAAAGAAGATCGGCGATTCCGTCCCATCGGGAGTACCTGCAACCGTACTCCAGATCAGGGCCGCCACGGCAGGGACAAGAATGAAAAACAGGATTGTCCAGCCCAGAAACCGCGAATCCAATTCAGTCACTCCCTTTGACGAAACGATCACTCTTGTTGGGCCTGCTCCCGACCCCTCGAGTCTTGTCCACTGCGCGAAAGGCGGGCCACGCCCAATCCATTGCATCCTCCACCGGCGGGGGATCAGCGACCGGCAGGGCCTCGATCCGAAGCTTCGCGGATCACCAGGATTTGATCCGCGGCTACATCACGCAACACCTGGCGGCGCCCGCAGCTCCATTTGACGGCAATGCGCTCTACTCGCCGATGCTCACCGAGGCCGAAGTGAAGGCGGGGATCGCTCTGCGACAGGTAGCCACTGGTCCCCTTCTTGAAGGCCTTCCGGGTGCGCCCGCCAGCCTGCAACTCGAGGCGGGTCCCCAGGGCATCCGCGTGGCCCGGCTCGGCAACCAATCGGATCTCGATCCAGTGATTCCGGTTGCCCCCGTCGTTGCGAAGCAGGACCGGCGCGCCGTTTACATTGCTGATCAGTACGTCCAAATCTCCGTCGTTGTCATAGTCCCCATAACAGGCACCACGCCCCAGCAGCTCCCGCTGGAAATAACTCCCCAGGCGATCTGACACATCCTGGAACTTGCCGTCACCCTGGTTGTCGAACACTTGATCCTCCTGGCCGAAGAGCCTGGACAGGTCGCTGTTGACCTTGAAGATGTCCAGGTCGCCATCATTGTCATAGTCGAAAAAGAAGGAGCCCCAACCCACGAACTGGGCGCTGCCGCGGGCAATTCCCGATTCCACGGCTTCGTCGATGAAAAAACCGTCGCCCTGGTTGTGGTAGAGAGAGGAGATGGCGTCATCGGAGACGAAAAGATCGATCCGTCCATCCCCGTCGTAGTCGCCGAAATCCGCCCCCATGCTTGCCGTCGAGTTCCCGACGGCGTTGTAGGCCACTCCCGACAAAAGACCAACTTGCTCGAAGCGCTTTCCCTTCTTGTTGTGAAGCAGGAAGTTCTCACTGGCGTCATTGGTGACATAGAGGTCCGGGTAGCCGTCCTCGTCGTAATCAAGCGAGGCCACGCTCATCCCCCGTCCCTCCAGTTCGGCCACCCCCACCTCCTCGCTGGCGTCCTGAAAGGACCCGTCTCCGAGGTTGCGATAGAGGCGATCGGGCTGGGCACGGTAGGAGAGCGGTCCCGGAAAACCATCCGGGGCGTAGAAGACGTCGTAGTTGGGATCGAACTCGACATAGTTGGCGACGTAGAGGTCGGGAAAGCCGTCTCTGTTGTAGTCCAGCCAGATGGCGGCGGCGGCGCACCGTTTTTCGTTGGCGACTCCCGCCCGCCGGGTGGCATCGGTGAAAGTTCCGTCCCCATTGTTGCGGAAGAGCAGGCTTCGACCAAAGCCGCAAATGTACAGGTCGGGATGCCCGTCGGCGTTGTAGTCGCCGACGGTGATGCCCATGCTGAAGAGGTTTTCCGCTCCGACGCCCGCCTCGTTGGTGACGTCCTCGAAAGTGCCGTCGTGACGGTTGCGATAGAGCCGGTTGAGGGGACGGGGTCGTGCCGGTTGCCCCTGGTTCAGACCCGGAGAGTTCTTGCCGGTCGCCAGGTAGACATCCAGCCAGCCATCCCCATCGTAGTCAAAAAAGGCGGCGCCACTGCCCACCGCCTCGACCAGGTTGCTGAAACGATCGTCGCCGAAGGAATGGACAAAGTGAATGCCGGCATCCTGGGTCACATCGGTGAAGACGATCCCCTCATTGGAAGCGGGCGGGAGGGTCGACAGGGGCGGGTGAGAGGACTCTTCGCCCCCCTGAGGGCCTGGGCGGCAAGCCGTGAGGGGGAGCGCGGCGACCGGCAAGATCAGGCACAGACAGGTCGAACGGCAGCGGACCCACGGCGCCGAGAGCATCAGGCACAGTAACCCGGACGTCGTGCTCATCCCCGCGCTCCCGTTTTCAGGAGAGGCTCCCGTTCAGGCCTTCCGATTGTCTCGATCAACTCGCGCAAGGCAGCGGGACGGATTCCCTGTTCCCCATCACAGAGAATTTCGCTTCGCCGCGTACTGGCTCCGATCACCTCAATGATCAGGCCGTGAGCCCCTGACGCCAAAGCCGCCCGCGCCGCCAGCGGGACCATCTCGGGATCACCGGTGGCATGGCTTGGATCGACTACCACGGGCAAATAGGTCGCTCTTTGCGCCGGCCGGATGACATTCAAATCGAGCGTGAAACGCGAATACTCCCCGGCAGCATGGCTTCTCACTCCCCTCTCACACAGGACAATCTGTACGTTGCCTTCTTTGGCGATGTACTCGGCGGCGCAGAGCCACTCCTGGAGACTGACCGCCATGGCCCGCTTCAACAGCACCGGCTTGCCGCTCCGACCTACTTCCGTCAGCAGAGGGAAGTTCTGCATGCTCCTGGAGCCGACTTGGATCATGTCCGCGTACTCGGCCACCAGATCGAGAAGTCTTACGTCCAGCACTTCCGTTACCACCGGCAAACCCGTCTCCCGGCCAGCCAGGTGCAGGATTCTTAATCCTTCTTTTCCCAGACCCTGAAACGAATAGGGTGAGGTTCGAGGCTTGAACGCGCCCCCGCGCAGCATGTCTCCCCCACACTGGCGGACCACGTGGGCGATCTCCAGGGTCTGCTCCTCACTCTCCACGGCGCAAGGTCCTGCGATCACCACGGGCCGGGGACCACCGAAAGCCGCCCCGCCCACCTTGACGATCAACGTCTTGTCGGGTGAAGAGTACTCGGGGAAACTGTCTCGACTGACAATCCTGTAGCCTTTCCTGTCCTGCATTGCTTTCTCATCCCTCGCTGAAGCTGGACGCCTTTATTTACATATAAATCAAAAAAGTCAAGTCGAGGCAAGGGACGTGTTGATTTATAAGTGAATAGACTGGCCGAAAAGGCAACCACCGCCCGCTAAACCGGGCGAGAGTCACGATTCATGAAAGGGTTGACACGACGCTCCGATCGAGCGGCAGGGGAAGGGGCATGACCTCGTGTATCAGGTTATCCTGCCACCTCATATTGGATTTGCAAGTGGGTCGGTCCATAGCTCCTTAACCCGCAATTCTGAGAATTTTACTCTCAGATGCACTGCATTGACCGCGTGCGCTTCCCTTGCTCCTGCGCTGTAAACTGAACCGAAGCGTCAGCGCCCGGCCAATCCGGATGGCCACTCACTTA
>JBHHYX010000066.1:0-17608 GCA_046757765.1 Acidobacteriota bacterium | reverse complement strand
GCCCTTACGGACCGGGCTACTCGAATGTCGGCCCTCCGGGCCTTTGGCAAGGTCGTTTACACTCACGTCCAGGCGCCGAAGGCGCCACTCATATTCAGCCCAGCGCAACGCGCTGGTACTTTTTTAGCCCAGGACAAGGGAATCCCACGGGCCTGGTGGCGTCAATCCCGAAGGGATTGTGTCTTTAAGCCCAGGGTTTCCGAACCCTGGGACGTAGACCAGCAACGAAATCGACCCTGAAGGGGTCGCGTCATGGAGGAGAATGATCCCGGTTGCCGCTGAAAATGATTCCATTGGATACCGACACAACCCCGTTGGGGTTGGGGGGATCGCGAGAACCGGCACACCCAGGGTTGTTGCCAACCCTGGGCTGGAGGACGCAAGCCCTTTGGGCTTGTGGGTATGTTTGCATTGGCACTCGCCAAACACGAACACGCGCTGGGTCTTTCCAGCCAGGCCGGGCCGAGTTCTGAAAGAGCGATTTATCGACGGCATACTGCTTATACGTACGCGCGAAATGGTTAACCAATGTGCAACTTGACCGTTTTGTGAACTTGTTCGCGGCCTCTAGCCCGGATTGTGCACCAGGTTTCGTCGCGAGGCGTCGGAAGCGCCGCGCTGACAAGGCGTTACGCCCGAGGCCCCCGGAGGCGTAGTCGTGTACTACGTCGAGGAGGCCGAGGGTGGGCAACGCAGTCAGCGCGGACGATAACGGCGCCGCAGCAGAAAGCTGGTGAATAGTCCGGGCTAGTGGCACCAGGGCGGCCTGGTGGGATGATCTGCAATTCTGAGCCAGGTTTTCGGGGGAGTCGACATCCTTCGCCTTCCTCCCCGCCATCGCAATCGACGGCGATAGCGATTGCGATTGCGAACGCGATTCCGATTCCGACGAAGACCCGGCGACCCCACCACCTGCCGGTCGGAGGTGCCGCCCCTCTCTGAGTTCCTGAGATCGTAATACTCGGACAGGCTCCTAGTCCAGGAACCTCTCAATGATGATTTCGTCCACGTACCTTCCCTGGAATCTGGCTTGTCTTCGTGCTCTCCCAACAATTCGAAAACCGTGATGGAGATAAGCTTGCAGCGCCGCCGGGTTGTCGGCTCGAACAAAAGTAAATATCTTTTCGTATCCCTTGCGCGGCGCTGCTTCAAAGGTGGCCTGAAAAAGCCGCTTGGCAATGCCCTGTCGCCGGTACTGGAGATCCACGTAGGTGGCGAGCACGCCCACATGGTCAAAGGCGTGTGTGTAGCTGGAAAAAGGTTCCATACTTTGAAACCCGACCAACTTCTGATCAGAGCGGCGGATGGCCACCTTGAAAACTCCGCGTCGGGGAAAGTCTGAGATGTAACTCCGTTCGGCTTCGACGGTGAACGGTGTGTCAAAGGCGGTAAACACACCGGCCTCAATGATGGGGTTCAGAATACGCACGATCGCCTCGGCGTCGTCGGGCTGTGCTGTTCGAATCGATAGATTCATTGAACCAGGGACACCGAGTTTACCCCGCATTTCTCACACCTAGCCTGGTTCCCATCCCAAAACTCTTAAATGATTGTGACATAATAGCTTAGCGTTTGGGATGGGAACTAGAAGTTCCAAGGACCAAGGGCCCAAATCTCAACAAAACCCAAGGACCAAGCTCCAAACACCAAACAGCTCTTAGATTTGCGGTTCTCGTATCAACAACCAACCTTAGAGACCGGATGTGAGAAATGCGGGTTACGGTCTGAGGGGTTTTCCGCGGCGGGTTGAGGGCTTGACAAAACGAACGTCGTTTTCCAGCTGAATGGTGAGGGCGGTCCCCCTGGCCATGGTCACGTGTTTTCCTCTTCGGAACAGCCCCACAATGGCGCCGCCGGCCGCGCCCACAGCCGCACCCACGCCAAAGCCTTTCAGGTCATCGCCGGCCAGAGCGCCCACTGATCCACCCGCCACGGCTCCCACCGTGGCTCCCTCCACCGTCTCATCGGCCTGGCTGCTGGAAGCGATGATCTCGCCTTCCTGGCGGCCCTGCCCGCTCTTGTGGCCTTCCGCTGATTGAACGACGGCTTCCATATGGCGAGTGACCCCATTGGGAAAAATGACGGTGTCGAAGGCCAGACGCATCTGGGCCTTGCCGCTCAATCGACCTGGCCGCTCGGTCTCATCCACCTGACCAATGAGGTAGCTCCCAACGGGAATGACAATCTGGTCGTTGACGGTCACCGGCACCGTCACCCGACCGTAAAAGCGGTCTCCCACAGACGCTGTCCGGGTCTCCAGCGATCGCTCCAGACGAACGAAAATATCTGTTTTCCTCGGAATGACCACGTCCTGCAAATGAGCCGGCTGGGCGAAGGCGCCAGCTGAGAGCAAGAGAAAAAGCATGAAACGAATCATTTTCTTACCCTTTCCAGGAATAGCGGCGGTTTTGGGGCTTTGCAAAGAAGCTCAGCAGGAGGATACCCGCCACGAAACCGCCAATATGAGCCCACCAAGCCACGCCACCAGCGGTTTGCGAGGCTGCGGTAAGGGACGCCGCTCCGTTCAGAAACTGGACCAGGAACCAGAATCCCAGCACGAAGAGCGCAGGCAGTTCCAGAACGGGCCAGATCAGGAAGAGGGGGACCAGAGTCAGCACCCGGGCAAAGGGGTAACTGATCATGTAGGCCCCCAGAACCCCCGCCACGGCCCCGCTGGCGCCTATGCTGGGGATGCGGCTGTCCAGATTGAAGGCAATGTGCACTGCGCTGGCGATGAAGCCGCAAAGCAAGTAAAAACCCAAGAATCGGAAGTGTCCCATCCGGTCTTCGACATTGTCGCCGAAAATCCAGAGGTACCACATGTTTCCAATCAAATGGAACCAGCCGCCGTGCAGGAACATCGACCAAAGCATGGTTCGTCCGGTATCCGAAAACACCGCTATCGGCGCCCGCAAGGCCAACTCCAGCTTGGCGGGAATGACGCCGTTCAACTGGATAAACGAATCAATAGTGTCCGATCCCAGCGAAAGTTCGTAAAAGAAAGCCGCAACATTGGCCATGATGATCGCCACCGTGACCAGGGGGTAGCGCCGAGAGGGGATGTTGTCGCGAAAAGGTATCATATGTGCTCTGAGGGCCCATTATGACCGAAACGGGGCACGGATCACCAGCCCGACCGGAACGGCCCGGGCACTTCACCCATCCTCTTCTTGATTAGATGCTTCTGGCCGGTCAGAGGGTCAAATCCAACCTTCTGTGACCCCGAATGGGACACGGGTCAGTGATCAGTGGGCCGATCACAGAGAGACCACCCGGGCAAAGTGAACCGGCGGAACCTTCCGGATTTCGGCCAGGACGGGTTGGGGTATTGGGCTGTCCGTGTTGACCACTCCCACGGCGCCGGGTCGTTCCCGGTCGCGGCCCAGCACAAAAGAAGCGATATTGATGGAGTTTCGACCCAGAATCGTGCCCACCTGACCGATCACTCCGGGCCGGTCCTCATTGCGGATGAAGAGCATCGTCGAGCCGAGTTGGGTCTCGACGGGAATGCCGTCCACGGAGACGAGCCAGAACCTGCCCTGGTGCAGCAGAGCCCCTTCGATCCATTCTACTCGAGTTGAGGAACGCAGCTGGATGCTGATCAGGTTCGAGTAGCTGCGTTGTCGACCGCTGGCCGTTTCGATCACGGAGATTCCCCGTTCTCTGGCCAAGCTGCGGGCGCTGACTTCATTGATGGTTTCGGAAAGCACGGGTTGTAAAACCGCCTTGAGCGCATAGTTGGTGATCGGCCGGTAGTCGACCTCAGTCAGGTCCCCGTAGTAGCGGAGGCCGATTTCTTCAAGGCGAAGCGACGCAATCTGGCCGATGAAGGAGCCGAGTTTTTCACCCAGTTGGAGGCAAGGCAACATCCGGGCCAGTTCACCTGGGGGAAGAGAAGGGAAGTTGACGGCATTCAGAATCACTTCCTGCCGTAGATAGTCCGTGACCTGGACCGCGATGCCGTAACCGACCTTGGCCTGCGCTTCAAAGGTGGATCCGGCAATATGCGGGGTGAGGGTCACCTTCTCCGACCTGAGTAACCGAGGGCTGATCTCCGGTTCATTCTGGAAGACATCCAGACCGGCGCCCGCCAGAAGACCCCTTTCCAGCGCCTCGGCCAGCTCACTCTCGACCACCAGGTCACCGCGTGCCGTATTGATCAGAAACGCGCCGGGTTTCATCCGAGACAATTCCGACCTGCCGATGAGTGCCCGGGTTTGATCATTGAGCGGAAGGTGCAAACTGACAAAGTCGGACTGGCGCAGGAGATCCTCGAGAGACGAGAGTTGGACGCCAAGCCCGAGGGCATACTCGTTGCTCACAAACGGGTCATAGGCGAGGACTGTCATGTCGAAGCCCTTGGCGCGGCGAGCCAGAACCGAACCGATCTTGCCCAGCCCGACAATGCCCAGGGTCTTCTTCAGCAGCTCCTGGCCCAAGAAGGCCGATTTGTTCCAGTGTCCCGCCCGAAGGGAGGCATCGGCGCCGGCCACTTTTCGGGCCAGAGCGATGAGTAGCGCAAAGGCGTGCTCGGCGACGCTGACACTGTTGCCTCCGGGCGTGTTCATCACCACGATGCCTTTGCGGGTGGCGGCCTCGATGTCGATATTGTCAACGCCGGCTCCGGCACGTCCAATCACACGAAGGCGGTCAGCCGCTGCAATGAGTTCCGGCGTCACCCTGGTCTTGCCGCGTACGATCAGCGCGTCCGCCTCGCGAATCTCATCCAGCAGACGTTGGGAGGAAATCCCGGGAGAAAAGACGACCTCAAAGTCTTCTTGACGCCCGAGGTGATCCAGTCCTTCCCGGGATAAGGGATCCGTGATGAGTATCTTCATTGTGTCGGCGCTCCGCAGCAGGCGCCGCCTCGCTCATTTCAGCCCGGCTGGGGTGAACTCGCGAGGTCCGCGCCGCCAACTGTGGAGTTCGAAGCGATCTCCAGTGCGGCTTTCAAACCGGCGCCTCGTTCAGCCTTGGACCCCATTTCCAGCAGGCAAAGTTCGAGGGCGGAGAGGAAAGAAAACAGGTCGAGAATATCGAAGTACCCGAGATGAGCAATTCGAATGATCTTTCCCTTCAATGGGCCCTGGCCCCCGGCGACCTTGAGGTCGAAGCGCTCCTCCAACTTCTCAACAAGCCGTGGGGCCGAAAGTCCTGGAGGCGGGAAGACCGCGGTCACGGCGTTGGCTGGCGATGAAGAGAGAAGCCGGAACCCCAGAGCCTGAAGGCCGGCCCGGGCGCTGCGAGCCAGCAAATCGACTTCCGATAAGACCTGTTCCAGGCCCTGATCGAGGATGGCTTGCGTGCTTTCATAGAGGGCTTCCACCAGGCTTACGGCGGGAGTAAACGCGGTTTGCCCCCGGCGCTGGGCTTGAATCTCACGCCAGAGGTCAAAGTAGTAATGGCCCGATCGATGGCTCGCCAGCCTCTCCACGGCCCGGGCGCTCAAAGAGAGAAAGGAGAGGCCGGGCGAGATGGAAAACGACTTTTGAGATCCGCCAATCACAACGTCGAGACTCCAACGTTCCGTCTCTACTGGCTGGCTTCCAAGTGCCGTGATGGCGTCCACCACAGTCAGGACGGAGGGAAACTCCCGCCGGAGCCGACGGCTGATCGCCTCCAGATCGTGGCGCGTTCCGGTCGAGGTCTCACACCCCTGGATCAAAAGTGCCCCGATGGAGGGTTGAGATCTCAGAACCGCCGCGATCTCATCGGCACCGGCCGCGGTGCCGTACTCCTTGGACAAGAGAACGACAGGGACGTCGAAGGCGTGGCAGATTTCCACCCACCGCTCGCCAAACTTGCCCGCCACCACCGCCAGCGCTCGATCCTCGGGTCCAAGCAGATTACCTACCGCGGCTTCCATGGCGCCGGTGCCGGAACTGCTCAGAATCACGACGTCGTTCTCGCTCTTGAAGATTCGCTGGAGATTCCCGCGGGTGGCGTGCAGGAGCTGCGAGAACTCCCGAGTCCTGTGGTGCAGGATAGGCCGAGCCATAGCCAGCTGGGCCTCCGGCAGGAGAGGCGTTGGACCCGGTGTAAAGATCCTCCTCTTGCGCATGGGCGAAATCATACCACGAATGGAGCGGCCCCCACCCGTGTGAGCTCAAATACAAGAAAACAATAACGTTGTATCCTCGCAATCGACAATCCTTCTTTCTCCTGGAAGGGCCGAGCCAGGACGATGGGCGATGGGAGGCATCCATCACTCTAGTGGTTTGTTGCGGAAGTCCTTTCCCTCTATCGGCAAGTAATTTTTGAGCCCGCTGGCAAGGCGCTCCGACGAAGTCATATTGCCCTTGGGTATCTGGCCGCCCTGAGCCACCATCTCGGCTGCCAGCGCTACAAGGTTAGAGACGGCCGATCACGTGCACATCGCCACCACACTGCCACGTACCTTGTCGCAATCACGGCTGGTCGAGGAGATTTCCCACTGACAAAATGTTGCCATCTTGTTGACAATTATACACTTCAACCCTGTCATTCTTTTCGTCTCGCCTGTAGTCGTGTCTCTACTCACTCTCGTCTCGATCTGGAATACTCGGACAGGCTCCTAGCGCCCTCCGGTCGGGTGCGTGGGTTCTCCCTCCTCTTTGGCCGGCTTCTCGGGTTGGGGCAAAGGCTTGCGAGGCAGCTTCTCATCCCGCATCGCCGTATGGTAGACGAAAGAGGCCATAATGGCCGAAGCCTGCATCAGGTCTCCCGCCACGGCGTGATCGTAGAAGTCCATGTTGCTGTGGTGGGTTCGAGTCGAGTAGTCGATCCAATCCTGGATAAACTGAAAGCCGGGCAGCCCCACTGCGTCGAAGGCCAAATGGTCGGTCCCACCAGTATTCCGGATCGTCAGCGTCGAAGCCCCGAGATCCTGGAAGGGCTCGAGATAGGCTTTGAAGATCGGACGCGCGGCATCGTTGCCCTGCAGGTAGACGCCTCGGATCTTGCCCGTCCCATTGTCCAGGTTGAAATAGGCTGAGAGTTTCTCGTGATCGGGCTGGAGTTCCATGGTCTTGGGGTCGGCGAAATGGTTCTTGACGTACGCTCGCGAACCGAGAAGACCCTGCTCCTCGCCGCTCCAGAGGGCAATCCGGATGGTGCGGCGGGGTTGTATATGGAGGGCTTCGAGAATCCGGACCGCCTCCATCGCCACCGATACTCCGGCGGCATTGTCCGTCGTGCCCGTGGCCGCGTGCCAGGAGTCGAGGTGGCCTCCCAACATGACCAGCTCTTCTTTCAGCATCGGATCGGTTCCCAGGATTTCCGCCACCACATTGTACCCCTGCTGGTCCTCGTCGTAGAACTGAGTCCGGACATCGATCTCCAGCTCGACCGGAACGCCTTTGTCGAGTAGCCGTACCAGGCGGGAATGATGTTCCACGGCAACCACAACGGAGGGAAGAACAGGGTCCTCATCAGGCTTCTGGGAACCGCCCCGGCTCACGAACACCGTCCCGTCCTCTCCCCGGCTGGGTTCCAGAATCAGGGCCGCGCCCTCCTGGCGGAGAAAATCATTGATCTTTTTCCTGAAGGCCCTGCGTTTTCGAAACTCCGCTCTCCTGGCGGCAAAAGCAGAACGAGCCCCGGGCTCCGGAGCCATGGCCAGTTCTCCCAGGTCTTCATCTGTCCGGCGCCGGGCATCGGCTTTAAAGCGTGGCTCCACTTCCCGCCTGAGCGGAACCAGGACGATGGCACCTTTGAGCTTTCCCTTGTACTGCTCGAGATCTGCGTCCGCTTTCACATCGAAGAGCAGAGGCCGGCCGTGAATCACGCCTTCCGTTCCCGGCGTCCAGGCCTTGGGATAGCCGATCAATGGCGAGTAGTAGGGTTGCACCATATCGATCGAGAATTTTCGCAGTTCCCAACCGCGGCCGAAAACACCCCACGGCTCCAGTTTGGCGCCGACCAACCCCCACTTCTTCAATCGGTCGCGACTCCATTCGGCCGCGGCCTTGAAGCCTGGAGAGCCGGTTAATCTGGGACCCGAGACATCGGTCAGGTAGCTGAGCGTTTCCATGACCTGAGAATTGCGGAAACCTTCCGCCTTGATCCGCGAGATCATCTCCAGATCGACCCGCTCCTCAGCGAGAACCGGGGAAACCAGAATCATCGCGATGACTGCCACTCGCACTCCTGAGCGCCAATTCATAGAAATCCTCCTCAACAACAAAGATCAGTGCTGCTCCGCGGCTCCTGCCGCAGTGAACTGGATGTCGCACCCTTCACCACCATTCCGGATGCCGAAATCCGAACCCGCATTTCTCACAAACGATCCATCGCGGAGCCGAATGTAGAGTAGGCCTGGGCGGGCCTCCGTCGCAATCCTTGTCAGGGCGGCGCCTCCGACTCCTCATCACCAAAGCCTGTGAGAAATGCGGGCTGGACAAACCAACTGGCGAGCGACTTTACCAGATTTTCGTCCCGGTTGCCCTAACGATTCGGTCCTTTGCAAGCGCATTTTCGCGGGGACCGCCAGGGGCGGGCCAGCGACCCCACAATGCCCGCCAGATTCGACGACCTGGCACCCCTCCGAATCTACACCCGGGGCAGCTTCCAGGGTTGTCGATACTCTCTCCCCAACAGTTGCGCGGCTTCCGAATCAGCTCGAATCGTCTCCGTCCGAGGATCCCAGGCCACGTAGCGTTGCAACCGAACGGCAATGTTGCCCAGGTGGCAGGCGATGACCGACTTATGACCGATCTCGATTTCGGCGGCTGGTTTTTGGCGTGACTTCACGCTTTCCACAAAGTTCTTGACGTGAGCGAAATGATAATCTCTCGACCCTCTTTGTCTCGGCAGGCCGTTCATACGGTAAACCCGGCCGGGCCGATTCTCGCTGTCCGTCTCGGAATGCACCTCCCACCCCTGGCGATCCACCACCAGAATACCGTTCTGGCCGTGAAACTCGACGCCGTGTTCTCTTTGCCAGGGCCCGACTCCACAACCCAGTTTGTGCTCCCAGGCCAGACTGAAGCTGGGAAACTGAATGACGGAAGTCTGAGTGTCGGGAGTTTCCATGATGTCATCCGGATAGCCGTACTTGCCTCCGGCGGCCATGGCTCCAATCGGCTCCTCTCCCATAGCCCACATGGCCACATCCACCATGTGTGCACCCCAGTCAGTCATCAGTCCCCCCGAATAGTCCCAGAACCAGCGGAAGGTGAAATGGAATCGGGCCGGGTTGAAGGGCCTTTTGGGTGCAGGTCCCAACCAGAAGTCGTAGTCCACCGTGGCCGGTGCGGCTGTGTTGGGCGGGTTCCCCAATCCCCCTTTCCAGTCAATGAAGGCCCAGGCCCGAACGGAGCGTATTTTCCCCAACTGGCCCGACTGCACGAACTCGACAGCCTTCTTGAAATGGCCCGCGTTGCGCTGCTGCGTACCCACCTGAACGATCCGGTGGTTGTGATGAGCCGCGTCCACCATGGCGCGACCTTCCTGGATCGAAGTTGCCAACGGTTTCTCGACGTACACATCTTTACCCGACTGGCAGCCATAGATAGTGGGCAAGGCATGCCAGTGATCGGGTGTGGCCACGATCAAAACGTCAATGTCCTTGCGATCAATGATCCTGCGAAAGTCCCGGTAGCCGTCCGGACGCCGTCCCCGCCGCCCCTCCACCAGTTCCAGCCCGTTTGCCAAGTGCGCTTCGTCGACATCGGCAACCGCCAGACACTCCACCTCGCCCAGCCGGAGAAAATCGCTTAAGTCACCGCGCCCCATGCCGCCGGCGCCAATCAACCCGACGTGGATCTTTTCGTTGGGGCTGGTGGCCGGACTCTCCCTCGCGGCACTCGAAGCCGTTTCAGTGCCAGCTAATACGGCCGCGCCGGAGGCGACTTTAGTGGACGTGTCGAGGAATTTTCTTCGCGTGATTTTCTTCATGGCTGGCCCTCCTTGATGGACTGGCATAAGTCTAGATCTTGACGATTCTCAATTATAGGCAAAATCATGCGCTTGTTTGGACCCTCCATGCGCCTGGAGTTGAGGGGATTGTCTTGGTTGCCCCTGCCGCCTGTGTGTCGACCCTCCGGGCCTGTCGGAGGAGACATCCGGACGACCCCGCCCTGACGGACCGGACCACTCGAATACCGGCCCTCCGGGTCTTTCGAAAGGTCAGTCAGGTAGGTCTGCCCGGCTGGTTCTGCCGGGTTGGTTCTGAGAACGACCAGCGGTGTGGTTGCCGGGTCTTCATCGGTATCGGAATTGGTTTCGCCATCGCTATCGCTATCGATTGCAAATGGCAGGGAGCAATCCGCGTGATGTCGATCACCGGTCCCGATCTCGACCCCAAAAAACGTGGCGCAAAATAACTGATTATCCCGCCCGGATTGCGGTTCCCACCGCTGTTATCCAGCCGATTGACATCTGCCACCGCTTCCCCTCATGATGGGGCTGGTGAGTTCATTCCTCAAGGAGCTGAATCCATGAAACGTCGAGAGCTTTTCCGGCGATCCATTCTGGGCGCCATCGGGTCGATTGTGGCCGCTTTTTCGGGCAGCCGTTCAGCAAGTGCGGCGGAGGCGGAATGGAGGGAGTTTCCGCCAGGTTACGATGCCTCCAAAGAGTTGGCTCGACCCGACTGGGCGCCTGCTTTTCTGAGCGCCCATCAAGACCGAACTCTAACCGTATTGAGCGAACTGATCATTCCGGAGACGGAAACGCCGGGCGCCAAAGCCGCTCTTGTCAATCGCTTCATCGACAAGGTTCTGGCTGCCGAGAAGCGAGAAACGCAGCAAGCCTTTTTGAACAGTCTCGCCTTTCTTGATGGTGAGTCCAGGAAGCGTCACGGCTCAGCTTTTGTTCATCTGCCCAAAGAGAGTCAGCTCTCCTTTGTTCGCTTTCTCGCCTATCCCCACAGATTGGTGACCTGGCCGGGAAACCGGTCTCATTTTTCGGGCCACGAGCATTTTCAGAATCTCAAGGGCTGGATCACCCGCGCTTACTACAGTTCGGAGATCGGCATGAGGGAACTGGGCTGGGACGGTCACGCCATCCACGGTCCTTTTGTGGGATGCCCCCATCCAGAGGAGACACATCAATAGGGCAGGAGTGGTTATGCAGCAGGATCCTCATTCGATTCACTACGACGCGATAGTGGTCGGCTCCGGCGCCACCGGCGGTTGGGCGGCCAAGAAACTGAGCGAAGCGGGTCTGGAAGTGGCCCTGTTGGAGGCGGGCCGCAATATTTCTCCGGAAGAGTTCACTGAGCATATGCCGGCCTACCAGCTCGACTATCGAAACCACTCTCCCGAAGTCGTTCGGACGCGTCCGATTCAGAAAATGTGCTATGCCTGCATGGAGTACAACTACGACTGGTTTGTGAACGACCTGGAGAACCCCTACCAGACGCCGGACGGCAAACCCTTCACCTGGCAACGCTTGAGGATTGTCGGAGGTCGGACCCTGGTGTGGGGCCGCCAAAGTTACCGCCTCAGCGACCTCGACTTCAAAGCAGCGACCCACGACGGCTTTGGTCAAGACTGGCCCTTTTCCTACGCCGACCTGGAACCCTATTACGACGAAGTGGAAGGCTACGTGGGAATCAGCGGCATGGCGGAGGGCAATCCAGCTCTGCCGGACAGCCGGTTCCTGCCACCCATGGCCATGACGTGCGGAGAGAAACAGCTGCGGGAAAGGGTGAAAGCCCGGATGGGTCACACCGTCACCATTGGCCGTTGCGCCGTCTTGACGCGGGAGCACAACGGGCGAGGTGCCTGTCATTACTGTGGTCCCTGCGAACGAGGCTGCATCAGCTTCTCCTACTTCAGCAGTCCTTTCACCACGGTGGCCGACGCCCTGGACAGCGGCCACTGCCGCCTTTTCACCGACGCCGTGGTGAGCCACCTCAACATGGATCCAGAGACCCGTCGCTGCCGGGGCGTCTCTTACGTGAACCGCCTGACTCACCAGACGTACGATGTGTCCGCCCGAGCCGTTATCCTGTGCGCCCAGGCATTGGAATCCACGCGCATCCTGCTCAATTCCGCCAGCCGGGAGTGGCCCGAAGGTGCCGGGAATTCGAGCGGGCTCCTGGGTCACTACCTCATGGATCACGCTGTCGGAGCGGGCGCTTCCGGGGAGCTGGCCGATTTCAGTTCTCGGAAGACGGCGAGTGAACCGAACAGGCCCAATGGCATCTATGTGGTCCGATTCCGGAATCTGATGAGGGGTAAACAACATCCCCGTTTCATTCGGGGGTATGGCTTTCAGGGTGGAAGCGCGCCTCAGTTTCACTTCGATGCGGAGGGTTTTGGCGCCTCTTACAAGAAGGCTGTCAAGGCGGGAATCTACGGGATCCATCTGGGCGCCTTCGGCGAATCACTGGCGAGGCATGACAACTTCGTGGAGATTGATTCTGAGCTCAAGGACGCCTGGGGCATACCGGCGTTGCGGATTCAAATGACCCATGGTCCCAATGAAAGAGCCTTGATGGAAGACGCCGCCGCCAGCGCCGCGGAGATGCTGGAGGCGGCCGGCGCCCGCAACATCGAGGTGAATTCCCAGTTGGCAATGCCTGGAATGGCCATCCACGAAGTCGGAACCGCCCGCATGGGTCGGGATCCCAAAAAGTCGGTCCTGAATCCTTACAACCAGACTCACGACATCTCGAATCTCTTTGTCATGGATGGCTCCTGCTTCGTCAGTTCGGCGTGTCAAAACCCGACTCTGACTATGATGGCGATCACTGTGCGAGCCTGCGACCATTTGATCGAGAGGTTCCGGAAGAGCGAGATCTAGGGCCGAAGCCTGTCCGAGTATTCGATGGTCAGTATATTCTTCCAGAATTCATGAGAATCGATGCACTTAGACGCGTCCTTAGAGATGCTTCTGAATGATTATGCGCCAATCTCGATTACACAGACAGGCTCCTGGAAGGACCGAAACAAGTTCACAAAACGGTCAAGTTGCGCATTGGATAACCGTTTCGTGCTACAAACAATCGCTAGACTGGTCATGAACCGCTCTTTCAGAGCTTTGCCGGGCTGGGCTGGAAAGACCCCGCGCGTTGCGCTGGGCTGAATATGAGTGGCACCTTCGGCGCCTGGCATGTGAGCGTAACCGACCTTGCCAAAGGCCCGGAGGGCCGACATTCGAGTAGCCCGGTCCGTAAGGGCCGGGTGGTCCAATGTCTCCCGCTGACAGGCCTGGAGGGCCGACACAAGAGCGGCAATGGCTGCCCGGAGTTGGCGGCGTGAGGTCGCTCGCTACCTCTAGGACCGCATTTCTCACACCCAATCTACTACTGTGGGGCCCTCGGTCGCGACGCCTTGTATCCACGCGCATCTCCACCGCTTCGCTACGATCCTGGGTGTGAAATTCGGGCTAGCGCGAGAACAACTCTTGCCTATTCCCTGCCCAGCAAGCGGGACACGATGGTGGCCACAACCGCCTCTGCGCGAGCTCGGATCTGCTCCGGCGGCTGGTCCTGTATGGGATGCTCGACATAGACCGCCTCGAAGTCGGGTCGGCCCAGTGCCGCGGCCTGGGCTCGCGCGGCTGTCCTGAACTCGTGAGTGGCAACCGGGACCGCGGGGATGCCCAGACTTTCCAGTTTGGTCGAATCGTGCAAACTGCACGTCGTGCAGGAGCCTCAATCGGCCAAGGCTTCGATCACTCCGTCCACGCCCGACCCGGCCAGCCGATCGATCAGAGCCGCCGGCGCGGGACGCGTGAAAGTAGGTTTTACTTCCCGTATCACTTCGGCCACGCGATAGCCTTCAACCAGCAGATCCCGCAGGCGATCCAGGAAGATCCTGCCTCCTGACTTGCTGATATCCAGTAGTGCCAGCCTCTTGCCGGCCAGGCTCTCCAGACGAGGGGCCGGCCGGCCTCGAAGGGGGTGGGTTTCGTTGAGCGGATTGACTAAGACCGTGGTCATCGCCGTTCTCCTTTTTGATCGATGGGATAGCTGACCATCTGACTGCCCAGTGGTCCCGTGACCCAGCTTCCGAGGACAGCGGAAAACTTCCCCGAGGTGCCTCCGGCCACCAGGATCCTGATCAATTCCGGTACCGCGAACTTCCGGTAGCAGGGTTCTCCGTCGATCTCGACGCGGGAATAGAACTGAACGTACTGGGTCCCTTCACCCCCCTTTTCCCGATACTCGCGAACGGGGATCCCGGTGTTGTCGAAGAGGAACTCACGCACCCGCTGCTTACTGAAACCGTCACCGTGAAGGGTCCGAACATGTTCAGGACTGAGGACAACCAGGGCCTCCTGGCCAATACACAACCGGTAGGTCCAGACGGTCGCCAGCGTCCGGCTCAATGCCTTCAGGAGGGGCTCTGCGCGGCGGGCGAAGTGCTCACTCACCCCCCGGGGCGGTTCGGCTGCGAAAAGGGTAAGAGCGCTTTCGTCGGCCGCGAAGCCCTGCTCTACGTGGAAGGGCTCCCACGGACTCTCCTCTTCGTTCTCGGCAATGCAATAGGAAAACTTGCCGGGATTGCCCAGGGTGGACATGTCAATCTCCCCCGGGCGAGCCCCTCCCAGATTGCGGAGGATCAGCTGCAACGCCCTTCCCAAGGAGGTGTTGGCCCGCGTCACGTTGCTGAAGACATTGCTGGCGCAGGCAAAACCCAACTCTCGCCGAACAGGGCCATTCACAATGATGAGAGGGGCCGCAAAGTGAGTGGTCCCCTGAACGCCGTGCAGGTTGAACCTTTCGTCGCAGGCGGCTTTGACCAGAGGCACCAGCACTCTCATCATCTCAGGCACACAGCCGGCCATCACCGCATTAGCGGCAATCTTCTCAACCGTGGCCACCCCATAACAGGGAGGAACCCTCGCTACAATCTCGTGGGCGGCCTGGGAAGTGGTTTTCAGCATCCGCTCCACCCGTTCCAGGGTGGGCGGTATCACCGGCAAGGGGTCCGAAAATCCCGCTTCCCGGCAGTACTGATAGGGGTCTTTGTCGTCGCTGAGCTCGATTCTAGTGGCCGGGCGGCCGCGCGACGGATAAAGGTCCGGAGCTGGCGGCGGCTCTCCCGCGACCTGGCCCTCGCGGTGGCGAGACCCGCAGCCTGGTTTGCTTTGAGGAGCACCGTCGAAAGTCTCGGCCAGAGGGGGTTGGGAAACGCCGGTCAAGGAGGCGGCCAGGTGGTTCAAACTTGGTTTGTCGAAACCGATTTCCGCCTGCACAATCTTGCCCCCACGGACCAGAAAAAGAGCGGGGACATGAGAGGGATCGTAGCGCCGGGAGACTTCCAGATCCTGGTCCAGGAGGACGGGAAAGGAGAGTTCCAACTGAGTGGCCAATCGCCGGGTGGCCGCCTCGTTGTCCTGAGAAATGCCGATGACTTGAAGGCACGGGGACTCGACCCTGGAGGCAAGCCGCGCCAGATAGGGGAGCATCAACCGGCAGGTGGGGCAGTCGGTTTCAAAGAAAACCAGTAAAACCCACTGCTCGCCAGCCAACAAGGTCCATGTTTCCCCGTCCAGAGACTGAAGGGAAAAGTCGGGAGCGGAGTCTTCTATCTGGAGCACCCTCAATCCTCAATCGGTTGTTTTCCGAGGACCTCCGGAAACCCGGATTCTCGTGTCCTGAGCTGGGCCGGAGCGAAAGACTCAGGTTGGACGGGAGTCCTCATTCCAGCTCCCTAATAGTATAAACAGCTGCCGAGCGCTCCGGCAAAATCACTTCAATCCGGCCTTCGCGAACCTGGGCCTCGGAAGCGGAGCCCAGTCGATCCTCCAACCTGGTGCTGTCGCCCAGGCGGGCCGGAGCGACGCTGAACTCCAGACGGGCCGAATGGGATTGGGTGTTGAAAACGACAATCACCGTATCATGCTCACTCATCCGGGCGTAGGCGTAGGCCTTTTCAGTCACCAAAAGATGAACCATCCTCCCTCTCCGCAGGGCCTCCGACTGGCGGCGCAGGCGTATCAAGTGGCGGAGGGCGTCATGCACGTCATTCTCCTCCCGGGTCCGACCCGAAGGACCAAAGGCGTCACGCTCATCCTCTGGCCATCCTCCCGGGAAATCGCGCCGGTTGTCGGGATCCGCCCCTCCGCGCATCCCGATCTCGTCGCCGTAGTAGATCACCGGCATACCACGGGCTGTCAGAATAAGGGTGTAGGCCAGTTTCAGTCCAACCGAATCGGCGCCGGGCTCGCTCATAAAGCGGGGGACATCATGAAGACCGACAAATGTCATCAGTGCCGTGGGGTCGGCGTAGAGTCGATCTTGAGCGAAGACTCGAGCCAGCTGATCCGCTGGTTTTCCCTCTGCAAAAACGGCTCGTAGGGCGTAGTAGAGGGGGAAGTCAAAGAGGGCCTCGATTCCCGAGTCGATGCCGTCGAAACGAGCCTGACCGCCCTGAAAAAAAGCGACCAGCGCCGGGTTGCTGTCCCACATCTCGCCCACCACCGTGAAGCGCGGATACTCCCGTGCGATGGCCGCCCTCCACCGGTGCCAGAAACTCCGGGGCACATAGGGCAGCGTGTCCTGGCGAATCCCGTCCAGCCCGCTCACCCCGATCCACCAGAGGGTGTTCTGGATGAGATAGCGGGCCGTTTCCTCGTTCTCCTGGTTCAAATCGGGCAAAAGATCAAGGAACCAGCCCTCCAGAGTCGGCTTTCGAAAGTTCGCCCCGGCATGGGGATCAGCCAAGGTCCAAATCCGCCAGTTGTTGGCCAGGTGACGCGTGGAGGTGCCATTGAACCAGGTTGGGGTGGGCGGGTCCTTGGCCCAGAGGTGGTAGGGTCCGGTGTGGTTGGCGACCTGGTCCTGAATGATCTTGATTCCAACCGTGTGAGCCTGGTCCACCAGTTCTTTGAACGTCTCCCTGTCGCCGAAGTGCTCCTCAACAGAGTAAAAATCGACGGCTCCGTAACCATGATAGTCGGTGATCGGCTTATTGTCGTAGGTCTCGCGCCTGTTGAGATGGTTGACGTTGTCGTAAATCGGGTTCATCCAGAGGGCCGTGATGCCGAGGTCCTCAAGGTAGGGCAAGTGATCGATGATCCCCTGCAAGTCGCCTCCATGGTAGTAACGACTCTTGTGCCGGTTCAGCAAGCCGGGTGATTGGGGCGGATCATCGTTGGAGGGGTCGCCGTTGGCGAATCGATCGGGCATCAGTAAATAGGTCACGTCATCTCCACTGAATCCCTGAAAGCGTCCTCCGGCGGCAAGCGGTTGGCTGATTCTAAAGGGGATCTCGGCGGTTCCTCGGCTGGTAGCAATGGTTAGACTATGAAACCCGATTCTGGCCCCGGGCTCGATCAGTATGTCGACAAACAGGAAGCTTCCCGAAGCATTGACACGCGTCACCCCGATCTTCAGCTTCGGACTGGAGGATTCGACTCGCGCAGCCCCCAGGTTCCGACCCTGAACCAACAATCGGACCGGGTTAAGGGAATGTCCCACCCACCAGTTGGGGGGCTCAACCTTCGCAACCACGGGACTGAGTGCGGCTCCGCTTCCCGCCGAGACATTCGACTGTCTACCCGCAGCCCCCCTCGACTTGGACAAGACTCCGCTCCCTAACCGGAATTCCTCACACTCGATCGTAGCAAGGCGGTGGAGATGCGGGTGGATACAAGGCGTCGCGACCGAGGGCCCCGCAGTCATACTGGACAGTACGTCGAGGAGCCCGACGGAGCGTAACGCAGTAGA
>JBHHYX010000065.1:0-17651 GCA_046757765.1 Acidobacteriota bacterium | reverse complement strand
CTAACCCGCAACGCGGATTGGGCCCGGCCGTCGCCTCGCCCGGTCCTTGGCAAGCGAGGTCCCCGCAGACCCTCCGCCGGCGCGAGCTGCTCGGCCAGTGACAGGCGCGTTGCTTGCGGCTCGGTATCGCTATCAGGGTCGCTATCGGTGATCGACATCATGCCATTGCTCCCCGGCATTGGAACCGATTGCGATAGCGATTGTGAAACCCGATTCCGATACCGAGGGAGAACCGGCCAACCCACCCGCTCGCCGCTACGAGGGCGAACCTCGTCAGAGGTCGCCAGCCACCTCCTACAGCCGAAGCTCTCTCGAACCCCTGTCCCAGGCCAGGCAAGGCCGACAGTAGCCCCGTCCGAGCGATCTCAGTTGATCCAGAAATCGTTCTCCTTCTTCCGCTTTTCCCTCTCGTAGACCTTGAAGCGCTGCCTCAGCTTGCGCAGGCGACGGCGCTGGTAGGCCTCTCGCAGAGACGCAATCGAAAGCAACCCTTTCAGGTAGAGAAAGGCAAAGATCATTCCCCCCAGGTGGGCAATGTGAGCGACGGGACCTCCCCCTGAGCCGAGGGCAGCCAGAAAGGCGCCCACGCCGAGGATAGCCACAAAATACTTGACCTTGATCGGAAAGAGAAAATAGAGATAGACGAGCCGGTTCGGAAAGAGCATTCCGTATGCCATCAAGATTCCATAGACCGAACCGCTGGCTCCAATGGTGGGGACTCGAGAAAACGGATCCAGCAGAATCGAGAGCAATCCGGCGCCAATCCCGGTGATGAAAAAGAAACGGAGAAACCGCTGCCCTCCCAGATACTGTTCCAGTTCACTGCCAAACATCCATAAGGCCAACATATTCCAAAAGATATGCCAGAATCCCGCATGCAGGAAAAGATAGGTGGCGAGCTGCCAGAACTGAAACTGGGTCCACACCAGGGAGGGAGTGAGCCCGAAGATGTAAACCATCTGGATTCCCCCCAGCTGCTGCCAGAGGAAAACGACCGCGCAGGCGATGACCAGAGACTTCACCACAGGCGTCAGGTGGGGTCCGATCGTGATCGTCCTCCGCGGCTGGGAAGAGTACATGTCATGATGATATCAGTAATGGAAGAAGGGAACCAAATGGCTGCCTTCCCCCGGCGGCGGGGGCGCCAGGCCATTCTGGTGAGATTGGAGAGGATGGGACCGCCGGTGCCGCGGGTCTTCCCCGAACACATGCATAAATCCGGCCGCGAGCCAAAGGCATCAAACGAATAGAGAATCGTGTAGCGCGCAGCCGAGACTCAATCGAGGGTTGACCTGAGGGCATCAACGGCGATGCAGGCAATCGAGAGGTGCTCGATGTGATTGAATGATGTCGAGTGAAAGGCTTTGGGAGGGTGCGAAAACGACCCTCCCACCTCTATATGAAAACCCCAGCTGCCTGGGTGACCAACACCCTATAATACGCACTCACCCTGCCGCTGGTTTCAACACTTGCGAAGTTTTTTTGGACTGATTTGTGCCGGCGGCCGCGACCCGTCTCAGCCGCCTGATTCAAAGGATTTTGTTACGAGGGAGCGAAGGCGCCGGGCTGACAAGAGGCCGAGCCCGAGGCCCCCGCACAATCGGACGTCGAGGAGCCCGACGGAGCGCAACGCAACAGACGCGGGCATATCTGCCGCCGTAATAGATTGGGTGTGAAAAATGCGGGTTAAACACCGCTTCGCGCTTCTTTCTTCAACTCTGCCTGACTGGTCTTTCGGACCAGCTTGCCGATGGTCAGTCCCTGAACCAGGATGGAGAACACCACCACTGTATAGGTCACGGGCAGGATCACCGAGCGTTCCGGTCCGGCCGGCAGAGAGAGGGCCAGGGCCACCGAGATGCCCCCTCGAATCCCGCCCCAGGTCATGATCTTCACCGCGTTGGGGCTAAAGTCCTGAAACCGCCGCAGGAGGGTGACAGGCAGCCCGACAGTGACGAACCTGGCCAGAAGCACAATGGGGATCGCCACAAGGCTGACGAGGAGGTGCTGGAAGGTGACCGGGAGCACCAGCACTTCCAGCCCGATCATCACGAAAAGGACAGCATTGAGCACCTCGTCGATCAACTCCCAAAACATGTCCAGGTTTTGGCGGGTCTTCTCCGACATGGCGAGCATGCGTCCCCGGTTGCCGATCAGCAGACCGGCCACCACAATGGCGATCGGACCCGAGAGATGGAAGAGATCAGCCAGTGCATACCCTCCCGCAACCAGGGCAAGAGTGATCAACACCTCCACCTGGTAATTGTCCACACTCTTGAGCATCTTGTAGGCCAACAACCCTACGCCAAGTCCCGAAAGGACGCCCCCCACAACCTCTCTGCAGAGTAGCACTCCGATCTCCGCCACTCCCAAATCATGCTCCCCGGCAGCCACTCCCAGTAAGACCAGAAAAACCACCACGCCCACTCCATCGTTAAAAAGAGACTCCCCGGAGATCTTGGCTTCCAGCTTCTTGGGAGCGCCCGATTTCTTCAGAATGGAGAGGACCGCGATCGGGTCGGTGGGCGAGATGAGGGCCCCGAAAAGAAAGCAATGGACCAGCGGAATCGACATGCCGAAACCGATCAGGACCACCCAGACGGACCCTCCCACCAGAACGGTCGACACCACCAGGCCCACCGTGGCCAAGGACGCGATGGTCCACTTGCTGGCCATCAGATCGCCCAGATTGACATGGAGGGCGCCGGCAAACAGAAGAAAACTCAACATCCCCCCCAGCAGGGCCTGATTGAAATCGATGTTGCCAAGAAGTTGCTCCGCCTCTCGTTGGATGCCAAAACCCAGACGGCCCAGAGCGATCAATCCCAAAGACATGAAGAGCGCGATGGCCATCAGACCAATAGTGGTGGGAAGACGAATGTAACGGTGATTGATGTAGCTGAAGAGGGCCGCCAAAGTGATCAGGATGGCGAGAATGTTGAAGAGACTCATGATCCTTTCCCCCAAAAATCGCTCCCGGCGAGTCTTTCTCGTCCATCCTGACTCCCCGCCCAGGAGGCTGTCCGGGAATCATCCGGGGTCGCTTCTCAGCCATAAGATAGGGCATAATGGTCGGGAAAAGAAATGGAGGTGCTTCATGTTTCGGATAAATGTGACGAATGCTCTTATGGTGTTTCTAACGGCGCTGAGTATGACCTTTTCCGCATGCGCCCAGAGTTCCGACGCCCAGAGCACCCTTGATCGGGAGGCTTTGAAGGCAAAGATTGTCCAATACATCCACTCTCTCAATCCCAGATTGGAAGGCCTGGAACTCCGGTCCTTGGAGAAGGACGCCGCGACCCCCTTCCTGAAGGGTACAGTGGCGGTGAAGAACCGCGGTCGAGAGCAAAAGTATTCGGTCTTCGTGACTGACGACGGAGGTTACCTGATCTTGGGCCAGGTCTGGAATCTGGATATCGACCCCATCAAGGCCCGCTGGCTGGAGAAGAAAAAGGGCGCTCAGGAGCGGCAGGCAAAAATCGATTTTACGGATCGTCCGACCAAAGGCAATTTGGACGCGGCAGTGACCGTAGTCGAGTACTCGGACTACCAGTGTCCCTTCTGTTCCAGGGCTTTTCAGACCATCGAAAGCCAGCTTCTGTCCAGGTACAAGGACAGAATCAGGTTTGTTTACAAGCATTTGCCCTTGGTCAAGATGCATCCCTGGGCGAGGAAGGCTGCCATTGCCTCTGCCTGCGCCTATGTGCAGAATCAGGAGGCCTTCTGGGGGATGCACTCGCAGCTCTTCGAGGGCCAGAAAGAGATTACGAAAGAGAATCTCCGAACCAAAGTGGAGTCCTTCGCAGGGGAGTTGAAACTGGATGTGCCCGCTTTTCTCGGCTGCTACGACGATGAAAGGACGAAATCTGTAGTGGAGACCGATATGAATGAAGCCGGGCAGCTGGGTGTGACCTCGACGCCGACGTTTCTGATCAACGGGGCCATCGTAGCCGGGGCGGTTCCTTTTGAGGAGATGGCTTCCTACATTGACTTCGCGCTGGATGAAGCTGGAGCGGCAGGCGAGGCGGGCTCAACCCACTAGGGTCGTCCTAGCGCGAGAGGAAGTTCACAAAGTGGTCAACTTGTTCGCGTGGCAACAATGTACACTATCAAGCAACGGAGCCCCGACCCTGAGGGAGGGGATATCACGGCTAAGATTAGTGTCGTTGGGCTGCGGTCGCTGACGCTCCCGGCTCCGTTGTCATTGTGGCTCTACGCGTATGCCTTTCTCGGCGGTATGAGGTGGCTCGCTACGACAAGGTACTCCGGTTCATGAACGCGGTGAGTCCCCATAACCCGGTGATTTCGTTTTTCCGATGCCGAAATCTCTAGTCAAGGAGCTTGAGGGTTGGGGCCGCTACCCCCGTAGTGTGGGCAACGTCTACCGCCCTGAGAAGATCTCCACGCTCTCTCAGATTCTCGAGAGCCGCAATCAAAGCGCTTACATCGGCAGGGGCCTGGGGCGCAGTTACGGCGACGCCGCTTTGAACTCCGGTCGGGGTGTGATTCTGACGGAGCGGTTAAACTGCTTCCTTCAACTGGATGCGGAACATGGCCTGGTCACCTGTGAAGCCGGCGTCACACTGCAGGAGCTGCTCCAGGTCTGTCTTCCCCGGGGCTGGTTTCCGCCCGTGACTCCCGGAACCAAGTTCGTCACCCTGGGGGGGGCGATCGCCTGCGACGTGCACGGCAAGAACCACCATCAAGATGGATCTCTCTCCCATCACGTGAAGTGGATTGATCTCCTTCTGGCCGACGGACGTCAGGTCAGATGCTCCCGCCAGGACGACTCCGATTTGTTTTGGGCCACGCTGGGAGGACTCGGCCTGACCGGGATCATTCTGAGCGCCCAACTCCAGCTTCGTCGCGTCGAAACCTCTTACCTTTGCGTCGACTACCGCCGCACCGAAAACTTGGATGAAACGCTGCGTCTTCTGGAGGAGGAGGATGAAGGCTACACTTACTCGGTAGCCTGGGTGGACTGCCTCGCCTCGGGAAGTTCGATGGGCCGTGCTGTATTGATGCGGGGGAACCACTGCCGCCGGGACCATCTCGACTCCAAGCTGGCTCGAGAACCCCTTCTGGCACGGTGCCAATCTTCATTCAGTCTGCCCATGGAATTGCCTTCTTTCTGTTTGAATTCTCTTGCGGTGCGGGGGTTCAACAGCCTTTACTACCGCCACTTCAAGAAAGGACACCACCGGAAGGTGGAACACTACGATCGCTTCTTTTATCCTCTGGATGCCGTCCGGCACTGGAATCGCGCTTATGGAAGACGGGGTTTTCTGCAGTATCAGTGTGCTTTGCCTCCGGAAACGGCTCGGGCGGCGCTGCTAGAGATTCTGGGCCGCACCAGTGCCGGCGGCAACGGCTCTTTCCTGGCGGTCTTGAAGCGTTTTGGCCAGGAAACCGGGTTGATTTCTTTTCCCATGAGTGGATACACCCTGGCTCTGGACTTTCCCATGCGGGGAGAACCGATTCTCCACTTTCTCGACGGTTTGGATGACCTGGTGCTCCGCAACCGGGGAAGAGTTTACTTGGGGAAGGACGCCAGGCTGGCGGCGCCCGTTTTTCGTCAGATGTACCCCAGACTGCCGGAGTGGCAGCGCGTCAAGAAGCGAGTCGATCCGGAGAACCTGTTTTCCTCCGATCTTTCCCGGCGACTGCGGATGGGCGGAGCACCACCATGAAGAGGGTCCTTGTTCTGGGGGCCACGTCGTCGATTGCCCAAGCCATCGCTTCCGAACTGGCGGGCCAGGGAGCCAGGCTGTTTCTGGCGGCGAGGGATGCTTCCCGACTGCCGCGTCTCGCGGCCGACCTGAGGATTCGTCACCAGATCCCGGTGGATTGGGGCTCTGTGGACGCCCTTGATTTTGGCGCTCATCCGGCCTTTATCAGAAAGAGCATTGAAAGACTGGGCGGAATTGATGGCGCTGTCTTCGCGGTGGGGAGTCTCGGCGATCAGCCCGGGGAGAGTCATGATCCCCAAGCGGCGCGGCGACTCGTCGATGTCAACTTGACCTCGTCCGTCTCTCTGCTGGCTCCGATTGCAGATTTGCTGGAGCGGCAGGGAAGCGGTTTCATCCTGGGACTTTCTTCTGTGGCGGGCGACCGTGGCCGGCAGAGCAACTATGTCTATGGCGCCGCCAAGGGCGGCTTCTCACTCTACTTGCAGGGCTTGCGCAATCGCCTGGATCGGAGGGGAGTGAACGTGTTCACCCTCAAGCTGGGCTTTGTGGACACGGCCATGACCTACGGTAAGGAAGGTCTCTTTCTGGTGGCGTCGCCCCGGCAAGTGGGGCGCCGAGCCAGACAGATTCTGAACAGGCCTTCCGGAGTCTACTACGTGCCTTCATTCTGGCGCTGGATCATGCTCGTGATCCGCCTCATTCCCGAAGCCCTCTTCAAACGTTTGTCGCTGTGAGGAGTGCCCGCCAGAACACACGCTTATCTTCCTCGGGCCAGAACGATGTCGTTGTCGCCAATGATGGTGTACATGGCCTTTTCCAGAGCAATGAGGGCCAACTGATAGTCGATCTCAGCGCGCAGCTCGTTGCTCTGACTCTCGGCCAGGTCGCGTTGGAAGCGCAACACCGCAAAGTTTGTGGAGAGTCCCGCCTCGAACCGCTTGTTCTCCCCTTCCAGCTGCTCTTCGGAAAGCTGGCGAGCGACCCTGGCCGACTCCAGACTCTGCTTGCGAGTGGCAATGGTCTCGAAAGCGTTTCTCACTTCGACGATGACCAACTGCTGCTGATTCTTCATCGTGCTCTGCAGTTGCCGGTCTTGAATGGCGACTGTGGCCAGATCGGCTGCGTTGGAACGATTACGAAGTGGAATCTGAACGTCCGCAAAAATCCCCCAGCTGCGAAAATCAAATCCAAAAACCTGGCCCCAGGCGTTTCCAAAACTCCCTAGCCGGGGATCGCTGCTATCCGAGAGCTGTCCGGCTGCTCCGACAGAGCCAAAGTTGGCCCTCAGATTGACGGTGGGTTTACCCTCTTTCTTGTAGAAGTCGCGATTGACCTCATTTTGTTCCATCTGGAGACGAATCCGTTCCAGTTCCGGACGGTGTTCAACTGACTTCTGGATCGCTTGTTCGAGCGTCAGGGTGACATCCCGCACTTGGGGACGGTCGGTAGGGGCCAAAGCCAGCTTCCATATGCTGGCGTTGGGATCCGGCGCCAACAAGCGCTTCAAGCCGTTCTGTGCGTTGATAATCTGGACCTCGGACTGAATCAGGGTCTGCTGACGACGCGCCACTTCAGCTTCGGAAGACGTAATCTCGATGGGCGCCATGACGCCAATCTCAACGCGTTTGCGGTTATTCTGATGCTGGATGATCGCCAGCTCCATGGAGCGGCGCTGGGTCTCGAAGTTTTCCACCGAGAAGACCGCTTCCCAGTACTGATTCTCAACCTGTTGCACGACTTCAACGACCCTTTGCTTGAACTGGGTGTCGCTGATCTCCCTCTCCAGATTGAAGACCTTGATCTGACGCTCCGTATTGGTTTTCAGGAAGCCCCGCCACAAGGGTTGCGTGAAAGAAACGTTGAAGCTGGAATCAAAGCGGGGGTTGATGGTAAAGAAGACGCTGTTGGTCTCGCTGCGAGTGTTGTTGAACGTCACCTCCAGGGCGCCCCCTCCAAGGACGTTCTGGCGCAGACTGGAATTGAGTGTGAAGGTGTCGCTGGTGTTGACATTGACGTTCTGCCCGGCCTGCAGAATACTGGTGGTGGGGCTGGTTCGAGAACTCCACCCGACCGTGAACCCGATGGTGGGGTCGTAGAAACCGCGTGTTTTGACCACCTGCTCACGGTTCAAGTCTTCATTATAGTTCTCGATCGCGATTTCCAGGTTATTGAGGAGAGCCAGCCGGATCGCCTCTTTGAGGCTCAACTCCAGGACAGCTCCTTGATCCCGCATTCGATCGAGATACGATTTCGGGACGGTCAATACCTTTCTCTGAAGCTTTTCCTGAGCGGATACCTGGGATTCGGGCTGCTGGGCTCTGACCCCCGCAACGGTCGCGACGCAGGTCAAGAAGATTGTGGGCAAAAGGATCTTACGTGAACTCATAAGCACTCCATAATTTTTAGATTGACCGCTCAACTTGAGGCTGAAAGGCCCCCGAATTGAGCGATTGTGTACGGCGGCGGGCAACGCTCTTGACCCGCCGGATCTCTCGATTCTACTTCACCCGCGCAATGGCTTGGGCGCGGCGATACTCAGTAGAGGGGTCTTCCCCGCCCTGGATGACCCCATGATGGTGACAAACTCTCCCGCCTGAATCGCTACGTTGATGCGCCGGAGCCGGAGCCGACCTCGTAAAACTTCTCAACATTTCTCAAACTGATCCTCTGCGACAACCCAATCAGCGAGGAATCCTTGTTGGCGTGGTGGGGCAGACGCTCCAGTTGCCCAACCGCAAGAGGGTGGCGAACAAAGCGAACGGCCTCATAAGCGCCGAGGACAGACTTTACAGGCCAGGACCGACGGCACGAGGGCGGAGCACCCGGTTTGAGCCGGTGCTAGTGGTGTGTTGCGAAAGTCTTTCCCTCTATCGTATCGGCAAACCATTTTTCGCCCCTGGCAAGGCGCTCCGACGAAGTCACAAGCCCTGATTTCGAGGAGAATCGACGCCCCCAGCGACGAAAAGGACCGACCAGAGGGGGGACGGATTTAGACAACCAGCCACTAGGCTACCTCGGCACTCTCCTCGACCACCTGGCCGTCAAACAGGTGAACGCTCTGCTCGGCATAGCTGGCGTAGCGGGGGTCGTGCGTGACCATGCAAATGGTAGCCCCACCCCGGTGCAGTTCGCTGAGCAAGTCCATGACCGCTTCGCCATTCTGCGAGTCGAGATTCCCGGTGGGTTCATCGGCCAGCAGAATGAGTGGATCGCCCACAAGGGCGCGCGCCACGGCAACCCGCTGCTGCTGGCCGCCCGACAATTGCGAGGGATAGTGCTTCATGCGGTGCGCCATTCCCACTCTTTCCAGCGCCTCCTGGACCCGTTTCCTACGCTCCGCCCCCGGTGTCCCTCGATAGGTGAGTGGCAACTCCACGTTCTCATAGACGCTCAAGTCTCCAATCAGATTAAAGTTCTGAAAGATGAAGCCAATTTCGCGATTGCGGATACGGGCCCGCTCGGCCAGCTTGAGATTGGCAACCGACTTTGCATTGAGCCAGTACTCTCCTTCCGTGGGTGAATCCAGCAGGCCCAGGATCGACAAGAGAGTTGATTTTCCACAGCCGGACGGACCGGCGATGCACACATATTTTCCTCTTTCGATTTCAAGTTGAACACCGGACAGAGCATGGGTCTCGATTTCATCCGTGTAAAAAATCTTTGACACCTGCTCCAACCGGATCAAGGGTTCTGAACTCATTCCCTGCGCTCCTCCGGAAAGTCAGTCATAGGTTCCAACGCCACCATAAGCAATACGGTGAACCGTCACGTTTAGTTCAGTCGAATTCGATCTTCTCCGTCCCATCGGGACATATCGGAAAGAATCACCCGGTCGTCCTCTCTCAGGCCCTCCAACACCTCGATCGTATTGACGGAGCTACGCCCGAGCCTCACCTGCACTCGCACTGCTTCCTCTCCCTCCCGAACGAGCTTGAAAAGACTGATCAGGCTGTCGGACTGACCGTGGGCCGGCCGGCCCACATAGAGAACGTCCTCGAGACGCTCAATCTCGATCGTTCCGTCCACGCTCAGGTCGGGACGCGCCCAGGGCGGAAGGGGACGACCCAGCGAGACATCGACCGTGACGGTCCCTTCTCGAACGGCCGGATCGATTCGGATCACCTGTCCCGGGATGATGCCGTTTCGGGCGTCAATCGAGGCCGCCTGCCCCACGGTAATGTCTTTCGCCTGAGTCTCGGGGATTCTGAGTTCAGCGATGAGAGTCTCCGGCTGCGCGATACGGCCCAGATTGCTGCCGGCGGCAACCTGTTGTCCCACCTCCACCGATACTTCCTGCAGCACGCCATCGACTCCGGCTCGCACCTTGAGGGCGGCCACTTCCCTCCCCCTCAGACTGAAAAGGGCCCTGAGACGCGCAATTTCGGCTTTCTGCGCGGCAAGTTGAGCCTGCACCTAATCCTCGCTGATCGCCAGCCGTTTCAGCTCCAGTGCATTGCGCGTCGCCAACTCCTCCGACCGGACCTTGGAGAGACGATAATCGATTTCGGAAAGCAAGGCGGCCGCAGCCAGTTCCGCGTCCCGCGAAGCTCTCAGGCGAGCTTCCTCGTAGTCCGCCTTTACGGAAGCTGCGGAGGCCTGCTGATCCAGTACCTGGCTTTCCAGACGAACTTTCAAATCCCGGTAGTTCGCTTCCGCCTTTTTCACCTGCCACTCCGCCTCCAGAGTGTCCAGCTGCAACTGGGGATTGCTGAGCTCAAGAAGCACCGTGTCGGCCGTTACTTGTCGCCCCGGCTTGACCAGGATTCGTTCCACTCGTCCTTCAGTGATGGCGGGCACCCACCAGATCTGTTCGGGAACCAGCGTGCCCGGCCCGCGGACCTGGCGAATCATCTCTCCGCGCTTCACTTCTCCCATCCAAACGGTGGCGGCATCAACAGTCGGGGCGGCGGGTTCCAGTCTCGAAAGGCCGACGGTAATGATGCCGAGCGCCACCACAGCCCCGAGGAGGAGAAATGCCTGTTTGATGCGGCGTCTTCTAATGACGCCCTTTCTTGGAATATCTACCATGGCCACCTCCCGAAGAACCCGCCCCCGTACTGTACCATATTGCCACAGGTGGGTTAAGTGGCTCACACGTGGTGCTTTGGACTGAATCTGTTGGATACGGAGGGAGTCTGGTGCCCACTTTTGGGACGATCCTGTTTCGGAGGCGAACAGAAGTTAATGACACCGCTCGGCTCCAAGCCGAAGGCCTTGAGAAGGGTCGATTGGAGTTCGACTTCCCGCAAAACCCTGTCGTCAGTCAGGGGCATTCACCTCAACCTTTTGCCAGCCCTCTGGGCGGGCCGCGGTCTTGTTGAAACCGTGGGCGGGATCAGGTATCTTAAGTGGCATGAAATGGTTGTCTAGATTCATCTTGTTGCTGCTGGCCGAGCTTGCGATTCCGGGACAACCTTGGGCGGCTTCGGTGGAATCCGCTGAGTTCGCCGACACCAGGCCGGTGGTCAGGACGCTTTCCTATAGCGGGGCGGAATTTCGCAATGCCTTCAATGCCACCGCCGACCGAACTCGGCTGATTCTGGTGTTTTCCCCCACCTGAGCACGCTGCCTTCGGGGGGCCTCCGAAGTACAGGCAATTCTGCGAGAGCATCCAGAGGCAAAAGTGAAGGTGCTTGCTTTGTGGTCGCCCATCCGCCCGGGCGACAACAAGTTCACTGCCAGAGATGCTTCCATCTACCTCACCGATCCCCGCGTTGAGCACTTCTGGGATTTGTGGAGTTTTGGCTTGAACTACTACACCAAGCACCTGAACTATCCGCGGGGCAAGCTGGCCTGGGACATCTTTGTGCTCTACGAACCGGAGTTGAAGTGGGGGGAAGCTTCCGCGCCCGAGCCCACTGTCTGGCTGCAAGACCACGGTCTGGAGATCGGCCTCAAGCACAGCAAAGAACGGCTGGCGCGCGAAATGGAGAAACTGATCCAGTGACGCCCTGGCCAGTTCCCATCCCAGAAAGCGTAAGTTTTTAGCAACCCAGGTAATACCAGATTGGGATGGGAACTCGAATTTCTGAATCCCAAACACCAATTGCCAAAACTGCAAATACGAAATCTCAAGCGCAAGAGCCGTTGGGGTTCAGGCTTGCGGCCTTGGGATTTGCTTTGGGATTGGCTATGCAACCGATTTTCTGTAATTTGGGTCTGAGTTTCGCATTCTCCTTCTGCTGCCATTGGGCCATGTTCAGGTACTGTCGGCCGGTCAGCCAGTCCTCGTGAAGGCGTTGTCACGTTAACGAGCGCGAGTCGGTTCTCGCCCCAAAGGCACTTGGAGTCTCTTCCCTTCAGTATGCACACATCGCCCTTTCCCAGTCAGTGAAAGCTCGGTCTCTCGGATGAGTCGATGGTGGATAGCTTGGAGGCGGTGACGACCGACCCGAAACAGGTTTTGAATCGGACCGTGTACCGAAAGGAAACGCTGGGCCTGGGCCATTGATTTGAAGCGAGGCATTTGGCGTTCCTGCTCACGGGTGTGCTGATGCGAGACTTCAACCTCAGCGTAGGCACACGCGATAATCTCTCCGTTTGAGCCGCAGCCCAGCCCGATACGGCTTCCCTTCGGATCCGGGTCTTGCCACAGCTCTTTGATAGAGGGGCCGAGCGGCGGGACTGTGACGACCTTGTCCGACATAAACCAGTCACAATGGGCCATCGGGCATCCCGCTGAAGGGAGTGCAAACTGAGCCCACAGGCTCGGCAGCATCAAAGCCGAAAGAATCGTGAGAATTCTTGCCTCTCTCACCACCACACCTCCTTGGTTGGAAAAGCTGAATCATGGACGATTGAGATTGCGATTCGGGGCCTTGGATTCTTGGGATTTCCTGAGTTGACGCGACTCACATAATCATGGCGCTGGAGAGCCCGCAGTCGACGTGAATGACCTGCCCGGTGATCTTCTTTGAATAGTCGCTGCCCAGGAAGAGCGCGCAGTCGGCTACATCTTCTTTCGAAACAAATTCTTCGATCGGGCATTTGGAAGCGAATTCCTTCTGCACGCGACTCCAAACCGCCTTGGCCATGGCAACGTCATAATCGAAGCGGTCTCGGCTGATCTCCTGAGAGGCCTCCCGGATGGCGGTTTCGAAGAGCCGCCCCCGCTGAACGGAGAGGGCGCTCGGGTTTCTGACGAAGGCCAGGGCTTCACCCAGAGAGGCCACCGTCTCGATCGGTCCGGCCGAGATGGCATTGACACGAACCTTCTGCCGGCCCAGTTCCAAGGCCAGGTACCGCACCAGGCTCTCCAGCGCCGATTTGGCAACGCCCATCGTACCGTACATCGGGACGGCTCTTTCCGAAGCTTGAAATGTGACCGTTATGATGCTCCCCCAGTCCTTCAGGTAGGGCTTCACACAGCGCACGACCGTGCCCAAAGAGTGGGCGGAGATGGCCATGGTCTGGGAGAATCCCTGGGCGCTCAAACCGGACGCCGGTTCGGTAAACACCTCCGGCGGGCCGAAAGCGATGGCGTGGACGAGTACGTCAACGGGATCCTGTTGAAAGTGAGAAAAGAAAGCAGTGAGTTCGTCCTCTTTGAGAATGTCACAGCGGGAGCCCTGCACCGAAGGCAACCTTTGCAGCAGCAGCCTCACCCGGCTGAAGAACTTTTGCTGGTATCCGATTCGGACGCGGGCGCCGTGCCTGACAAAGGCCTCCACCATGCCCCAGGCAATACTCGATTCGTCGGCCACGCCGAGAACCACCACATTCTTGCCTTCCAGGCCCATCCCTGGCTGATAGGTTCTTGCTTCGCTCATCCTTCCCTCTCCTTGCCTCCTTCGCTACGGCGACCAGCTCTCCCCGCTCGTCATCTGCTGGGATACTCTTCTCTTGAGGTCCTACTTCAACGGTTACTCGAGAACTGAGATCCACCAGCTGGCACCGGCGAGACTGAGGGCGTGGCGCCCGACCCTCGACTGCAAGTCGAGGGGTTCTAATCTCGTCGACTCGAAGTCGACTGTGAGCCCGGAAACCGCCGGCTTCAGACGGCGGTTCTCCAAAGACAAGTTCTGAAAAACCCTTCGACTTCAGTCGGAGGATCTCCCTATCGCCCCCATTCGGGGACTTCGGGGACCTTCTCTTCGTCTGAAGACGAGGGGTTTCCACCATCCCCGAACGGGACACTAAGGGCTTGCGCAAACCCTAAGTAAAGGAGTCTACCAAGGCGGCTGGACCCTGGCAACCGGCACTCACCCGGGGGGCGCGTTGGGCCGGTGGGCGGGTCAGCGGATCCGAAAGGGAGCTGTTTTACGCACGATTTGGCCGCTGGGGCCATCGGTCACCTGAACGGCGAAATCGTAAAAGCCCGGATCCAGTCCCTGAAGGGGAATCGTGAAGGCGTAAATGATGGTCTTGTTCTCCTTGTCCGTAATGTAATCCAGCTCCCTCACCGGCAGTGCCATCACTCGATGCCCCTGCCGGCTCCAGCTGGATTGGATCCGGACCCTGGGCTCACCGGACTGCAGCGTGGGGTTATAGACTTCCAGCAGCGTGGTCAGGTTCTGTCGGCGCCTGAACTTCCGGTCGACGGTGGGGACAAACACCAGGTCATCGTAGGCCAGGGGTCTCTCATGGCCGCCGATCCATCCTCCCTCGGCCGCCGAAGCCCGCTCCCATTTCCGGTATTCGTCTCTGGGCAACACCCGCTCACACAGCACCAGCTCGCTGGCCCCGAAGCCAGGTCTGTTCAGATCGGGGACATGAATCTCTTTTTCCCACAGACCCAACTGTCCGTTTCCCGAGTCGGTCGCCATGACACGGAGCCGGTAGAGGCCGGGCGGCGCCACCAGACGGGACTGGTACGAGATGACTCCGGACTTGCCCGTCGAATCCTGGGACGGATTCCAATCATCGAGCACGCTGGCCACGATTCGGCCCGTCGCGCTCTCCACCAGCTCGGCCAGAAAGTCAATTTCCTTGGCCGGTTTGGCGGGAGGAAGATTCAGTCTGGCATGCAGGGGTATGCTGACGCGACCCCGGAGATGGCGCAGAAAACCGACTCCGACATCAATTGAAAAGGTGGAGTAAAAGATCCGGCTCTCGACCATTTCCTTGATGCGTCTTTCTCGGGCCAGCCTACGTTCCAGTGCCTCTCCCGTGGAACGAAACAGATCCGCCTGGGCCTCATTGAGCAAGAATTGATCGATCTCGGGGGAGTAAGAACGGAAGGAACTCACGATCAGGTCGTCGACGTCCCTGAAACGAGGCTCCCCGGCGTAAGCAATTCGATAGTCTCCACGCAAGTAGTCCTTTTGGGTCACGAAGGCCTTGATGACCCGGTCCCGCTGGACGCGCCGATTAATGGGAGCGTTGGGCGGAATCTTCTTGGTCGCCCGCTCGACCTCGTACAGCCTGTGGGGATCCATCTTGGCGAAAATGATGGAAAAAAACGTTCGAAAGGAGCGAGCCCCCTCCAGGTGATAATACGTCCACGTCTCACTCTCGGGCGTGACGATTTCGACATCCACCATCGTCGACCCGGCGGCGGAACTCAGGACCGTGGTGGGGTTTTGAATCGTCACCCGTTCCACCCGGCCAAACGAATAGCGGATGTCGTCGGGGGGACCGTGAACGATATATACCCGCCCCCGCACGGTTCTCCAGCCGGGCTTGCCTTCGTTACCGAAGCGCTGGTTGGCAAACTGGATCCGCCGGTAATGTTCCTCTTTGAACTCGTTGATGTCGGTCGAGGGATCGGGATCCCGCCTTCTCCAGAAGTGCTGGACAAAGCTCTCGCGCTGCGCCTCCGTCTCCAGAGCCTTGAACTCTTTTCGTTCCCGCGACGAGATAATATATCGAACCTCCCGCTCCAACCAATCCCTGTACTTCTCTCCAAGGTCGGACGACAGAGGCAGGAGCAGCAAGGCAAACATCCAAACGACAGGGCTCATAATGACATCCAATTAAGGGGCGAAAGGTTCTGTCAAGGACGCAGCCAGGTGGCCTCCGTCGAGTCGATCTGGTCCATGAGGAGGAGGACGCGATCCTTGCCGCTATCGCTTCGAAAGAGGCCGATAAATCCGGGGGTGGGCACGGGGTCCGAAAGCCACGTCTCTCCGTCGAAGATCATAGAAACGTATTCGGACTCCCCGGGCACAATGGCCACCGCTTTTCCCTGGTTGCAACCGGAAATCTCCAGATTCACGGTACCGGAGTGAGAGGTGCCGGGCGGTTTCTCGACTTTCCATCCACGCCCTGGGCGAGCAGTGAGAAGCAGTGTCTCTCCTGCCCGGGTGGTCCACTCCACGCCTTGCGGCGGCCCGGCAAAAAGTGCAACACTCAGAACGGAAAACAGAAGCGGCAGCCACGAGCGCGGTTTCATGTCTGATGCCCTCCGGTGGCAAGGAACTGATCTGGACACGACCTCGTATTGTGAATGTTAAGCAAACGGTGGGGCTGGGTCAACTCGACCCCCCGCTCGTGCCGGCATGATCTGGCCGCTGCGGATTGACTTTTTCCGACCTGAGGGCCTCGGTTGTTGAGGGAAGGGATCAGGAACTCGTTCTCTGTTCCAGGCGGTGACAGTTCAGGACCCGAGAGATCTCACGGGCTTTATGAGTCATGAGGAATCGAAGGCGCCGGCCGGACAAGGCTTGCAACCGAGGCCCGTACAGTCGTAGGGGACAGAGTGTTGCCCAGGACCGACTGAGCGTAACGCAGTCAGGTGCATGCATTCGGCTCCGCAAGAGATCGTTTTTGAGAAATGCGGGCTGGGCTGATATCTTGAGCGATCCTCTCCGGCGACAAGCGCCACTTTCCGGGGGGTGTCAGAGCGCGTAGCGCAGTACTGCGATGAAGTGACATGCTGTGCCCGCGATAACGAACAGGTGCCAAACCAAGTGGCCGTAGCGGAGCCGCTCACCAAGGGCAAAAAACGCCACCCCAAGCGTGTACGCGAGCCCGCCCGCCAGGAGCCACAAAAGCCCCCACCCTGGCATATGGAGCCACAATGGCTTGACAGCGACGAGAGCCAGCCAGCCCATGGCCAGATACAGGCAAGTCGAGAGCTTCGGGTGTCGTATGCCGCCGATGACCTTCAAGGCGACACCGGCAAGAGCCAGCCCCCACACGACCCCGAACAGCGTCCAGCCCCAGGCGCCGCGCAGCACGCCGAGCGTGAAGGGCGTATAGCTACCCGCAATCAGAAGATAGATGGCCCCATGGTCAAGAACGCGGAGAACCCGCTTGGCCCTCTGACCCGGCAACGCGTGGTAGAGGGTGGAGGCGAGATAGAGCAGCACCACTGTGGTCGCGAAGATGCTCGCTCCCACGATTCCAGCCGCCTCACCACGCCTCACGGCGGCAATCACGAGAACCGGGCCGGCCACAGCGGCGGCCAGCAGCCCAACACCATGGCTGACGCTGTTGGCGATCTCTTCCCCGAGCGACTGTGTCCGTTCTCTCAAATCGAGCCTTTCGACCAGAACCTGATGTCTTACCCGGACTCACTTCGGTAAAGCGAGCCCCCATTGCACTTTCCAGCCACCGTTTTCTGGTGGTCTATTCTACCTAGACGAAACCCCGCGGAAATGTGTCCCTTATCACGCTGGGCGGAAGCGCCGAGCAGGGCTGCCAGGCCACGGTGGCTTGGCGAAGGGTTCTTGCAGCAGATTGGGTGCAAGAAATGCGGGTTGGGGAGGGGTGTTTGGCTTGGCCTGGGAGGGGGCACCTTTCCAGGCATTGGATCATGATAGCAGCCGGCTTGCGGCGGGTGGCTGCGGTGGGAAACTCATTCTTCTTCTTGCGCACCACCAGGAGTCCGTCTTGGGTGCCCTGATTGCCTTTCCGGTGGTCCTACCGGCCATGTGGCTTGAAAAAGCTGATCCGAGTGCCCAGGTTCCCAGCCTCTCCTCCCGCCTGGATCCTCGAGCTTAGGGTTTGCGCAAGAATAAGTTCGCAGAGTTGACGCTCAGATTTGCACCAGATTTGGCCGCGAACGATTGAGCGAAA
>JBHHYX010000064.1:0-17672 GCA_046757765.1 Acidobacteriota bacterium | reverse complement strand
CGTGGTGTGGGCAACCGGCCCGGCAAGCCAGCCGATTTTCAGGCAATCGGGACTCGCCACCGACGAGCGGGGCTTCGTCAAGGTCCGATCGACGCTGCAGGTCGAAGCCTACGACGAGATATTCGCCGTGGGAGACTGTGCCACGCTGGTAGAGTACCCTCGAACCCCCAAGGCCGGCGTTTATGCCGTGCGCCAAGGCCCCTTCCTCACCCACAACCTTCGGGCCTCGATGCTGGGACAATCGCTGCACCCTTATCGACCCCAGGGAGACTTTCTGATGCTGTTGAATCTGGGCAACGGCAAAGCTCTGGGAACCAAATGGGGACAATCGGTGGAAGGGCGGTGGGTGATGAAGCTCAAGGATTGGATCGATCGGCGCTTCATGCGACGGTTCCAGGCAGCTGACGGAGGTGGATGATAACGGCGCCGCAGCAGAAAGCTGGTGAATAGTCCGGGCTAAACAGACCGCGCCTGTAGTTGCCAAACCTCATCCCACCGGCGAAGAGCCGGTGGGGTTGGGAATGTGGGCGTCAATCCCGAAGGGATTGTGTCTTCCAGCCCAGGGTTTCCAAACCCCGGGACATGGGACCATCAATGAATCGACCCTGAATGGGTCGCGTCACCGACACAACGTCGTTCGGGTTGATAGGCGATCACAACGACCGGAAAACTCAGGGTTGATGCCACCCCAGCGCCCGGCTCAATCCGGATGGCCACTCACTGACGTTCGTGGTTCAGTGACTTGGCGGTGGAATCGCTCAACTCGGGAATCGAAATTTCAAATATTTTTGGTCAGGGTGAGGCCGAGAACCTGATCCACACCGGCTGGCTTCCCTCCTTGCAAGTCATTTTGAACGGGGGTTGCCAACCATTTCGATCCTTATCTTGGGGGTGCCCCGCCCATCCTCCAGGCCGGAGTAGGCCACGAAGTGGTGAGGCTTCTCAACCTCGAACCAGAAATAGATCTTGGGAATAAAGGGCCGGAAAAGATTGAGCATGCCCAGATCGACTTTCATCTCCAGTTTGTAGCAGTAGTGCCTGCCGGAAAGGGTCTGTATGGCTTCTTTTTTCTTCAGTTGCACATTTGCTCGATAGAGCTTGGGTTCGTTGGAGAGGAAGAGGAAGTTGACCGTGCCACCCGATGCGAAGGGATATCCCCGCAAGGCCATCGGAAATCCCGACATCACAAAGGTCTGCAGAGGCAGGTTGAAGCTTCCCACCATGGTGCGACGCTTCTTGCGAAGAGTCTGTCGCTCAAAGCGGGCGGTATGGCTCTGAAGGTCGATTTCGGTGATCTCCATGGACAGCAGCTTCCCCTGGAGATCATAGAAGCGACGTTCCATACGTTCCGGAAGGAGACTCTCCTCTCCCCCCCATATGGAGTCGGTTTCCCAGCGAACCTCCCCTTTGAAACCGCTGAAACGCCCTCTTCCCTTCTCCGTGAACTTGAGTTTCTCACGGCCCCCCAGCGTGACTGACTCGATCCTCAAGTCCGCCTTCCAGCGCGGCTTTCCCTTTTTCGAAAAAGCGATGATCCTCGCCTCTTCCAGCCGGGACAGGGGCGGCAGCTTTAAAGACTGTGCCAGGATCGAAGGGGCCGCCGGCAGTAGAAGGAACAGACTCCAGATAGACAATCTCGTGGTTTGAATAGCTTCCTCCCCCTCAACGTTAACGAGGCCGGTTTTCTCCACCCAGGCCGGAGCGCATGTTGGCGATGAGCGCTTCCAGAGTGGGCAAGAGCCCCCCACCCACCCACCCAAGCGAGGGCGAAGGCTTTGGGAGTTGTTCGCGGCCTGGCCGCACTACTTGGATACTCCGAATGGGTGCGCGTCTCCCTCTCCGGCGAGCGCTGGCTCCCAGTGACCTGTGAGTGAGGTAATCCCGTTCCCGGCGACGTCAACTCAGTCACTCGTCCACGGCTCCCCGACCAGAAAACAGGTGGCGGAGTTCTCCATTTGAGCGGGGGGCTTTTCCGGAGACACTCTCATCCAAAATGCATCCAATTATATTGGCTAGTCTGGTCTTGGAAACGGTCTTCATGGGAGCGGCAGAATTATAATGCGCCGATTCGAGATGCCTTTGCTACTCCTCTTGGGGTTTCAGCCGCTGAGTCTCGCACAGAGGAGTGTGGAATTCAAAGCGGCCGACCCACTAGGTCGAAATACCGTTTACTTTTTGACAACGGCCCCGCTCGAGGATATCGTCGGAATGACCAACGAAATCAGCGGCTTGGTTCGGGTCGATCCGGACAACCTCGAGAGCGACGAGATCCGGGCCGTTTTCGAGGTCAAGATGTCGAGCCTGAACACCGGCATTGCCCTGCGCAATGCCGATCTAAGGGAGAAGTACCTGCACACCAATGACTTTCCAAAGGCTGTCTTCAGGCTGGAGAAAATTCTTGAGTCTTCGGCTCCAAGACTGACTTCCACCCAGCCTGTTTCCATGAGAGTGGCGGGAACCTTCGAGCTGCACGGAGTGAAAAGAGAGATCGAAGTGCCGGTCAAGGCCACCTACATCCCCCAGACTCCAGTGACGCAGTTCAAGCTGCCGGGCAATCTCTTGAGGGTTTCCACCGAGTTCGAGGTCAGACTCAAGGATTACAACATCGAGATCCCCGAAATGTTGTTTTTGCGGGTGGGCAAGGTGGTCCACGTCAAACTGGATCTCTTCGCCACGGATGCCGATGCCCCGCAGATGTCGGCCTGGCTGAAGACGGTCGCCACTTCCAAATGAGCGACGGCGGACAGGCTGTGCCGGTGGCTGCGGCCCAGTCAAGTCCTCCTCCGAGACGCACTAACCCAACCCTGTTGGAGGGAGAGACTCCAGCCAAACAGGTCTGGTTCAAGTGAAAGTCACCCAGAGGGATGATCGAACTGTCACTGTCAACGGGAGAACCCATCCGATTCAATGGTATGATAGGCGGGTGACGGCGGCAAGGGGAGGGCCATCAAAGAAGCAAAGGAAGGAACAGGCCCGGGTTGGGGAGCTGCTTCGCCTCCTGGCCGATGAATATCCGGACGCCACCTGCGCCCTTCATCACCGCAACGCCTATCAACTTCTGGTGGCGACCATCCTCTCCGCACAATGCACCGACGAACGCGTCAATAAGGTCACGCCCGCTCTCTTTGAGACTTATCCGAGTGCCCCAGCCTTGGCCGAAGCCGAGGAAGTCGAGCTTCAGGAGATAATTCGCAGCACCGGTTTTTTTCGCAACAAGAGCAAGAGTCTTCTGGGCTCGGCACGGGGATTGGCGGCGAACTTTGGGGGAGAGGTCCCGACCACCATGGAGGAGCTGCTGACCCTGCCCGGGGTGGCTCGAAAGACCGCCAATGTGGTGTTGGGCACCGCCTACGGGATTGCGGAAGGCATTGTGGTTGACACTCACGTCTCACGGATTTCACGCCGCTTGGGTTTGACCCGGGAGAAAGCTCCTCCGAAAATCGAAAAAGACCTCATGGCCCAGCTCCCTCGCAACCAGTGGATCGACTTCTCGCACCGGATCATTCACCATGGCCGGCGAATCTGCAAGGCTCGCAAGCCCAAGTGCCCGGAGTGCGTCCTGGCCGATCTTTGTCCCTACTATCTGGACCCCACTTCGGTTTAGGGTGCCGGGGCTCCGCCTCAGATCGACGAGGGACGGACGGATCCCCCACTCGCTTGAGTCGGCGCACTCCATAAGGGTGTATGCCAGAATAACTTCGTAGAGTTGGCGCTCGGATTTGCACCAGATTTGGCCGCGAACGATTGAGCGAAACGCAGGCGTAGCCGGTCCTACGTTGAGGATTTCGCGATTGAGGAGCGGCCCGAAGATGGTCGGAAGATGAGAGGCCAAAATGTGAAGTTTATTCTGGCGCGAGTCCTGAGTCGAGGTGAAGAATGAGTGGTGCGAAACCGGTGCGGATCGGAATGATCGGGGCCGGGTTTCTGGCCCAGACGCGGGCTCGCTGCTACGCCCAACTGGGAGCGGGGCGGGGCAGGATGGTGGCCGTGGCCGCCCGCACTCCGGAGAGCGCCCGCGCCTATGCGCAAAAGCATCGCCTGCCCAGGTGGTTTTCCGACTACCGCTCCCTGCTGGCTCTGGAAGAGCTCGATGTGGTCGATCTCTGCATTCCCAATCATCTTCACCGGGAAGTCACGGAGGCGGCCGCCGCTGCCGGAAAACATGTCATCTGCACCAAGCCTTTGACCGCCTACACCGGACAGGACCTGCCGGCGAATGTCCCCGACCGAGAGGTGTCGGAAAGAAACCGGCGCCAGATGCTCAAGACGGTGAGTCGAGAGGCACACGCCATGGTGGAAGCCGCCGACCGGGCCGGAGTGCAGTTGATGTACGGCGAGAACTGGATCTATTCCCCCTCCATCACCAAAGCGACCGCTCTGATTCAAGAGTCCAAGGGCGTCATCCTGGAAATGCGGGGCGGCGAATGCCACAGTGGTTCCCATTCCCCTTACTCCATGGTCTGGCGTTACACGGGAGGAGGAGCTCTGCTCCGGTTGGGCGCCCATCCCATCGGAGCCATGCTCTACCTCAAGGAGTTGGAGGGAAGAAGTCGTCTGGGACATCCGATTCGGCCCGTCTCCGTCAGCGCCGAAGTGGCCGACCTGACCCGCATCGAGGGGTTCGGCGAGGCGGAGAAGTCCTGGATTGCGACCGGCTGGAAGGACGTGGAAACGTGGGCTGCGGTGACACTCACCTTCGAAGACGGCGCTGCCGGGATTGTGTGGGCCTCGGACGGGGTTCTGGGGGGAATGGAGAGCACCCTGCAGGTCTTCCTTTCCAACGCCAGGCTGAAATGCAATCTGAGTCCTCATGATCTCGTCCAGGCCTACGCGCCGGATTCCTCCGTTTTTGCCGGCCAGTACCTGATGGAGAAACTGGAGACCAAATCGGGCTGGAGCACACCCATTCCCGACGAGGATTGGAGCGCGGGACACCTGTCAATGTGCCGGGATTTCATCTCGGCGGTGGCTGAGGACCGGCCCGCTCGCTCCCAGGGAAGGCTCGGCGCCCAAGTGGTTCGCGTCGTTTATGCCGCTTACTGTTCGGCCTCAGAGGGGCGGCGGGTGGCGCTCCAGGAGATGTGAGAAGAACTTGCACCTCAAGACGCGGGCGATCCAAGCGTCCGGCAGGGGGTGGGACGGTCACGGTTGCTTTCCAGCAACCCACCCGGATTGGTTGTCGGAAAGTTGAGAGTGGAAATGGGGGGAAGCCCCGTCGTCCGCTACCCTGACGATGATGTGTGCTCCGTTGCCCTTGCCCCGTTGTCAGAGCCTGGCAACTGGCAGCGGGCGAGGGACAAAACTTCATGGAACAGTGTTGACTGAACCGAAGCGTCAGCGCCCGGCCAAATCCGGATGGCCACTCACTCACCTTCGTGGTTCAGTGACTTGGCGGCAGAATCTCTCGACCCAGGGTTCAAACCTCTTTCCCCAAGGCCCGGAGGGCCGGCAGTCGAGTAGCCCGGTCCGTAAGGGCCGGGTAGCCCTGGTGTCTCCGCTGAGAGGCCCGGAGGGCCGACACAACGGCGGTCATGGCAACCCGGTCATCACCTCAATGGCTGCACCCGTGAAGGAGGAGAACGTCACGGCTCAGTTTGGCCGTACCCTCCTGTCGCTGGCGCTCCCGGCTCCGTTGCGTTGTCTCTTCATACCCCCTTCTCGGAGGTATGAAATGGCTCCTCAGATCCTGGCCTGGTAAGTGTACAGCTGGTAGTAACGACCCCTGGATTCGATCAATTCCCGGTGGGTGCCCCGCTCGGCGATACGGCCGCCTTCAATCACCAGAATCTGATCAGCTCGGCGAATGGTGCTCAGCCGGTGGGCGATAACCAGTGTCGTTCGCCCTTTCAACAAGGTTTGCAGGCTCTGCTGGATGTAGGACTCGCTTTCCGTATCCAGATTGGAAGTGGCTTCGTCCAGGATCAGAATCCTGGGGTTGGCCAGCAGGGCCCGAGCGATGGCCACGCGCTGTCGCTGGCCTCCGGACAGTTTCACTCCCCGCTCCCCGATCAAGGTCCCCAGACCGTTCTCGAAGCGATCGGCGAACTCTTCCACGTGGGCGGCCCGCACCGCCTCTTCAAGCTCCTCTTCGGTGGCCGTCGGATTGCTGAACAGGATGTTCTCCCGGATCGTCCCCTCGTACAGGAAGTCGTCCTGGAGCACCACTCCGAGCCGGCTCCGGTAGCTCTGCAGGGCCACCCGGGAAAGATCGTGACCGTCCACGCGCACAATCCCCCGCGTGGGTTTCAGAAAGGAAGCGACAAGCCCCGCAATAGTGCTCTTGCCGGAACCTGAACTGCCCACCAAAGCAGTCACCGTGCCTGCCGGCGCCTCGAAGTTGATGTCGGTCAAGACCTGCGGCCCCTCATGGTAGGAAAAAGAAACGTTTTCGAAGGAGAGCTGGCCTTCAATCTCTTCCAGTTGCATGGTCCGGTCACCGTCGTCGATTTCCCGGGCCGTCCTCAGGATTTCTTCCGTTCGGTCCAGCCCCGCGAAGGCATCGGTGATCTGGCTGCCGATGTTGCTCATCTGTAGAATGGGGGCGATCAGGAAGCCCAGGTAGAGCGTGAAGGCGAAGAAGTCGCCCAGGGTCATCTCCCCCCTCACGATTTTGCCGCCGCCGAACCCCATGATGGCCACCGAGGCCAGCCCGATGAGCAAGGTGGCAGAACTGGTCACCGTACTCGTGGCAGTGAGTGATTTCTTCACATTTTGAAAAAGTCGATCCACACCCCGTTCAAAAACCTGGATTTCCTGCTTTTCCGCGTTAAAGCCCTTGATGACCCGGATGCCATTGAGGGATTCGGTCAGCCTCCCGGTCACCTCCGCATTGATCTGTCCCCTTTGCCGGAAAATGGGACGAATGTAGCCGAAAGCCTTCAAGGAGATTCCCCCAAAGACGACCAGAGGCAGCACAACGTACAGGGTCAGCATGGCGTTGATCCGAACCAGCAGGATCAGGGCCGCCACGGCCGTGAGAAAGCCTCCGAAGAGTTGAACCAGTCCGGTGCCGACCATGTTGCGAACCCCCTCCACGTCACTCATGATGCGCGAAACCAACTCTCCTGACTTGGTGTTGTCGAAGTATTGGATGGGGAGATAAATGATATGTTGTTGCACCTTGGCTCTGAGACGGGAAATCAGGTGCTGGGCTTGGACGCTCAGGAGTCGCGTCAAGGCGAAGGAAGTCACGGACTGCACGGCAACCGCCGCCACCACCACCGCCAGCAGCTGTCGGAGCAGGTGAAGATCTCCCTGGGCAATGGCATTGTCAATGACGAATTTGCTGGAGGCGGGAAGGACCAGACCCGCCAGGCGGTTAATGACGATGAGGACCAGCCCCACCAGAAGCAGTCTTCTTCTGGGCCAGATAATGGTCCTGAAGGCGTAGCGAACCGTGGTCAACGGGGGTTTCGTTCTAATCTTTCCCATGGTTGCGGAAATCATACTGCGCCTCAAAGCGAAAAACGAATCGGGTGCCGGTAAGACTTGCCGGGGCCTGACCACCTTGGCCAGGTGGATGGACTGGCGGGCCATCATGGCGGGATGATGGCATGAGCAAACGGGGAGGGGTCGGGAAAACGACCGTCCGGCCCACCGGAGTCCATGCGGTCGAGCGGTGGGCATCAGCCCGCCGTTTCCTCACACACGGGTGACTCTCAATGCCGCCAACCGAGCACCCTGCCCACGGCCCTGGACAGGCCCAGAAAACGCTTCCTCCCCTGGCTCAGTCGCGACTGCGGTAGAGGAGTCTCCCCCTCCTCGTTCGCCCCGGTTCGAGTAGCCTGCGCTGGGAAGGGTCAGTTTCGCCTTTTTGCCGTCTCCCCTGAAGTTTGTGACTCTCATTGGCGGCGCCACGGCCAGGCTGACTCGGGGGAAACGGCGGGCTCACGCCCACCGCTCGCCCGGAGAGGGTGTCAGCGCTGGCAACCATCCCGGCCGGACTGGGGACTCCAGTTGGGCGGGGACTCCAGTTGGGGACGTTGGGGACTCCAGTTGCAGTTCGGGACGGAGTGTTTTTCGTCTCGGTCGTACGCGTACCCGGCATTTCTCCCCGACCGACACGTTCTCTTCGACTTGGGAGTCCCTTCGGGTACGAGTACGTGGTACGTGTACCAGCCCAACTGGAGGCGAGGACTCCAGTTGCTTTTGGGTCTGTTTGCATCGGCACCCGCTGTGAACCCTCCAAGGTGTCCAAGAATCTAATAGAGATGGCACGACTACCAGAATAGGCCGGAAGAGGAAGTCGGTTTCCGACTTGCAGCCGCTCTGACGGTCGATGGGGGTCGAGACCCGTCCTCTCCAAGATGGAAACAACGAGAGGGAAGATCCGTACTCACCCTTGAGCCTCGAGGGGGTCCAGGAGGGCCAGACTCACGGAAGCCACTATGGAAATACTGAAGTCTCCCGAGGGGGAAGGCAACCGATCCGACCCATTGGGCGCCGATTGGAAAGTCATTCATCTCCTCAACCGTCTGGGCTACGGCCCCCGCCCCGGTGATATCGATAGGGTCCGGGCGATGGGAATTGAAGCCTACATCGAGCAGCAGCTTCACCCCGAAAGCATTGAAGAGAGCCAGCTGGAACCCCGACTTCGCCCCTATGCAACCCTCTCTCTCAGTGCGCACGAGATGGCCCAAAAGTATCCGCTTCCCCGCCCTCGTCAATTACGCCGCGGAAAGGGGAGCCGTCGCGACAGCGGGGGGCGCTCCGGCGGCAACGGAATGGATCCAGGCATGGCACCGCAAGGGATGGACGCCGATCCTCGAGCCGAGTTGCGGAGATTGCGGCAGGCCCAGAAGGAGATTTATCTTGACCTGGCCGAGGCTCGTCTCATTCGGGCCGTCTACAGCAGCCGGCAGTTACTGGAAGTGATGACGGACTTCTGGTTCAACCATTTCAACGTGTTTGTCAGAAAGAAGCCGATTTCTCTGCTGGCGACGCGCTTCGAGTACGATGTCATTCGTCCCCACGCTCTCGGCCGTTTCGAGGACCTCCTGCTGGGGGTGAGCAGGAGTCCCGCCATGCTCGTCTACCTGGACAACTGGGTCAGCTCGGCCTCCCAGGGGACGATCAGGAATCGGATGCGCAATCGGCTCAGGGATCGTCATGCCCTGGGTGGGAGAGGTTCCCACAGCTACCCTGGGAAGGGGTCCGGAAGGAAGGGGAGACGTCAGGAGGCGATGGAGGCCTTCGGCGCCACTCCGGCGCTGTTCAAGGCCAAGGGACTCAACGAAAACTACGGGCGGGAACTGCTCGAGCTGCACACGGTCGGTGTGGAGGCCGGGTATACCCAGAAGGATGTCATCGAGGCAGCCGCGTGCCTGACCGGCTGGACGATCACGGACCCCCACCAGGGGGCCCGCTTCCAGTTTCAGCCCTTGATGCACGAAGAGGGGACCCATCGAGTTCTGGGCCGATCCTTCAAGCAGAAGGGCGTGGAACAGGGAGAGGCCCTGCTGCGGATGCTGGCCCATCATCCCGACACCGCCCGCACCATCTCCACCAAGCTGGTGAGACGCTTCGTGTCGGACCAGCCACCCCCCTGGCTGGTGGCCGCCGCCGCCTCCACCTTCCAGGCCAGTGGGGGAGACATCCGGCAGGTGCTCAAGACCATCTTCTCCTCTCCCCGGTTCTTTTCTCCCCTGGCTTATCGAGCCAAGATCAAGAAGCCGCTGGAGCTGGTAGCGAGTTCCATCCGGGCCCTGAAGGGCGAAATCCACTGGGCCCATGGCCTTCTCCGTTGGATGAGCCAGATGGGAGAGGCACTCTACCTCTGCCCCCAACCGACCGGATATCCAGACACCGCAGCCGACTGGATCAACACCAACTCACTGCTCACCCGACTCAACTTTGCCTTGGCTCTGGCCTCCAACCGGATTGCGGGAGTCGATGCCAAGCCGGCCAGCGGCCGTCTCTTCGACCGGATGCAACTCCCCCAGCCCGACGACCTCCAGCTCGAGCGCACCCGCTCCTTGTTGAGTCGGCCGGGAGTCGGCCGGCCGGCAAGGACAGGCAATGGCCGCCCCCTGGTCCTGGCTTCGGCTTTCCGGCTGGGAGCGCCCGACTTTCAGAAGCGCTGATGGAGAGAGAAGGACGGGAACCAGCGAGCTCCCATCCCGGCAAGCGTAAGTAGTTGAACAATAGTAAGTTATTAGGTTGGAATGGGAACTCGAATTGCCAAATCCCATCCACTGATTACCGAAATAGGATCGCAAATAGGCGAAATCTTAAAATGAAAGAGCTGTTGTGCTTAGGCTTGGCGTCCTGGAGTGTTGGGATTTCAAGTTCGCATCATCCCAGCCACCAAGCGGATATCTGGCAACTCTTTCAAAGCTTCAGGGTGGGTACTGGGAAAGGAGTGTAATGAGAATTTCGAGGCGCATCTTCCTCAAGAACGGAGGACTCACTCTGATCGGGATGGGAGCCCTGCCGGGGGTAATGATGCGCGCCGCCCTGGCGGCTCCACTGGGCCGGCGGAAAACGCTGGTGGTGGTCTTCCTGCGAGGCGGAGCCGACGGTCTCAACATGGTCGTACCCTATGGAGAGAAGGAGTACTACCGGGCGCGTCCTTCCATCGCCATCCCTCCACCCGGAGCTGGAGGCGAGGCCGCCCTGGATCTGGATGGCTTCTTCGGGCTTCACCCGTCCCTCAGCGACCTGCAGGCCCTCTTTCAACAAAAGCGGCTGGGAATCCTGCTGGCGGTGGGCTCGCCATCCCCTTCCCGATCCCACTTCGAAGCCCAGGACTTCATGGAGTCCGCCGCACCTGATAATCACAGGGTCAAGGATGGGTGGCTGAATCGTTTTCTCCAGTCCGAGGGGAAGAAAGGGAGTGCTTTCCGGGGCGTCTCTCTGGGGCCGGTTCTGCCTCGATCGCTGGAAGGCCGAGCCCGGGCCATTGCACTGGACGGCCTCAATCACTTTCACTTGCAAGGCGGCCCGGCGCGAGGCCTGGCGCGGGCGGGCTATCAGTCTCTCTACCACCAGGAAACCAATACCCTCCTCTCCGGCACCGCCCAGGAGCTGTTCGATGCCATTGATTTTCTCGATAAAGCGCACCCGGACCGGTATCGCCCCTCCCCAAACGCCCACTATCCCGGCGGACCCTTGGGGGAGAAGCTGCGCCAACTGTCCCAGCTGATCAAGGCCGGAGTGGGCGTCGAAGTCGCCTTCGTCGATGCTGGGGGCTGGGATCACCACTTCAATCAAGGAGGCGTCAAAGGGCAGCAAAGCCGACTGTTGCGTGAGCTGGGCCAGGGGTTGTCCGCCTTCAATCGCGATCTGGGTGCCCGCATGGAAGATGTCCTCCTGCTGACTATGTCCGAATTCGGTCGCACGGTGGCGGAGAATGGAAGCGGCGGGACGGACCACGGCCACGCCAATATGGTTCTGGCCCTGGGAGGTGAAGTCAAAGGGGGAGAACTCTACGGGCAATGGCCCGGGCTGGGGCGCCAAGAGCTTTACGAGGGTCGTGATTTGGCGCTGACGAGTGACTTTCGAGACGTTTTCGCCGAAGTCCTGATCCGACGAATGGGCGCTCAAGACCTGAGCAACGTGCTACCCGGTTTCTCAGTCGACCCGGCCCGCTTCAAGGGTTTCATTTGAGGTCTTCCAGCAGCCGCAGGGGTGGAGTCCCGCCCGCCCCCATGCCTCGGCCCCGAGGGGGGCCGATTTCAATTAGCCAGGGATGACAACACGTCTGTGATAGCGGCGATTTCTTCGCCTCTCTCCTGGAAATTCAGCCAAAGGTGCCCCGGACTCGATAGAATGGGAAAGGGTGTCCCCATTCAGGAACCGTCGGAGAGGGCCAGAGATTGGTCGGGCAAAAGATACATCACTACCAGATCGTGGAAAAACTGGGTGCTGGGGGAATGGGCGAGGTCTACAAGGCGGAAGACATCCGTCTGGGCCGCCAGGTGGCGATCAAGTTCCTGCATGAGAAGTTTGCTCACAATGCCCAGGTCCTGGAGCGTTTTCAGAGAGAGGCGCGCGCTGCTTCGGCACTGAATCACCCCAACATTTGCACCATTTTCGCAATCGGCCAACATCAACACCAGCCCTTCATGGTCCTGGAACTTCTCGAAGGCCAGACGCTCAAACACCTCATATCGGGAAAACCGCTGGAACTGGATCAATTAGTGGAACTGGCGATCCAGATGGCGGAAGGGCTCGACGCTGCTCACAGCAGGGGCATCCTGCACCGTGACATCAAACCGGCCAACGTCTTTGTAACCGAATATGGTCACGCCAAGATAATGGATTTTGGACTGGCCAAGCTGGTGCCGGAAACGAGTTGGGAAGATCCGTCCGATTTTCCCACCGCCACGGATGAGGAGTTGACGGCCCCCGACACGGCTTTGGGCACCGTCCCCTATATGTCCCCGGAACAGGCTCGAGGAGAGGAACTGGATACCCGCAGCGACCTCTTCTCCTTTGCAGCGGTCCTGTATGAAATGGCTACCGGGACCCCACCCTTCAGAGGGAAGACGACGGCATTGACCTTTGATGCGATCCTGAACAGAGTCCCCTCCCAGCCCGCAGAGGCGAATCCCAAGGTCACGTCCCAGTTGGAGCGCATCATCACGGGAGGTCTGGAAAAGGACCGGCAGTTTCGTTACCAGTCGGCACGGGAGATGGCGGTTGAGTTACGGCGGCTCAGGGAAAGTCCGGACTCCGGGATAGTCATCGCCGGGCCGGCGGCGACCAGGTCTTCGGTCGCCGTTCTGCCTTTTGCGGACATGAGTCCTCAGAAAGACCAGGACTATTTCTGTGACGGCCTGGCTGAAGAACTCATCGGTGCCCTGACCAAGATAAAGAGACTCCACGTCGTGGCTCGCACGTCGGCTTTTTCCTTCAAAGGAACGAATCAAGATGTCCGCCAGATTGGAAACAGGCTGAATGTGAAGACGGTTCTGGAAGGAAGTGTCAGGAAAGCCGGAAACAAGCTGCGCATTGCCGTCCAACTCGTCGACGTGGCCAGCGGATATCATCTTTGGTCCGAGCAATACGAGTGCGAAATGAAGGATATCTTCGCCATCCAGGACGAGATCACGCTGGCCGTCGTTGGCAATCTGCGAGTGGAGCTTCTGGGTGAGGAACAGCAGGCTATTGTCAAGCGCCAGACGCAGGATTTACAGGCCTACCACCACTTCCTGAAAGGCCGCTATCTGTGGAACAAACGGACTCCTGCCAATCTCCAGAAAGGTATTGAGCAATTCCAGCGAGCCATCGAGACGGACCCCGGCTACGCGGCCGCTTTTGCGGGTCTTGCCGACTCCTACAACATATTGGGCTTCTACAGCACCCTCCCGCCCAAGGATGCATTTCCAAAGGCCAAGGCTGCCGCCAGGAAGGCGTTGGAGATCGACGGTACTCTCTCGGAGGCTCACACCTCGCTGGCCTTCACCAAACTGCTTTACGACTGGGACTGGAAGAGCGCGGGCAAGACATTCAAGCGCGCGCTTGAGCTCAAGCCGGGTTATGCCACGGCTCACCACTGGTACGCCGAGTATCTGATGCTCAAAGGGAGGGTGGAGGCGGCTGTTAGCGAAGCGGAGCAGGCTCTCCAGTACGACCCGCTTTCACTGATCATCAACACCCTGGTGGGGTGGACTTTCTACTATGCGCGACGCTATGACCAGGCCATCGATCGGCTGCGGAAAACGCTGGAACTGGACTCCTCGTTCGTCCCGGCAAATTTCTGGCTGGGTTTGGCCTACGCGCAAAAACTCGCCTTTGAGAGAGCTGTGGCGGCAATGCAAAGGGCCGTCTCCGACTCGGAGGGGAGCGGCATCATGTTGGCGGCGCTGGGCGCAATCTACGCGATTGCGGGGGAGAGGGCAGAGGCTCAAGTCGTACTGGACGAGTTGGAAGAGGTTGCGAGACGAGCCTATGTGCCGCCTTACTACACCGCCGCTGTGCACACCGGACTTCAGGACAATGACGGCGCGTTTGCATGCCTGCACGAAGCCCTGGATGAGCGCTCCCACTGGATGATCTACCTGAAAGTGGATCCACTCCTGGATCCGCTCCGCCCCGACCCACGTTTTGGCGATCTGCTGCGCCGCACCGGGTTGGAGGCTTAGCCCGGATTCCTCCCGCCTGGTCGTCGCGAGGAGTCGGAAGCGCCCCGCTGACAAGACATTAGGATCGAGGCTCCCGAGAGCGTACTCTTAGCACTACATCGAGGAGGCCGAGGGTGGGCAACGCAGTCAGCGGGGATGATTCCGGCTCTGCGGTGGATTGAGTGTGAGAAATGAGAAATGCGGGTTAGCTGCTTACCGCCGAATTCTGAGAATTTTGCTCTCAGATGTGTTCCAGGGACGACGTGCCCGCCGGTGCCGTTGCTCTGTGAACTGAACCGAAGCGTCAGCGCCCGGCCAATCCGGATGGCCACTCACTCACGTTCGTGGTTCAGTGACGGCAGAATCGCTCAACCGGTGGAATCAAAATTTCAAACATTTTTGGTTAGATTTTGTTAGATACCCAATGGGACCGTCGCGATTGGGAGGGGCCCACCCTCAGGGCGAGCGGTGGGCGTGAGCCCTCCGTTTCTTCCCACTCCCAACTGCCCTTAACGGCCCAACAAACACCAACAAACACCCGTTTCCCCCGCCGCAACAGACTCACCCAAGGAATTCTCGACAGATTCAGAGCGCCCGGAGCTCCCGCCAACCACGATGTCCCGGCGCACCCCGCAGAATGGCTCTCGTCCAGAGAAAAAGAAGCACGAGTATCGACAGGGCCGTAGCCGCGCCGGAGACGACCATCACGAGCGGAAACTCGCTCTCCAGCAGCGAGAAGTCAGGCCCGGAAGACCCCATGTACCGAGTGACCCCGACAAACAAGCCCTTGGCAACGAACGAACTCCAGAAAAGGAGGAGAAAAATGTTCAGCAGAACAATGACTGACGAGACCGCTTTGCCGGCGAGGACCGGGTGATTGTCGCCTAACAGAGAGTGCAATATCAGCGAACAGCCGGCCCACAGAATCATCGAGTCGATCCCGAGCATGCTCCCCATGGAGTGCGCCACGACCATGTGCGTGCCGTGAATGAGTGTATTGACCGGCGGGATCGATATCAGAATGGCAAGAATCAGAAGCACAAACGTCCACAGGGTGGCGCAGGTGACAATCAGACGGGTGACAGGATAGGACTTCTGCCTGTGCCGGTGCCGGAACAAGCCCCTGATGTCGAGAAGTAGTTTGAGCAGGATGACGATCTCCAGCATGCTGACGAGAAAGCTGAGCCAGTGTAGCCAGGCGCTTTGGGGAAGATGGTAGGTGTGGTGCCCGTAATTCGTAAATGTATTGAGGACACCGAGATAGAAAAGCGCGAAGGCGGTGTTTGAGTGGGCGTATTTCGAGCTTCCAGAGATACGCTCGGACAGGTACGCCAACGATCCATAGACGAGCAGATTGAAAGACCCCACCAACGAGCCGTAAGACTTCCACTGGATGGCGATGTCGCGAAGAGGGCGATTGCTGACCGCCTCGATGAGATAGAGATGACCTTCCAGGAAGGTGATGACAAACAGGATCACACCCACCGACCACATATAGATATAGACAGGCTGGCCCCGCAGAGAAAACCCGACGCAAGAGAAATAGATGGCTGCGAAAAGGAGCCAACCCACCAGAAAGAGGAAGGAGAAGAGGGGGTGGAAGCCGAGGTACTCTCTGCCCGAGAAGCTCCCGGCCGTCAGCGTCGTCAGGACGCCTATTCCCGCCATCCACCAGAAGAGGAGATGCCACAGAGGCTTTCTTCGCGACTTTACCGGAGGCGACACACAGTGGTTGTGGATGTAGAAATAGACAATCGTGGTGGCCGCACAGAAGATCCAGGCGGCAGCGAATGTCACATGCAGCGGCCGCAAGTGCTGAAGCGTCAGGCCGCCGGCACGCAAGTACCCATAGTACGGGGTGTAGGAAAAAGCGGCCAGAAGACCCGCCACAACCGCAATGCCGCAGGCCACAAAAGAGGTGAGCATGAAATAGACGACTACTTGTGGGCAGTTCAGCCTGTCGTTCACCGGTACTCGAACCATGGCACCCTTTTCCAGGAGAAATCTTCACGTCGCAAAAGCCGCTTGTTCAGGCCCACCAAAGTCTCCCTGTTCCGGCCGACCCACTGCAGAAAAACAGCAATATCGGCGATTTCCCGCTCGCTGAGTTGGTAGGAGGGCATCTTCCCCGTGCCGCTGCGCAGAATCCTCCTCAGGAAATCGGGCGACCGCTCAGTAGCCGCCGCCGTCAGGTCGGGAGCACGGTACTTGCCGGCGGTAAAAGGAATGTGGCACTGGGAACAGGCGTAAACTCCAAAGGTCTTCAATCCACGGCTCACGCTCTCCCGCAGGGAGCCGCTCTGCCGCAGATACAGCTCACAGAGCTGGCCGAAATGATCATAGGGATAAACCTGCCTGCCGTTCTTCAGACCCTGCGGAATCGATCGCCCCGTCCTGTTCATTGCGCCCAGGAAAGCATAGATGGCTCTCTGTTCCTTTTCGTCAAAATCAAAAGCCGGCATCTGTCGCTTGCCACGAGTCAAGATGGAACGAAAGTCCTCAACCTCTGTCTCCGCCCCCACGACGTTGGTCAGATCGGGACCCAGGAAGCCGCCGAAACCGTGCAGTTGGTGGCAAACCTGGCAATTGTGCCTGCGCCACAGCGTGAGCCCCAGGTGTTCTTCACCCTTGAGGACGATCTCCTCGTTTTCATTCGGATAGTCCGAATAAGTGATCACGGATGCGATCAGGTAGGCCAGAACAAGCGGGATCATCATCAGGGGACGCAGTCGGTCCCGAGACGACCTCAAGGGATGCTCGGGGTAGGTTTTCACATGTCTTCACCGACCCTCGGCGCTTGGAAAAATGATCCCCAAGAAACCGAAACTCACCGACCGGACCGGCGCCAGTCTGGCCGATCGACGCCAGATACTATCATGTCGAACGCCAACTCTGTAACCGGACGGCTTTGTAAATCGACCCGGGAGGATTGAAATTCTGATCTCCACCGGCCGAGCGACCGGTCAGTCGCCGGCTCAATGGGACAAGCACCGAAGGTCGGGCAGGCGAGAGAAGTGTTCGACATAGGCGAAAGGAGAGAGAAAAATGCTCCGTCCCTTCTTCAATCTTCTCCACCCCACGTCAGTCAGCGGCCCCGCCCCTTGATAGCGTCAGTTTCCCCTTGCAGGCCGGTCCCTGGAGAGTGTGCCAAACTCGATTGCTGAGGCTGAACCGAGTAGGGGGAAACGGCGGGCTCACGCTCACCGCTCGCGAGAGTGAACCTGTCGAACAGTCCAGCAAGTGCGGATTTCCCTTGACGATTCCCTTGAAGTTGTCTTGGCCGGGTTGTCGGTCTGCGGCGATGGAGTTCTGCTATACTCCTCGCTATGGACATCCGAATCATCTACTGCGAGACCTGAAGCACAACCGCCACCAAGGCGGCGAGTTTCGCTGCCCTCATCCATGATGCTGTGGGGATTCCCGTCGAGCTCGAGAAGGGTCGGCGCGGGCAGTTCGACATTATCGTCGACGGTCGACCAGTCGTTTCCCGAAAGGGTGGGCTGCTGGCCAAGCTCTTGGGCAGGCCCTGGCCCAACGCCGAGGCCGTCGTAACGGCAGTGCGTGAAGCGATGCAGCAGGCGACTGGATGACCCAGCTGATGGGGGA
>JBHHYX010000063.1:0-17676 GCA_046757765.1 Acidobacteriota bacterium | reverse complement strand
AGGGACCGTGGAATGCTTCCAGTATTCTCCTATGCCGCCCATTCAGGGCTTCTTTCTCTCGAGCAGTTCACCCCCCTGGCTGGCCGGCCAAGGCCAACACACAAAAAGCCCTGACGGGGCGACATAAAACCATGACCGCAGCTTCAGCCACACGAGTCGCTCCTCTATCTGGATTCCGTGCTTCGTGCAAATCCGTCGAAATTCTTCTTGGAAGCTCATTCTTTTTGGGCCATTCCACTTAGCGATCAACATAAGTGTCGTATAATCAAATCTTTAGCTCAGTACCGACCCAAGTTTTGGGGGAACTCCTGCTTTTGAGGCTGGAAACTTGAATCCTTGGCATTTATTTGGGATTTGGGGCCTTGGACCTTGGGACTTGTAGTTCCCATCCCAAACAATAAGATGCTATTTCACAACTACTTAATAGTTTTGGGATGGGAACTAGCAGCAGGTCCCTCCCGGCACGCAGGCTCGGGACTCCACCTCTCCCTCCGGTTCGAAGAGAGTGAAATGGGCGCGGAAAGGCGCGGATTTCAATATCGCGGCCGTCTTTTCGCACACTTCCTTGAATTCACCTGCTTTGAAAACGTGGTCCGGATCATTGTCCAATTGAAAGGAGGTTCCGGGCCCGTGATAGAGCGCGCGCTGGCCCCTCCAGAAGCAGTTCCCGTTGGGGTCCACCACCGGCTTGAAGGCCTCGACCGTCACCGAGTAGAGGTGCAGCGGCACCAGTTCCCTGAGATCCTGGCTGGAGAGTTCCGCCTCGGAACTGAAGTAATCGCGGATCACCTGGTGACCGGTTTTCCAGAGATAGTCCGTTCGCAGCGTGATTCCGTGAAACCCCGTCTCCGCCAGCACTTGATGGATTTCCGGGTAAGAGAGAACTCCGGCCACACAATCCGCCCAGGCTCGTTGATTGTGGCGCAGGATCTCCGGCACAGAGTGGCGGGCGGTGATGTCGGAAAAGGAGAGCTTGCTGCCGGGTTTGAGCACCCGGAACATCTCCTGGTAGGCGGTTTTCTTGTCGACTGCCAGGTTGTTGACACAGTTGGAGAGGATGACGTCGATGCTCTCGTCTTCCAGCGGGATTGCGACATCGAATTGGCCCTTCATGAATCGGATGTTGTCGTATCCCAGACGGCGGGCCACCTGGGCCTGAAAGTGGCGCGCCTGGGCCAACATTTCGTCATTCATGTCGAGCCCGAAAACACTCCCGGAAGGTCCCACTCGGCGAGAGGCAATAAAGCAGTCCCTGCCCAGACCCGGCCCCAGGTCCAGTACGCTCTTGCCGGCTTCAACCCTCCTCAGTTCGGTGGGAACGCCGCAGCCATAGTTGCGGTCCAACACGTCATCGGGGATATGGCTGAGCTCTTCGGCTGGAAACTCCTTGCGATAGTCGATCCCACAGCAGAGTCCGGGCTCGGTCTCCATGGCAGCCTGGGAGTCGGTCTCAAGAATGACTTGCGTGTTCATAGTTTGGTTCCTTTGAGCTGAATTCTCGCCCTGCGAAAAAGGTGTTCAATTCCTTCATCACTGTCCTCACCTGTTCGATCCCGTGCTTCAGCAGGAAGGTCGAGACCGTTCCATAACTCTTGTTGCCCAGGATGAAAAAGTTGGGTTCCGGGTTCCTCAACAACTCGATTCCCTGGGATTGGTGCGCCAGGCAGTCGCCGGAGCCCCCCAAGAGCGAGGCCGACAACTGGATGGGCCCCGAGGTCGCGTAGCATTCATGGACCTGAAGCTGGCGGTAAACAGACGTGTCGGGCCGAAAACCCACTGATGCCAGGATCTGATCGACTTGCAGGCGCCTCCTGCCCGCGGCGGGGGTCCCGACCGCGACCTCGAAGTGCCCGCCCTTGCCACTCTCCGCGGGGTGTCCGGGAAGCCAGTGGATGGCCTCTACCGCCGAGTGGCCCAGGAAAGTCAGCCATGAAGGTGGCGCACCCGACAAACGATTGCCGAGGCGGCCCAGATCATCACGGTAGGGGAGGGGGTCGTTCTCGAAACGCTGAAAGGGGGGGTCTCTTCGGCTCCAGTTGACCCAGATCACCTGTGTCTCAGGGGCCGATTTGCAAAGCTCTGCCAGGGCTTCGAGGTGGGTGGCAGCCGAGTAACCCCCTCCGACCAACAGTATCCGCTTCCCCGCAAACTCCCGTCGTCGCCGGCCCACCAGGTCAACCAGTTTGAAGTGAATCCGGTGGGGGGCTTGCCGAAGAGCCTCTTGTTCGCCCGGGGCGGGGATGTTGCCATTGCCCAGAGGACGGGGGCAGGAGTAGACGCCTGTCGCGTCAATAACGGCCTCGGCGCGATGAATCCCTTCCCGATCGCCCCGGCGCAACAAGAGCCGGAACGGTCGGTTCAGCCTGGCCGGATCCCCGATCCAGTCGCTCTTGCCCAGATGATCCTTGCCGATTTCGATGACCTCAACACCAGTCAGGATCCTCGACCTCAACTCAGGAATCTGAGAGAGCGGCTGGAGATAGAGCTGGCGGTACCTCCGGCCGGTCAGCAGGGCGTCCTGGGCCGGAGGAACCCAGTTCGGAAAGGACCGCTTCACCAGCTCAACGCCCCAGTCAGAGTGGTTCATGCTGAAGGGGCTAAAGAGCCTGACGTGCCCCCACTCCTCGAGATGCTGAGCCAGTTGACCTCGTTCGAAGACCGCCACGTCCCAGCCCCGGGAAGCCGCCAATGCGGCTGCTTCCAGGCCGATCGGGCCGGCGCCCGCAATTGCCAGCAAGCTTCTTGGAGGAAAGGTTCCCTCAGGCCTCACATGCTCTACCTCTGTCATGTCATTGAACGGACCCTTGCGACCGTTCATCGTTTGGTCGTCTGATCGCGGCCGATCTTACAGGCGGCTGCCGCCTGGTAACGAAATCAATGAAGAGTGCGCGCTAATAGCGATAGTGCTCGGGTTTGTAGGGACCTTCCACCGGGACCCCAATGTACTCGGCCTGCTCCGGAAGCAACGGAGTCAGCCTGGCGCCCAGTTTCTTCAAATGGAGCCGCGCCACTTTCTCGTCCAGGTGTTTGGGCAGCACGTAGACCTTCTTTTCGTAGCTCTCCTGGTTTTTCCAGAGCTCGATCTGGGCGATCACCTGATTGCAGAAGCTGTTGCTCATCACGAAACTGGGGTGGCCGGTGGCGCAGCCGAGGTTAACGAGCCGGCCTTCGGCCAGAACGATAATGCTGCGACCGCTGGGGAAATGCCAGAGATCCACCTGCGGCTTGATCGTCTCCCTTCTGACGCCGGGGGTCTTTTCCAGCCCCGCCATGTCGATCTCCGTGTCGAAGTGGCCGATGTTGCAGACAATCGCCTTGTCCTTCATTTGCTGCAGGTGCTCCAGGCGAAGCACTCCGCAGTTGCCGGTTGCGGTGACAAAGATATCGGCCTGGGAAACCACGTCCTCGACCGTCACCACCTGGTAGCCCTCCATGCAGGCTTGAAGGGCGCAAATGGGATCGACCTCTGTCACCATCACCCGCGCGCCCTGTCCCCGCATCGCCTGGGCGCAGCCTTTCCCCACTTCACCGTAGCCGCAGACGACAACCGTCTTCCCGCCGATCATGACGTCTGTGGCCCGGTTAATGGCGTCAGGCAAGGAATGGCGGCAACCGTAAACGTTGTCGAATTTGCTTTTGGTGACACTGTCGTTGACGTTGATTGCGGGGAAGAGAAGAGTGCCCTCTTTTTCCATCTGATAAAGCCGGTGCACGCCGGTGGTCGTTTCTTCGCTGACTCCAACCACAGTCTCCACCATCCGGTGCCAGAACCGAGGGTCCTCTCGGAGTTGTTCCCGCAGCAGCTTGAGGATGATCTTCATGTCCGGGACCTCACTGCTGTCGGGATCCGGAAAAGAGCCGTCTCGGGCCAGCGCCTCCTCGGCTTCACAGCCCTTGTGAAGAAGGAGAGTGGCGTCGCCGCCATCATCGACGATCAGATGGGGGCCCCCTTCGGGAAATCTGAGGGCCATGAGCGTACACCACCAGTACTCCTCCAGGCTCTCTCCCTTCCAGGCAAAGACCGGGATTCCCGCCTGAGCAATGGCCGCAGCGGCGTGATCCTGAGTGCTGAAGATGTTGCAGCTGGCCCAGCGAACCTGGGCGCCCAGATCCCGGAGAGTCTCAATGAGGACGGCCGTTTGAATCGTCATATGCAGAGAGCCGCTTATCCTCGTCCCGCGCAGGGGCTTCTGGCTGCCGTACTCCTCCCGCACCGCCATCAAGCCGGGCATTTCGTGCTCCGCCAACTCGATCTCCCTGCGCCCGAAATCCGCCAGCTCGATGTTGGCGACCCTGTAGTTTGAAGTCATCGTCGTTGTTCCCATTTTTTCCTCCTCAGTCGCGTCCCCCGGATCACCGGTAGCACCGGCGCAACGTCAAAACCAGTTCATACGGGACTTAGGGCTGGCGCAAGAATAACTTCACATTTTCCTTGCTCCATTTTGCTTCGAAAACATGACCCGCTTCTCCGTCCTATTCATTTTCGCCGATTCATGAGGTCCTTTGTCAATCACCCGGTCCGGGAATTGAGTGGATTCACTCAAAACGTCAAAAACATCATAAGGAGGATCTTGGCGGCGACTGCTCCCTTCCGCGGTTCTCGCCGAAGGGATGGGGAGCTTCCAGAAACCGTCCCCCGAGACGGGCTAAATGTCTGTTGAAGAATACTTTTATTTCGGGCCTTGGAGGGGGTGCCTGGAGCCGAAATCTTTTTGCTTGAATTTCGTTGTGGAATTCACCGACGCCGTGTTAGGGTAGCAAAGTTTTTCGCGGCGGCAGACGCGATAAGGATTCCTGGTTTTCCACATCCTGTGGAAAGCATTGTGGAAATCACGGCGGACTCCTCCCCGGTCCCTCAGGGACAGGATCTCTTGTTGGCCCAACCCGAAAGAAGTGTCGAACAGTCTGATGCGTTTTGAGATGCCAATGCAAGTTTGGTCCAGTATTCTCTCGTGTATTCGAAAACGAGTGTCCGAACAGAACTTTGAGATTTGGTTCAAGCCGACGGTCTCCGAGGGAGAGGACATCGAGGCGAAAAAGGTCTTCGTGCGCGTGCCCAACAAGCATTTTCAGTATTGGCTGACCGAACATTACTCGGCGGTGATCACCGAGGCGTTGCGCGAGCTCGATCTGGGTCAGTTCAAAGTCTGTTTTCTGGTGGATGATGTGGAAAAAGCTCAACCTCCTGCCCCCGAGTCACGGCTGGGGGGAGCGCTTTCCGTTGATCTCAACCAACCCTGCGCCGACGCCAGGGAATGCAACCTGAATCCCAAGTTCACCTTTGGTCGTTTCGTGGTGGGAAACAGCAATCAGTTTGCCCATGCCGCGGCACTGGCGGTCAGCGAGCAGACTTCCACCGCCTATAACCCGCTCTGCCTCTATGGCGGTGTGGGCCTGGGGAAGACGCACTTGATGACGGCAATCGGACACCACATCAAGATCCGATCTCCTCGGATGCGCCTCACCTACATGTCCTCAGAACGGTTCATGAACGAATTGATTAATTCCATCCGTTACGACAGAACCATCCAGTTTCGCCAGAAGTATCGCAATATCGATGTTCTTCTGATGGATGACATCCAGTTTTTGGCTGGAAAGGAGCGCACCCAGGAAGAGTTCTTCCACACTTTCAATGCGCTCTATAATCACCAGAAGCAGATTGTGGTCTCCAGCGACTGCGCTCCAAGAGAGATTCCGACACTGGAAGAGCGTCTCACAAGCCGTTTTGAGTGGGGGCTGATGGCCGATATTCAGCCGCCCGATTTGGAGACGAAGATTGCCATACTTCGGAAAAAGGCGGAAGCCGAGAACGTCTCCCTCGAGGATGACGTGGCCTTGTTCATCGCCAGCAACATCAAATCCAACGTTCGTGAGTTGGAAGGCTCTTTGATCCGTTTGGTGGCCTACAGCAGCTTGACGGGCGAGAAGATTTCTCTGGACCTGGCCCAGCGTGTGCTGAAGAACATCGCTGAAAAGAACTCGCGGATTATTTCAATCGACTTTGTGCAGAAAGTCGTGGCTGACTATTATTCGCTCAAGGTCAGTGACCTGAAGGCCAGGAACAATTCACGCCGAGTGGCGGAACCGCGCCAGATCGCCATGTTTCTGTGCCGGAAATTGACGAACAGCTCTCTCCCCCAGATCGGCAAGGAGTTCGGGGGAAAGCACCATACTACCGTCCTTCATTCGATTCGAAAGATCCAGGATCTCAGACAGAGCGATCCCCGGCTGGATAAGACGCTCGAGCGTCTCACCGATTCGATTCAATGAGAGCGGGCGGTCCACTCCGATCCAACCGACTGCTTATCGCCTGGCAGTCACTACGAAGTCTTGAACGGGAAACACGACTCCCTCGTCGTCCACTTGCGACTCGGCAAGTTTGCTCATCTCACGGGTGAGTGCCTCCTGGGCCTCGGCCATTTTTGCCTGAACATCTGGAATGGGCATGCTGTTGGTCTCCTGTCGGACCAGCTCGACCACCGACGGCCAGCGGACATAATCGACGCGGATGACGACGCGGGTATTCTTGAACCCCGCTTGCGTGAACAGAGCACGCACGTCCTCGATGTTCTGGAACGCGAAGGGAGATCGCATGATGTTTGCGACCTCGGAGCCCACAGTGTCGGGGAGGATCTTCAACGCGACGTCGCGCTTGAGCCTGCTGTCGGTGGCCCGGTAGACCTCACCCATTCCACCTTGGCCCAGTTTCTCAGTAATGGTGTAATGCGCAATGGTCTTGCCGATCACCTGATGGTGCTCCCGAAATCCGCTGCAGGTTTGCCTCTGATGGTAACGCAGGGCCGGTAGGGGGTGTTGCCACTCACTTTGGGACTTGGGGCGGTGGAGTCTTGGGATTTCTACTCCCCACCGTCAGAGGCTGGACAAAATGGCCGATGTTGGCCTTCTGGACGTCCATGGCGAGGACTTCCAGCTGGAAGTCTCCAGGCTTCTGAAGATCGATTGTACCGGCATAGGTGCTGGTTTCGCCTGCGAAAGGGAGGGGACTCTGGTCGATCACCTTCCCCTCTTGAATCAGCCTGGCCGTCACTCGGATGCTGTCGGAGTTCCAGAGCCCGCCGGGCTCTGTTGGACATCCTCAGGCCATTCGCACGGTGGCCCGAACCGGCAAGGGTTGACCGGCGGCGGGCCGCCAGTCCGGTTTGGGATCGATGAGGGTCACGATAAAGCCGTGGATCTCCAACAGGATCCCTTCGCCCAAGATATCCTCACCCGGAAGCAACAGAACCGTTTTGGTTGCCCGTTGGCTGGCCTGGGGAAAACCCAGCGGGCCTTCCGCGCTGATTTCCACCCGGGTGGGCCGTTCCAGAGAAACGGTTGCCAGGAAACCCGCGGCTCCGGGAGTGTCGAATACCGTGTGTCCACGCTGGCGAGGCTCGATCATGATCCGTTGGGTGTCGCCGGAACTCCCTTGCTGGAGTCCCTGGGCCAGGATCCTGCCCGTAACCGACTCTCGAATGACGATGCGCGCGCCTCCCACGGCGGTGCTGATAATCTTGGCGTCCCGGGAGACGGCCCGAACCATGACTCGCGTGGGAACACCTTCCGCCATCAGAAGGACGGCGGTCCCTATTACCATCACCCCCACGCCGGCGAGCTTGCACAGACTCCCCCGGACGGCTCTTGAAATCCCTTCCGGGCGAGTTCTTTGGCGTTGAGTCCTCATGATTCCTCTCCCATGATGTTATTGCCGGCGGCCGGCAGGTCCTTTCACCCGGACTCGACAACAGGTCCACTGCTGACCCTCGCAAGTCCTCATCGAATGATTCGGATGCGCCTTCAGGAAGCTTCTCGGGGCTTCCTTTTCAGGCTGCCCCTGGCATTCCCGTGGCGCAGTTTCCTGCCCACCCAGGCCATGAGGTGCGACGCCAGAGAGGGAGACACTCGATCCAGGGCCAGCACGAACTTGCCGGAGGCGGTCAGGTGAACCTCGCGACGTCGTCTGAGCACGGCCTCCACCAGGATGGACGCGACCTTGGCGGGATCCTGCCCGTGAACCTTGCCGGTGGAAATGCCTGTGGGCCGTTCAGCGGCGGGCTGAAATTCTGTCGCGGTAGCGCCCGGACAGACGATGGTCACACCCACGCCGGTGCCCTTCAACTCGCCCCAGAGCGCCTCGCCCAAACCGACTTGAGCGAACTTGGTCGCGCAGTAAGCGCCGGAGAAAGGCATCCCTTTCTTTCCGATGATACTGCTGACCAGAGCGATATGCCCCCGCCCCTGGTCCAGAAAGTAGGGGAGTGCCTCATGAATGGACTCGTAGGCAGACTGGTAATTCACCTGCCACACTCGGGCCATGGCTTGGGGGGAAACTTCCGCGATCGGGCCCAGCAGACCGTAGCCGGCGTTACAGACCAGCACGTCGAGTCCGCCCAGCTCCCGGAGGCACTCCTGGACGATGCTCTTCCCCTCTCCGGGAAGCGACAGATCGTGGGCTCTCCCAATGGCCAGGGGAGCCCCCTTTTCGGCACAGATGCGAGCGATCTTCCGGAGCCGCTCTCGGCGGCGGGCCACCAGGAACAATCGGGACCGGCCTTGGGCGAAGGCATAGGCGGCTGCCTCACCGATTCCAGAGGAAGCTCCGGTGATCAGAATCCTATTCCGCACGGTAGCACTCGATGACGCCGGCGGCGCCCATTCCCCCTCCGACACACATGGTGACGAGCCCATAGCGGACCCCTCTGCGCTCCATCTCCGAGAGACTGGTGGCCGTCAGTTTGGCCCCTGTCGCCCCCAGTGGATGTCCAAGCGCAATGGCGCCGCCGTTGACGTTCAGCTTGTCCAGGTCCAGTCCCAGTTCCTCTGCTACGGCAAGGGCCTGGGAGGCAAAGGCCTCGTTGAGTTCAACGAGACCAATCTCCTTGAGCTCGATGTCTGCCAGCCGCAGGGCTTTCGGCACCGCTTCAACAGGACCGATCCCCATCAGTTCCGGGGCTACGCCGGCGGTGGCAAAGGAAACCAGTCTCCCAATGGGTTCCAGGCCCAGCTCCTCGGCTTTTCTGTCGGAGACGACGATGGCGCCCGCAGCGCCGTCACTGCGCTGACTGCTGTTTCCGGCCGTGACCGTCCCGTTGACTCGGAAGACGGGTCTGAGGTGGGAAAGGGCTTGCATCGAAGTGTCCCGGCGCGGACCCTCGTCGCTTCGAAACTCGAGGCTGTGGCTCTCCTTCCTGCCGTTCTCCAGCCGTTCGACCTCCACTTCCACCGCAATCAACTCGCCCTCAAAACGACCCGAATCCTGCGCCTCGACAGCCCTTTCGTGGCTTCTCAAAGAGAATTCGTCCTGCCGCTCCCTGGAGATCCCGTAGCGGGAGGCGACGTTCTCCGCCGTCAGTCCCATGGAAGTGTAGACGTCCGCATTCTGCGCCACCAGGGTGGGATTGGGGGAAAACCGGTGCCCCTCCATGGGGACCAGGCTCATGCTTTCCGTACCTCCAGCAATCACGACCTCGTTGAAACCGCATCGGATACTCTGAGTGGCCAGAGCGATCGACTGAAGGCCGGAGGAACAAAACCGGTTGACGGTCATGGAGCTGACGTGCTCTGGTAGACCGGCGCGAAGCGCCGCAATGCGGCTGACGTTCATCCCCTGTTCCGCCTCCGGAAAAGCGCACCCCAGAATGACGTCGTCCACTTCCTCGGGGGAAAGAGGCGCGGCCCGCGCGAGAAGTCCCTGAATGACCTGAGCGGCCAGGTCGTCGGAGCGCGTGTAACGAAGCGTCCCGCGAGGGGCCTTGCCGACCGGGCTTCGCCCGGCCGCCACAATGACTGCTTCGCGCATCGGTTGACTCATCGAACTCAACTCCTCCCTGGGAAAACGGTTCCTCTATTTGCGGATGGCAACGGATCGCCTCGATCCGGCCGAGCTCGGAAGCTCCGACTCATCCCCGCCATTACTTTGAAAGAATCATCCGACCGTTCCACAGCAACCACTTCAACCGGTTGGACTTCTGATCCAGAATCAAGCCGGGCGAATCGCTGTCCGCCAGCAGCAGCTCCAGAGGCAGACCTTTCTTCTTTCTCTTCTGGGGCTTGATTCTCAATTGCTTCCAGCTGAAGAGAACTTCCAGCTGAACATGTGAGTCGTGGTTGCGCGGAGTCATGACCGGCGAAGCCGACGCGGCTTCCATCCCTCTGGAGCCGGCCAGCAGTCTATGCCAGTGATAGGGCCCAAGATCGTTGGCCCGAGGCGAGAGCCAGAGGAGGTAATCGTAGTTCAGCTCCTGGATATGGAACCTCAGATTGTCGAAGAAATACATCCGATCGCGGCGGCGCCTGTCGGGGGCGACAAAGACAGCGTCCCGTCTACGCACCTGCTGGATGTCCCACCTGTCATCCACCCAGTCGATTGCCAGGTAAAGAGACTTCTTGTCCCAAAGGGCCCGAAGCCCCACTTGGACATCGTCATCCTTGAACTCGCCATGGACGGAAACTCCGGGGCTGGCGGGACTGAGAACCAGGCTCGGCACTCCCTCCCAATCCTTCAGGAACCCGTCCACCTGAATATCCTGGTTCTTTCGGGGCACCCGCCAGACCGATTGGCCTGAAGCCGAACCCCAGCTGGCCAGAACGGCGATCAACAGTGCGCCCTTGCTTGCCCTCATCGGCCTTATTGTAACCTGAATCGAGCGTGTTGCGCTGGGCTGAATATGAGTGGCACCTTCGGCGCCCGCGACGTGAGCGTAACCGACCTTGCCAAAGGCCCGGAGGGCCGACATTCGAGTAGCCCGGTCCGTAAGGGCCGGGCAGCCCTGATGTCCTCCGGAGACAGGCCCGGAGGGCCGACACAAAAGCCTAATGGGCTAAAAGCGGAAAATGATATGATAACGGGCGCTGCCAAGACGGGTCGGAGGGAAGCGGTTTTGCCAGGCCGGAAAGGCGTGGCACCGTAGCCTTTGAGGACGGAAGAGGCCCGCGCGATACTGGGTTGAGGGAAGCTATTCTAAAAATGAGGAAGGTTAGCCCGGATTATTCACCGGCTTTCGTCACGAAGCGGCGAAGGCGCCGGGCTGGCAAGGCTTGCGAGGGAGGCCCCCGCAGTCGTACTCGTGCAGTACGTCGAGGAGACCGACCGAGTGTAACGCAGCCAGCCCGGATGATTTCGCCGCAGCAGTAGACGGTTGGTGAATAATGCGGGTTAGGAGAATCCTTTTCGTTTGCACCGGGAACTCAGCCCGTAGTCAGATGGCGGAAGGATTCGCCCGCTATTACGGCGGCAGATCCGTTCGGGTCGATAGTGCGGGAACCCGTCCCGCCAGTCTTCACCCTGTCGCCATATGGGCCATGAATGAGGTCGGGATTGACATTTCACACCAGACGTCGGACCCTCTGGACGGCAAGAATATGGATGAATTCGATTATGCGGTCACACTTTGTGGAGACGCCAGGGATTCCTGTCCCCGGCTGCCCGACCCCATTCAAGCCAGGCACTGGGACCTTGCCGACCCGGCGGCGGTGCGAGGCCGCCCTTCTGACGTCAAGACAGCATTCGAAGTGATTCGGAATCAAATCGAGCGAAAAGTCAAGGACCTGCTGAGAGAGATCTTCGCCTGAGGCGTCGTCTTTCCATTTCACGACCGACTTCGAATCCAGGTCCCGAGGGCCGGTCTCCAACCGTATCGGGGTCTTGAGTGGCCGCCCGGCCTGGGCCTCAGCCGCCTCCCGCGCGGGGAAGGGCGAAATTTCATCTTCGAGTGAATATGGTATTGAGCTGTGAGTTGAAGCATCGTTACAATCTGGGGCTGATGTGGCGAATCGGACTACTGCTGAGTTGTCTCTGCCTTCTGTCTCAACCGGCTTGCATCTGGAAGCTTTGGAGCAAGGGCCCTCCTCCCCAGGAGCGAATCTATGACGTCTATGCCAATGTTGTGGAAGTGACGGCTGAAAAGTTAGTGGTCCAGGCCAAGTCCGGCCAACGCAGTTTCCTGTTCAAAGAGGCTTCGGTCAAGGGGGGCGATTTCAAGGCGGGCGATCTGGTGCACGTCTTCTATAAAAGGACCGATGAAGGCGAAGTGATCACCTTGGTGGTGAGAAAGATCAAATGAGCCGGCGGCTGCAGCTCGAGAATCGACCAGCCCCGGCCAAAATGTGAAGTTATTCTTGCGCCAGCCGGAAGCAGCTATAATGGGCGACGAATGGATCGCTGCTTCCTTTGCCATTATCATGAGATCGCTCTCAAACGGGGCAATCGAGTCCTTTTCGAGAATCAGCTTTGCCGGAATATTGAACGGGCCCTGGCCGGCCTGCCCATCCGGTCCGTGCGCCGTTTTCACGGTCGGGTCATTGTGGGGTTGACGTCTGAATCTCCTGTGCGGGAAGTCGGCTCCCGACTGCAGAATGTCTTTGGGATCGTGAACTGTTCTCCGGCCTGGGTCTGTGAGCCGGTGATGAGGTTGATCGAAAAGAAACTGGAGGAGTTGCTGCGCGACCGTGACTTCGCAAGTTTCAAGATCCACGCCAGAAGGGCCAACAAGAGCTTTCCTCTGACCTCTCCCGAGATCAATCGGCGCCTGGGCGAATTCGTTGTCGGCAGGTGGAAGAAAAAAGTTCGTCTCGACAACCCCGTTCTTACCTGCTACGTCCATCTCGTCAACGGCCACGCCTTTCTCTATTTCGAGAGGCTCCCGGGCTCGGGCGGTCTCCCAGTCGGATCGGCGGGCAAGGTGGTGGTGTTGCTTTCCGGTGGTATCGATTCACCGGTGGCGGCCTACAAGGTTCTGAGGCGGGGTTGTCGAGTCATTTTCGTCCATTTTCACAGCTATCCTCACACTTCTCTGGACTCGCAACAGAAGGTGCGGCAGCTGGTCCATCTTCTCAGCCGGTTCCAGTATCGCTCCACCCTCTACATGGTGCCTTTCGCTGAAGCACAGAGGACCATCGTCGCCCTGACGCCGGCAGAGACTCGAGTCATCCTCTACCGTCGACTGATGTTGCGTATTGGCGAGCACATTGCCCGGCGCGAACATGCCCAGGCCCTGGTGACGGGCGAGAGCATCGGGCAGGTGGCGTCCCAGACGTTGGAAAATATCGGAGTGATCTCGCGGGCCACCCAGTTGCCCGTCCTCAGACCCCTGATCGGCGAGGACAAGGAGGATATTATCCACTTCGCCCGCAGAATCGGGACCTATCCGATATCCATCCTTCCAGATGAGGATTGCTGCTCTCTTTTTGTTCCACCTCATCCGGCAACACGGGCCACCCTGGGGCGGATTGAACGAATCGAAACCGATTTCGACCCGGCAGCAATGGCCACGGAAGCTCGCCTGCAAAGTGTTCGTGAGAAGATTGAATTCGAATCAGGTCTGGCAGAGGACTTCACACCGGCGAGGCATGTATGAGGTTCTCCTCCTCTCCGCCCCGAGCCGGGGCGATGTGAAAAGAGCCGCCACGGGCAGCGCGCCACTGACCGGGGCTTCCTCAAGTTTCTTAGATCGAGGTCGATAGGGTAGGCGTGAACCTAGCGGCCCATTCCGTTGCCAAAGCTATGAGCCAGCCCGTTCATGAGTTGCAGAAGAGAGAGCAGGAGAGCTTGTATCGACGGGAAGATCCCGATCGTGCGGCGTCCTGCCGGAAAATGGCCCGGGTCTCTCGGAGCGCAGTCGTCGGTCTCCTGGCGGTGATTGCCGTTTACTTCGTGGTGTTGTGGTTCGGACTGATCCCGGGCGGGGCTCATGGCACCCATTTGGAAGGCGTCCAGGCTGAAGCTCCACTGGAGGCGGCCCCACCCTACCTGCCCCCTCTCTGGGCCGTGCTTCCTTTCGCTGCGCTCCTTTTGTCAATTGCGGTGTTGCCCCTCATTCCCGCCACCGAGCACTGGTGGCACAGCAATAGGAACCGCTTTATCGTGGCGGTGGGTCTGGGCGCGGTCGCTCTGCTCTATTACGGCTTGATTCACCCGGGAGGCATCGCTAACCACTTCACCCACCACGAAATCTCTGCTCCCGGCTGGGAAACTCTGTTCGCCGCTTTCAGCAACGGAATTTTTTCGGAGTTCGTTCCCTTTATTGTGCTCCTCTTCAGCCTCTACGTGATCAGCGGCGGGATCAACCTGAGTGGAGATCTGCGTGCCCATCCGGGGACCAACTGCGCCTTTCTGGGCATCGGCGCTCTGCTGGCCAGTTTCATCGGAACAACCGGGGCGGCGATGGTGCTCATCCGGCCCCTGCTCACCACCAACCAGGAACGGAAGCACCAGGTCCACACCGTCATTTTCTTTATTTTCATGGTCTGCAACTGTGGAGGCCTGCTCCTTCCCATCGGTGACCCGCCCTTGTTTTTGGGCTACCTGAGGGGGGTCCCCTTCATGTGGACGCTGGCGCTTTGGCCTTACTGGCTGGGGGTCAATGTGGCGCTTCTGGCCATCTACTACCTCTGGGACCGCAGGGCCTACGCCAAAGAAGAACTGGGTGATGTGATCCGTGACGAAAGCCAGGTTCGTCCGCTGCGCTTGTCGGGCACGCCCAACTTGCTGATTCTGCTGGGAGTGGTCTTGTGCGTGGCCCTGATCGTCCCCGATGAGCCCTTCCTGTTCACTTCCTTCCGCCCCCCAGCTTTCTTTCGCGAAGCCATGATGCTGGCGCTGGTAGTGGGCTCCCTGCTGACGACTCGGGCTTCCGTGCGCGTCGAGAACCGTTTCGACTACGCCGCCATCATCGAGGTGGCCGCCCTCTTCAGCGGTATCTTCATCTGCATGCAGGTCCCCATCGAAATCCTCAATGTCCTGGGTCCGACCCTGGGCATCGATTCCACCCACAAGTTCTTCTGGACAACCGGATTCCTCTCCAGTTTTCTGGACAACGCTCCCACCTATGTCGTCTTTTTCGAGACTGCCACCACCATCCATCCCGGCGGAGCGGTGAGTGTCGTCCTCTCCGAGGGGCGCACTGTGGCGGAACCGTTTCTGGTGGCTATCAGCCTGGCGGCCGTCTTCATGGGCGCCAACACCTACATCGGCAACGGTCCCAATTTCATGGTCAAGAGCATCGCCGAGCAGGCCGGGATCAAAATGCCCTCGTTCTTCGGCTACATGATCTACAGTGGGCTCATTCTCATGCCGGTCTTCGCGGTCGTGACCTTCTTTCTGTAAGGGCTCGCGCAAGAATAACTTCACATTTTGGCATCTCATCTTCACACCATCTTCGGCCGCTCCTCAATCGCGAAATCCTCAACGTAGGCCCGGCTACGCCTGCGGGCAGGCCCGTTCTTTGAGACAGTGAGGCGGACTGTATTACCATATCCTCATGCTCAAGCTGCCGCTGCTGCTTCTTTTGGCCACTCCCGCACCCGTCAATTTTGAGAAATGGCTGGGGGAAGACGTCCACTACATTATCTCCAGGAGCGAAATCAAACAGTTCAATCAACTCAGTTCCGATGAGGATCGCAGAGCCTTTGTGGAAGAGTTCTGGCGGCGACGCGACCCGGATCCCACCACGGAAGCGAATCCTTTCCGCCAGGAACACTACCGTCGACTGGCTTATGCCAATGCCCATTTCGCTCATGGAAAGCCTGGATGGCGAACCGACAGGGGGCGTGTTTATATCATTCACGGAGAGCCGGCCGAGCGGCTCGTCTTTGCCAGCCAGGAGATTGAGAAAAGAAAAGAATTGGCGCGCGGATCGGGCGGTGGGAGGAGCCTGCCGTCCTCCGGCGGCGTCACCATCTCCATTCCCGAGAGCGAACTGTGGACCTACAGAGAGCTGGGCGGACGTGACTACCCTTCCGGACCAATGGACGTGTTCTTCATGCGCCTCTCCAGCGCCGACGCTATGAGTCTCCTGACACTGAAGCAGAACTCGCCGCAGGGGTTCCTGGACCGAAACCGATTTTTCAACAGCGGACTTTACAGAGGCGCGGCCAGTGCCGGGCTGGATTTTCAAATCGTCTACGCGGGCCGTCCCCGATTCCATTCCAACGTCGACTTCTACTATGTTCTGGAGGACAGCCCGTTCGTTTTTGATCCCTTTGATCTGACCCAGTCGGTGGCTGAACTCCTGCGTTCGCCGGGTGATCTTCTGGAACGACAAGCCGAGGAACGCCTCCGCCTGAAACGCCAGGTAGAATCCGCTCTTTTCTTTGATGAGCTGCCCGCTTCGGTAGAAGTCTGGTTCTTGCGTTCCGCCACGCCCTACACCTACATTCCTCTGGTCATTGAGGTGGCGGGCCGGGAACTCGCCAACGTTGACGAGTTCACAGTGCTGGCCGAGATTCGTCGCAACGGCCGGATAGTGGCCGAACTTTTCGACACTCTAACCTTGGAGGCGGCGAGTCAAGATCGGCTGCCGCATGAGAGGATAGTCTACCAGAGCCGGCTGGCCACCTTGCCCGGGGACCATCAGCTGGACGTTTACCTCCTGGACCAGAGGAACGGGCGCTTCAAGCACATCCACCAGCCGCTCATCGTCCCCTCGTTTTCAACCGGCTTCAGTCTTTCCAACCTGATCTTGTGCAACCAGGTCAGGCCGATCGACGGCACGGAAAAACCCCTCTTCCGACAACGTCACCGCGCCTTGACCTACAGCGACTCCAACCCGCTCAAGGTGGATCAATTGCTGCTGGTGCCGGCGCTGGAAAGGCGATTCCGACGCAAGGATCTCTTGACCGCTTTCTTCGAAATCTACCAGCCTCGTCTGCGGGCCAACCGGCCCAAAGTGGAGATCCTCATCCGAATCCTCAAGAAGGGGCAGCCGATCGCCACCCCCACGCTTCGACAGCTTCAGTATGTGACACATGACGAACTGGTCAAAGTCAGCTATGCCATCAGTCTCTCGCTCTCCCGCCTTTCTCGCGGTCATTACCAGCTCCAGGTCGAAGCGCGGGATTTGCTGAGCTCCGATAAGCAGGTTCAGGAGGTGGATTTTGACGTTCTCTAGCCTTAGCGAGGCTCCGCCTCAGACCGTCGAGAGGCGGAAGAGATCGTGGTGCCGGCCACCTTGGCTGACACTCCAATGCGGTAGTGGAACTACCGCTTTCCAGAAAACAGGTACAAAAAACCTCCAACTTGAGACACATAGTGGACGATTCAAACTTGACTCAAATCTCAAGATCCTGCTGAACCCAGGCCTAACGAGGCTCACGCCTCAGACCGACCGACGAGCGGTGTCCTCGCCTGGACTCCCAGCCCCCACCGGCCCCGCGCCGGTGGTGAACCGGTTTGACAACTAACGCGATTGGCACTCCGTTGTCCTGCCCCACCGGTCCTGCGCCGGTGGTTTCCGGGTTTGACTACTTCGATCGGTCGGGAGCGGGTCGTCTTCGTTGGCATTGAAAGGCAACCAAATGCTTCGTCTAGTTGTCAAACCGGGCTTCCACCGGGACAGGCCCGGTGGGGAGCTCAGGCTCCACCATCCGCCGTCTAGTTGTCAAACTGGGCTTCCACCGGGGCAGGCCCGGTGGGGGCCGGGATCACTCCGTGTTGCCGATAATTCCAGAGCTGGATGAGCAGGCGCCGGGTCAGAGCCACGATGCCGACTTTGCGGGCCCGGACTCCGCCCTGGGCGAAGCGGCGCTCGAACCAGCGGGTCAGCTGGCTCTCGGGTTGGTAGCGCACCCACATCCAGGCCATCTCGACGGCCACCGAGCGCACCCATCGGTTTCCCGACTTGCTGATTCCTTGTTCCCGATTGGTCCCGCCGCTCTGGTAGGGAGTGGGGACCATTCCCG
>JBHHYX010000062.1:0-17786 GCA_046757765.1 Acidobacteriota bacterium | reverse complement strand
CCTCAGAACCGTTCTGAAAGGAGCCTGGCCGGCGCCGTTCCTGACTCCAGACACCGCTCTGTACCCCCGATCACAACGTCCGCCTCCCTGGCAAGTCCCATCATGATAGCGTTCGCGAACCCGTCTGGTGACAGCTGGGTGCAGCGAAGCCAACGGGGAATTATACATCGTCCGGGTGATAAAACACTTCATTTTCGTCTTCCCGGCTCCGCCCACCTCTCGACCTCTTCAATCCACCAGCCCACCCCCTTCTACACGTTTTCGCCTTTGACACAAGTTTGACAAACCCGGGTCGTGGGTCACCATGATCGACGTCAGTTCGTTCTTGCGGTGGACCTCCATCAAAAGCTGATGAATCCCTTCCGAAGTCCGGTCATCCAGGTTGCCGGTCGGTTCATCGGCCAGCAGAAGGTGGGGTTGTCCCACCAGGGCGCGGGCAATTGCAACTCGCTGTTGTTCGCCACCCGAGAGTTCCCCGGGTCGATGGTCGACGCGCTCTTCCAGTCCCACTTCCTTCAGGTATTGCTTGGCCGTTTGGGCGGCCTTTCGAGCCGGCGTGCGGCGCAGCAGCAGCGGCATCATGACATTCTCCAGGGCCGTGAACTCGGAGAGCAGATGGTGAAACTGGAAGATGAACCCGATTCTCCGGTTGCGGAAAGTGGCCAACTCCTCCGGGTTGAGGCTGCAGATGTCCAGGTCTTCAAACAGAATCTCGCCGGCATCCGGCTTTTCCATCCCTCCCACCAGATGGAGGAAGGTACTTTTGCCGGATCCGCTGGACCCGGTGATCGCCAGCATCTGGCCGCGCTCGACCCTGAGATTCAGATTGGAAAGAACCTGCAACCGAAGCCGGCCGGACGGATAGGCCTTGTAGAGTCCCCGCACTTCGAGAAAGCTACTCATATCTCAAAGCCTCGACTGGATCGAGGCGAGAGGCCGCCCGGGCCGGATAGAGCGTCGCCAGGAAGCTGACGGCCGGCGCCAGCAACGACACCAGGGCCACATCGCTGAGGGCGAGCTTGAAGGGGACATACGGGATCGAATAAATCTGTGGCTCCAGGTGAAACACCTTGTAGGTATCAAAATACCAGACCGCGACGGAGCCCAGAACATCTCCCAAAAGAGTCCCCACGATTCCAATGGTGAGGCCCTGCAGCATGAAGATGGCCATGATGGTGCGCGCCTTTCCACCCATGGCTGAGAGGATGGCAATGTCGCGGTTCTTGTCCATGACTGTCATCGTCAGCGTGCTGACAATATTCAGACAAGCGACCATCACGATCAGGCTGATGGCGATGAACAGAGCCAGCTTCTCCAGCCGCAGTGCCGAGAAGAGGGGACGATTGAGTTCGATCCAGGTGCGCGCAATATAGCCGGGACCCGTGGCCGCCAGGATTCGAGCTTTGACTTCACCCACCTCGTAGATTCTCTCGACACGAAATTCCAAAGCAGAGACTTCCTTGGGCGACAGTCCGATGAACCGCTGGGCGGCCTGAATCGGGACCAGGGCCCAGTTGGCATCATACTCCCAAAGTCCGGACTCAAAGATGGCCACAACTTTGAACAGCTTGGAGCGGGGCATCCTGCCCAGAGGAGAGAGCTCTCCTTGAAAGCCGATGGCACGAACGTGGTCGCCGACCAGCACTCCCAAGGCTTCGGCCAGGTCCTTTCCCAATACGATGGAGGGCACCGGCCGGGTACGACCCAGGAGGGCTGCGTCCCCCTCGATGACCTGGGAAAGCAAGTCATTCAGGATCGCCTGACGGGCGGGATCCACTCCCCTCAAGACCACCGGTTGTTGGCGGTTCAGATCGCTGCGGAGCAGGGCCTGGCCGTAGGTGGTTGGGGAGACCGCCGTCACGCCCTCCAGTTGGCCGAGCCGGTCTGCCAGACGGGGATAGTCTTGAATGGCCAGATTCCCGATGCGCAGCAGATTGATATGAGAAGTTGCCGCCAGAATCCGAGTCTGAAACTCCCTCTGAAATCCGCTGTTGAGTGACAGAGCGATGATCAATGCCATTACCCCCGCCCCCACACCGACGATGGAAATCAGGGTGACGACCGAGATCACCGCTTGTTTACGTTTGGCCAGCAGATACCGAAAGGCTACGAAACTCTCAAGAGCCATGCGGGTTCACTTCTGCGACTCGGGTCGAAGTTGAGGGAAAAGAATCACTTCCCGGATCGACCTGGAGTTGGTCAAGATCATCGTCAAGCGATCAATCCCAACGCCCTCACCGGCCGTCGGTGGCATGCCGTAGCGAAGGGCTCGCAGGTAATCCTCATCCATCACATGGGCCTCAAGTTCTCCCCTGTCCCTCTCTCGAAGCTGCTCCTCGAAGCGCTGCTGCTGCTCCTCGGGATCGTTCAACTCGCTGTAGGCATTGGCGATCTCCAGGCCGCCAATGTAAAGCTCAAAGCGTTCCACAAAGCGCGGGTCCTCGTCTTTCCGCTTCGACAGCGGCGAAACCTCGGCTGGATAATCGTAAATGAAGGTCGGTTGAATCAAATGTTCCTCGGCAACGACCTCGAAGAGCAAGGCCAGGAGCTTGCCCCAAGCCTCACCCTCCCCCGCCTCTGCGTCGAGTCTTCGGAGAAGTTGCCGCAGGCGGTTCTCGTCGCACAATTCTTCTTCCGAGGGCGCCGCGCCGTCGGACCAGAACTCCTGGATGGCTGAAAGCATGGAATAGCGGGCGAAGTTCTCGAAACTGATCCGGTGCTTCCCGAAGTCGACCTCCAACCCACCATTCACCTTCTCCACGACATGGCTCAGCATGGACTCGCTAAAATCCATCAGGTCCCGGTAGTCGCAATAGGCCACATAGAACTCCAGCATGGTAAATTCTGGATTGTGCTGTGTGGAAATCCCTTCGTTGCGGAAGTTTCGACTGATTTCGTAAACCCTGTCAAACCCTCCCACCGTCAGTCGTTTCAGGTACAGTTCCGGAGCAATTCTCAAAAAAAGGGGCATCCCCAGGGCCTGGTGGAACGTCTCGAAGGGCCTGGCCCTGGCGCCGCCGGCAAGCGGCTGCATGATTGGAGTCTCCACTTCCAGATAGTCGTGGGCTTCCAGGAAACGCCTCAACTCGCGGATAATCCGACTCCTGCGGACAAAAACACGTCTGACCTGGGGACTGACGATCAAGTCAAGATAGCGTTGCCGGTAGCGGATTTCGACGTCACTTAAACCGTGCCACTTTTCGGGAAGTGGCAACAAGGACTTGGAAAGAAGGTTGACCTCGTCGGCGAAAACCGTCAACTCGCCACGGCGGGTTCGGAAGAGCTCTCCCTTGACACCGATGATGTCGCCCGTATCCAGCAGTTTGTACAACCGGTAGTTGTCAGGGCCAACACGATCCTGGCGGACGTAGACCTGGATCTGCCGTCCTCCACCGGCAATATGACTGAAACCCACCTTGCCGTGACCGCGCATCGACATGATCCGGCCGGCGGTTTTCAGCCGGACGGTCTCCTGGCTGAGTTCATCCCCGGTCTTGGCCGAGAAGGTCTCCACCAATGCCCCAACGCTGTGAGTCAGAGCGTAACGGTGGGGATGGACGTCATATCCCAGACTCCTGATTTGCTCCAGCTTTCGATGCCGTTGTTGAACCGGATCGGTGATTGCGTCACTCATGATGGCCCAGCCGGCGCCTGGTGCTGCAATTCCTCTTTCACCGCGTCGAGAACGCCGTTGACGAAGTCGGGGGAATCTTCTCCACTGTACTTTCGGGCAATGTCTATTGCCTCATCAATGACGACCGCGGCAGGAGTTTCGGTGAAAAGCAACTCGCTGGCCGCCATGCGGAGAATGTTTCGATCCACCGCCGCCATCCGCTCCAGAGACCAGTTGCGGGCATGGCGCCGGATCAACTGGTCGACTTGGAGCTGACTCTCCAGAAACTTGTGGAATAAGAGCTCGGCGAAACCGCGGGTCTCCTCGTCCGTCTGGTTGGAGGCCCAGAAGAGCCGGCGGATCTCCTCGGGTGGAGTCTGTGCGACGTCCTCCTGAAACAACAGCTGCAGCGCGAACTCTCGTCCCTTTCGTCGACTACCCATGGCCCAACCTGGCGGATTGTCAAGCCCCCACTTTCCCGTTGTACCCTTCGTACCGCCACCGGCTGAGGACGCCCGAGTGCTCGAGAAGAGAGCCGCAGGCGGGTAAAGTTCAGGGCAACGGCAGGGTTGGATTCCGAGGCCGGTTGCGCGCCCCTGACCAGTTGCCCCGACCTTCGAAGGACTATTCGCTTCGCAGTGCTCTTTTCAAGTGAACCATTTCGATTGCTCCCAGAGTCGCTTCCGTACCCTTGTTTCCGTGTTTGAGACCGGCCCGGTTCAAGGCCTGCTCGACAGTGCCGGCCGTGATCACGCCAAATGTCACCGGGAGATCGAACTTGAGTCCGATTTCGGCAATTCCACGCGTCACTTCAGCAGCCAGATATTCGTAGTGGTCGGTTTCTCCTCGTATCAACGCTCCCAGGCAGACGATGGCGTCAAAGGACTGACTTGCCGCCAGCTGCTGGGCCGCAAACGGAATTTCAAAACTCCCCGGCACCCGAACCACAGTCACTCGATCTTCATCGACTCCGGCGCGACGCAGGATCTCCAAGGCGCCCCGCAGCAGACGGTCCGTCACCAATTCATTGAAACGGCTCACTACAATGCCGATTTTCAGCTCGGTTGCGTCGAGTCCACCCACCACATCTTTCAAGCTATCCCCCTTTTTGCCGCCGGGCATTATCTTCCTTCAAACTGAGGGTTGCGTTTCTCCAAGAAAGCCCGGGTGCCTTCTTTCATGTCCTGACTGGCACAGGCCAACCCAAACAGGGTGGACTCCAGCGACAGCCCTTCCTCGAGAGGCATTTGCAGCCCCCGATCAATGGCCTCGATTGAGTACTGGACAGCCAGCGGGCCGTTTTGGAGAATTCGGGAGGCCACGGCGCGGCTTTCGTTCATCAGTTGGGCCGGCTCCACCACCCGATTGACGAGGCCCATCCGAAGCGCCCTGCCCGCGTCCACCATCTGGCCGCAGAGTATCATCTCCAAAGCCAGCCCCTTGCCCACCAATCGGCCCAGTCTTTGCGTCCCGCCGTAACCGGGAACGAGGCCCAACTGGACCTCCGGTTGGCCAAAGACGGCGGTCTCCGAAGCGATTCGCAGATGGCAGGCCAGGGCCAGTTCACACCCTCCCCCCAGGCAGTAACCGTTAACAGCCGCGATCACGAGCTTCGGGAAGGTCTCAATAGCTCGGAAGATCGCCTGCCCTTGGGCGGACAACTTTTTTCCCGCCGCTGCGTCCAACGCCTCGAGTTCTTTGATATCGGCGCCAGCCACAAAAGACTTAGGTCCCTCTCCGGTGACAATCACGGCACCCGCGGCCGCGTCTTCACGCAATTGCGCGAAGGCCGCCTCCAACTCCTTCATCGTCTCGCGATTGAGGGCATTGAGAGTTTCGGGCCGATTCACCGTCAGGAGGGCGATCCCTTCTTCGATCTCCAGCTTCAAATTGTCAAACATGGCCCTCACTCTCTCGATACAGAGCCCGCTTCCCCGCCGGGAGACACGCCACCGCCTTCAATGACGCCCGGCGGAAACGAAAGGCAACCAGGCATCTTCCCGACGCGCCAGGCCGGCCCCGCCAACCGCCCAGCCTCGGCGAAGGTCCAATAGACCCCTCCAGACGGGCACCGATTCCCTGCGCTGCCGCACGATTGATCCAATCAATAGAGTACCAAAAGCCGGTTGACAATGAATCCCGCCCGGCCGATCGCTTCTTGATCTACTCGAACTTGCCCTGGCCGTACTCGGAGAGTTTCGCCCCCCTCAAGGCATAATGGACACCCGATATCAAGGTGAGAGCCAGCGTTGCATAGAGGACAAACGGCAGCAAAGGATTGTCGTACTGGAAAGAATTGCCGAGCAGCACCAGGAATACCGTTAGAAGCTGAAAAGCCGTCGTCCACTTCCCGTAGCTGGAAGGAGGGAAAACATGGCTTCCGAGGGCCAGATGAATAATCACTACCCCCGTGATGAGCAAGATGTCGCGGCTGATGACGCTGACGGTCAGCCACAGCGGAATCCGCACGGTGAGCTCGGCAGTCGGCAGTGAAAGCGCCACAAAAGAGCTGACCAGGAGGACTTTGTCGGCGATCGGGTCCAGCATCGTTCCCAGGGGGCTGCTCTGGTCGAACCTCCTGGCGATCAATCCATCCAGGAGATCCGTCATCCCGGCCAGCAGGAACACAATCAGCGCTCCGGTGAGGTGGCCATAGAGGATCAGCAGAATAAGGACCGGGACCAAAAAGATCCGCAAGATCGTCAACAGGTTGGCTGGATTCATAAAATTCTGACTTCGATCAAAAGCTACCAAGGCTCCGAAAGGAAAGCCTTGACCTCGAAGCCGAGAGCCGCGGCGGCATTGGCCATGATTCGGTCGGCGGTCGCCAGAATCTGGAGCCGGGCGCTTCCGGCAATCGCCAGGTGGAGGGCGTCCAATGCGCGCAAGGGATGACCCGGTAACGTCGCCATCAGTCTTGCGGCTGCCTGAATGGCGTTGTCGTCGACGCACAGTACCACGAGACAGCCGTCACTGACGTCTTGCTCAAAAACCGCCATAGCCCGGTTCTCGACCAAGGCGGAAATCTCGGCGGCGCGCCGTCTTCTGGCCAACAGACACCGGAACTCCAGGGTGGTCAGTGAGCTGATTCGCGCCTGCGAAAGGGAACGCAAAAAGTCTTCAACAGCTTCGGAAAAGGGTTCGTTCAGATACCACTTGGCCAGTGCCGAGGTGTCCAAGTAGGCGTCCTTGGCTTCAACGCGATTCTCGATCTTCACGGATGAGCTCGGCACTGGAAGTCAACTCCGGCATCTCCGCCCGCAGCTCAACGTGCGAAGGCATGACAGAGCGCGGTTGAAAAGGCAGGAGCCGGGCAATAGCCCGGCCCCGCCGGGTGATCACGATTTCCCTTTCTCCCTCCAGAATGCGGTCCAACTGGCCCAACGAGGCACGCATTTCGCGAATAGAGAGCGTTCTCATAACGGAAGGAAGTGTAGCACAAAAAGCTGCTATGTGCTACCTTCAGAGGAAAAGTCGGTTTTCTGGCTAGAGCCTGGCCGGTCAAGTAAGCTCGCTGAACCCTGTGTGGGAGCCGCCTCAGGCGGCGAACTGGCCCTCACCAGGTCTTCAACAGCCGGGCTTCAGGCTCTCGGCCAGCACTTCGGCCAGATGGCTGGCGCGGCGGCCGGTGAAATGTTGAATCTGCGAGCGGCAACTGAAACCGGAGGCCACAATTGTGGTCTCGGGACCTGTCTTTTCCACGGCTGGAAAAAGGCGGCGGGCACCGATCTTTTCGGAAAGGGCGTAGTGGTGCCTCTCGTATCCAAAGCTCCCGGCCATCCCGCAGCATCCCGCATCCACCTCGTCGATCCCGCTCTCCCGGAGACTGCCAAGCGCTCGCATCGATTCCTTGGTGCCAATCAAGGCTTTCTGCTGGCAGTGGCCGTGAAAGAGAATGCGCGAAGGACCTTTGTCCATTTTCTCAAGAAGTCTAATGTAAACCTCTTCTTGATTTAAGAATTCTTCCAGAGAGAAGATGTGATCACTGACCAGACGACAGGTGGCGGCGTCCTCTATCAAGTCAGAATAATCATCTCGCAGAGTGGAAAAGCAGCTCGGCTCCAGAACCACAATGGGCACACCATTCTCCGCCACGGGGCGGAGGCGCCGGATCAGTTCCCCTCCCCTCTCTTTGGCTTCAGCCAGCAGACCTGAGGAAATCAGGGGTCGACCACAGCAGCCCGCGTCCGCCAGCGTCACGGAGTAACCGAGAGCTTCCACCAGACGCACCGCTGAAACGCCAATCCGGGGCTGGAAGAAATTCGTAAAGGTATCGACGAACAAGGCGACCTGCGCGCCACTGGCCGAGGCTTGACTCTGCCTCCGGTGAGCCTCGTACCATTGCTCCAGCGTCCTCGACGCATAGCGGAGTAGACTCCTTCTGCGATCGATCCCGGCGCTCTTTTCCAGCAACCAACGGGCGAGTGGGTTTTGGACCGCCAGATTGAAAAGCCAGGGCGCCCGGCTGGCCAGTCGAGCCGTTTCATGAGTTCGAGCCACCAGACGCTTCCCCAACGGGAGTCCATGCCGTTGGTAGTAGTGGGCCAGAAACTCGGCCTTCAGGCGGGCCATATCCACGTTGGAGGGGCACTCCGATTTACAGGCCTTGCATTCCAGGCACAGGTCCAGGGTTTGATAGAGACTGTGACTGGTCAGTCCATCCGGTCCCATTTCGCCCGCAATGGCTGAGCGCAGGGCGTTGGCGCGACCCCGGGTCGAATGCTCCTCTTCACGGGTGGCCATATAGGACGGGCACATCGTCCCTCCCAGCGTCTTTCGGCAGTGTCCCACTCCTGTGCACATTTCAATGGCCCGGTCAAAGCCGCGCTCCGGCCCGAAACGAAAATAGGTGGGCGGGACGACAGTACGATATCCCGGGTGGATACGGAGGTTCTCGGTCATGTCGGGCGTTTGGACGATTTTACCGGGGTTCATCAGTCCAGGCGGATCGAAAGCCGCCTTGACACTTCCAAAAGCCCGGAACAGCTTAGGGCCGAAAAACTCCGGATTCTTGTAGCTTCTGACCAGTCCGTCCCCATGTTCACCACTCCAGGCCCCTCCGTAGCCGACTACCAAACGAAAGGCTTCCTCCGAGATCCTGCGCATGATCTGCACATCTTCCCGCTCTTTCAAGTTGAGGATCGGCCGAACATGGATCACTCCCGCGCTGGCATGGGCGTACAAAGCCACAGGCCGGTCCAGACTACGGCACAGCTTCACGATTTGCGAAACATAGGCGCTCAGATGGGAGACGGGGACACAGGCGTCTTCGATGAAGGGAAGTGGCTTGGCGTCTCCTTTCATTGCCAGCAGCACGCCAAGTGCGTTCTTTCGGACCTGCCAGACGTTCTGCTGCCTCCGACCTTCATAGGCCGGTGAAAGATGGTAGCTGAGGCGGCGCAGGGCTGCGTCGTCCCGCAGGCCCGCTGCGGAGGAAGCCACTCCCTCCTTAGACGGTCCGCTGAACTCGACCAGCAAAACGGCCTCAGGAGTTCCTTCAATAAAAGTCTCGTAAAGATCTGCCACAGCGGGGTTTTTAGAAGCTAACTTTAATCCCCAATGGTCCAAGATTTCCACCGCTGAGGGGCCATGACGAAGAATCACCGCCACCGCGTCAGTAGCTTTGACGAGGGAAGCGAAGTGGATCACGCAGGTGACCTTGGACCGTGGCAGAGGCTCCAGATTGAGTTTGGCTTCGGTGACGAAGGCCAGTGTGCCCTCCGATCCAACCAGCAGTTTGGCGAGATTGAAATGGTCCTCGTCCACCAGTGCGTCCAGGTTATATCCCCCCACCCGGCGCATCACCTTGGGGTAACGGAGGAGGATCTCACTCCGATTCTCTCTCACGATTCCACGGATGGACCGGTACAGGTTCCCTTCCCGGCCGGCTCGACAACATTTCTCTTCCAGACCGCCACGCTCCAGGCTGTGAAATTCCAGCTCCTCTCCGGTGGAAAGAATCACTGAGAGCCCCAGGAGGTGATCGACGGTCTTGCCGTAGCGGATGGAGTGGACGCCCGCTGAGTTGTTCCCAATCATGCCCCCAATCGTGGCGCGGCTGCTGGTGGCCACGTCGGGGGCAAAAAAAAGACCGTGGAAAGTCAGAAAATCGTTGAGGTTATCGAGTACGATACCGGGTTCAACACGAGCCCACCTCTGGGCGCTGTCCACCTCCAGGATCCGGTTCATGTACTTGGAACAGTCGATGACCAAACCGGGCGTCACAGTTTGCCCGGCCAGGCTGGTGCCGGCTCCCCGAGGAAGAACCGGCACGCCGTACTTGACGGCCGTGCGAATGGCCTGGAGGACATCCTCGCGGCCGCATGGAAGAACCACCCCCAGGGGCTTGACCTGGTAGAGGCTGGCATCGGTGCTGTAAAGCAGCCGGGACATCTCATCCAGGAGCACGTCCCCTCGGATCTTTCTCTGAAGTTCTTCCTGGAATCGGGCCGGAGGTGATGGGTTCATTGCGCGACAGGGATTTCAGGCTGGAAGGAGACTCACTTCTCTACCCCTTCTTTATCAGTCTCCGCAGCACCCAAATCGCCACAATCATGCTCACAACAGTGGCCACAACGACTTCAATATGGGGGTGAGCGTGGGGAATCGATGTTTGGTGCAGTAGTGGGATCATCATGAGCGCCACTTTACACAACTGGTGGGAGGGGGTTCAAGGCACCCCCTCTCTCCTCTTCCATTTGCCAAGGTCGAAAACGCTCTTCTCCCGCGAAGTACAGTTTCCTTCTCACGCGCTGCCTCGTCAGCCCTTCATTCCCCACTCTCTGAGAATCCGCCTTGCGACCGCAATCTTATGCACTTCGTCGGGACCGTCGTAGATCCGGGCCGCTCGTTCGTTGCGGTAAAAAAAGGCGAGGGGAGTATCGTCCGTCACGCCCAAACCGCCGTGGGTCTGAATGGCGCGGTCCAACACTTTACGTAAAGTGTTGGCAACCTGAAACTTGACGCAGGAAATCTCACTTTGGGCTTCTCTCACACTCTTCTGGTCGATCAACCAGGCGGCCTGCAGGACAGAGAGCCGGGCACTGTTGATCTCCATGCGGCTGGTGGCAATCCAATCCTGGACAAACTGGCGTGAGCCCAGAGGCCGCCCCGGCGCCAGTTCTCTCCCGGCCGCCCTCTTGCACATCAACTCGAAGGCGCGCTCGCAAATCCCGAGCCAGCGCATGCAGTGATGGATTCGACCGGGCCCGAGCCGCTGCTGGGCGATCGCAAATCCCTGACCTTCCCTTCCCAGCAGATTGGCAGCCGGCACTCGACAGCTCTCAAAACGGATTTCGCCATGGCTGGCCCAGGATTCTCCGCGATGGCCCATGCAGGGGATATTGCGGACCCGTTTGAAGCCCGGGGTGTCCGTCGGGACCAGGATCATACTGGCCCGGCGGTGCGGCTCGGCCTCCGGATGGGTGACGGCCATCACGATCGCAAAGGCGGCGCCATCCGCCGCCGAGACGAACCATTTGTGACCATCGATCACGTAATCGCCGTCCCTCTTCTCCGCTCGCGTGCCCATCCAGACCGGATTGGATCCGGGTCGATCGGGCTCGGTCATGGCAAAGCAACTCCGAATCCTGCCTTCCAGCAACGGCCTCAGGAACTTCTCCTTCTGCCGCTGGCTGCCCATCCCTCTGAGTATCTCCATATTCCCGGCATCGGGCGCCTGGCAGTTGAACAGGTAGTGGCCCAGAGGAGTGCGGCCCAACTCGGCGCTGACCAAACCGTATTCCACCAGGCTCAGACCCATCCCACCTTCGCTTGTTGCGGCCTGAGGCAGCCACCAACCCTTGGCCTTCACTCGGCTTCGCAGCTCTCCCAGATCCGTCAGCAGTGGACCGAACCCCCGTTCGAACAATCGAGGCTCCAGGGGATAGACTTCCTCTCTGAGAAACGCTCCTACCTCGGAGAGCAGACTTTGTGTGGCGATGGGGATTGAAAAATCCATCCTGGATTCCTCTCCGAGGCGGCGACGGGCCCGATTCTGGAACCTCAGCGGGCAGTTTGGCCGGGGCGCAGAGGCCGCTGCGGCGTCCGGGGCTCATCCGGGTACAAATGAGCCACATACTTCTCATAGCCATTGAAGATGGGTGTCGGAAACCATTCATTGGAATCCAGCCAGTAAGATCTCTCCTGGCTCCAGCGGGGGTGGGGAATGTTGGGATTCACATTAGAGACAAACCCGTACTCATGGGGCACGACCTGCCAGAAATTCTTGGGTTGACGGGGAAGAAATTCGATCTTGACGATCGATTTCGGGTTCTTGTATCCGTACTTCCAGGGGACGATTATGCGCACCGGAGCACCGTGCTGTTTGAGGAGGGGTTGACCGTAGACGCCGGTCACCACCAGCGCCAACTCGTTCATCGCTTCCTCCATCCTGAGGCTCTCGTGGTAAGGCCATGGAAAACCCCCGGATTGGTGGATTCCAGGCATTTGTTTTGGCCGGTTGGCGCTGAGGAAACGGACGAACCTGGCTGAACTCTTGGGTTGCGCTCTCTCGATGAGGCGGCTGAGGGGAAAGCCGCTCCAGGGGACATTCATGGCCCACCGTTCGACACATCGAAAATGATAGAGCCGTTCCTCATGTTCAAACTTGAACAGGTCGTCCAGGTCGAGCGTCATCGGGTGGTGACAGTGACCCGTCACTTCCACCTTCCAGGGTTCGACCTCAAAACGATCCACATATTTCCAAACCGGTCCGGCTCGGCCGGGGAGAAACTCGTAAAAGTTGTTGTGACTGGCGGCACTTTCGCGGGGTGTGAGGACAGCCCTCATGCCGGCCGGCAGGGCATAGTGCGTATTCCGTCTGGAAGGAAACACCTCCGGCCGCTGCATGGGCAAGTCGAGCAGACCTCCTCCACCGCTTGCCCGGGTTGATTGGGTGAACAGGGAGGAAGCTCCAGCTATTCCCACGGTCATCGAAGCCAGAAATCTTCTCCGTCCCAGAAAGGCCTGGGGTGAGGTCGGTTTGAAGATTGTCTGTCTCGTCTCAAATCTCTTCGACATGTACACATCCCCAACGGGCTTCGAGCCCGGTTGAACTTCATGGGCGCCCTTCAGCCGACCCAATGGAATGGCGTTGCCCACCATACTAACATGAGCGCTGCAACGTCCGGGGGATGCCGGTCGGCCTCGATTTTCTCCAGCTGCCGGACGACAGCGATGACGAAACCGATGAAGACCCGGCAGCCACACCGCTCGTCGTTCCAGCCCGGACTATTCACCAGCTTTCTGCTGCGGCGCCGTTATCATCCGCGCTGACTGCGTTGCCCACCCTCGGCCTCCTCGACGTAATGCACGACTACGCCTCCGGGGGCCTCGGGCGTAACGCCTTGTCAGTGCGGCGCTTCCGACGCCTCGCGACGAAACCTGGTGCATAATCCGGGCTAGAGGGCCAACCGAGAGGCGAAACAGGGCCGTGCCCACCATGGCAGAGAACCGTTTCAAGGTTGTCTTGGGAACGTCTTGAAATTTTTCCCGTCTTTTGAGGCATAAGATAGAGGGAAGTCTGTGCCTCGGATCGTCTACCTTCCCGAAGTCCAGGAGGTGGTTCTGCTTCGTAAGTTGCTTTTCCTTTTGGTGGCCGTATCCTTTTTTTCACTGTTGGGCTTTCGACTCTATCAAGAACTGGCCCCAGCGGCGATGGAGCCAAGTCCGGGAGGCGGACTTGGACGACCCGCTCTGCTGGTCGAAACTGCGGTCGCCGAGCCTCGCGAGTTCCATAGCCCTTTGGAGGTTCTAGGCGAGCTGAAGGCGCAGGCCTCGGTCGAAGTCATGTCGCGGATCAGCGGTCGCCTGGAGCGTGTGCTGGTGGATCGCGGGGATGCTGTGAACAGGGGTCAACTGGTGGCGGTGGTTGAGGACAGCGATCTGCGTCAACAGATTCGACGCTCGGATGCCGCCATCGCCGTGGCCCGGGCCGGCCAGAAGCGGGAGCAAGCCACTGTGGAGAACCTGAAGATTCAGCTTCGCCGCTTCCGTTCACTCCATGAAGAAGACCTGATCTCTGTGCAGGACCTGCAGGACCTGGAGAGTCGCGTGCGGGTCGCCGAATCGCAGCTTGAACTGGCGACTGCTCAAGTGGAGCAAGCTGAAGCCGCCCTGAAGGAACTGAAGATTGAGCGGGAGCAGACCCGTATCTTTTCCCCCCTGGAGGGCGTCGTCGGAACCCGTTACTTGGAGCCGGGAGCTCTGGTGAGTCCTTCTGTGGCCATTGTCTCCGTCCTGAACCTGAATCGGGTCAAAACCATCATGCCTGTTCCGGAGAGAACCCTGGGAGCGGTCCGAGTCGGCCTGCCCGCCCAAATCACGGTCGACGCCTATCCGGACAAGAGCTACCATGGCGTCGTCACCCGCATCAGCCCTTTTCTGGATCCGGAAACCCGCAGCGCGGAGGCTGAGATTGAGATCCCGAACCCGGGTCGGCTCCTTAAACCGGGCATGTTCGCCCGGGTTCGAATCAACGTCAACTTCTCCCATCAGGCGCTGGCCATTCCGCGCGCCGGGTTGCTGATTCGGGGAGAGGAACAGGGCGTATTTCGGCTCACTCACGAGATGAAGACCGTGTTTCAAAAGATCCAGGTCGGGCGAATTGAGGGAGATTTTGTGGAAACGATCGAGGGGCTGGATCCAGGCGCCGAAATCGTTACCACCGGCGCCCAAAGCTTGAACGAAGGCGACGCTGTAAGAGTCCGGGGCGAAAACGGACCTGGTATGTAACCCGAGTTGAGCAAGACTTGATTGTGCAAGGGTTTGGAGGGGATTTGATTGACAGCTCGTGGACTGTCATAAAAGCCTTGACTGCGCCACAGAGGGGCGTCAACCGCCCCCGGGAAATCGTTCCATTGGAGTTGCAGTGGCTCCAGGGAGCCGATTGAGCCTCACATGGGAACGCCACCTGGCCGCGACTAAGCGAGCGCAAAATGAATTTACCTGATCTTGCCATCCGCCGCCCAGTCCTTATTACGGTGTTGGTTCTGGTGGCGACGCTCTTGGGGGCCGTCTCCTTTCTGCGCCTTCCCGTGGACCTGATGCCGGACATCAGTTTCCCCACTTTGACGGTCCGGACCAGTTATGAGGGTGTCGGTCCCCAGGAGATGGAGGAACTGGTCAGCATCCCGGTGGAGCGGGCACTTTCCTCTACCCCTGGCGTCAAGGAAATCACCTCCACCTCGTCGGAAGGGAATAGTCAGGTGCGGGTCGCCTTTGAATGGGGAACGGATCTGGACTCGGCGGCGGATGAAGTGAGAGCCAGGATTGACCGGATGCGAGCTCAACTCCCCGAGGACGCCGATTCGCCTACCATCTTCAAGTTCGACGTCAGCGCCTTTCCAATTATCTTCCTGGGCGTCTCGGGAGACATGAATCCTCGCGACTTGCGGGACTTTGTCGAAACTCAGATCCAGTACCGATTTGAACGACTGCCCGGAGTGGCGCAGGCGGACATCTGGGGCGGCTTGCAGCGCGAGATCCACGTCGATCTCAATCGCCAGAAGATGAATGCGCTGAAGATCGCGCCTGCCCAGGTCTCGGCCGCGCTGAGGCGGGAGAATCTCAACCAAGCCGCCGGCCAGGTGATTGAAGGTGACTTCGAAGTGCTCATGCGGACTCTGGGCGAATACCGGGACCTGGACCAGATTTCCCAGACCATGGTGGCGCGGCGCAACGGAAAACCCGTCTACATTCGGGACCTTGCCGAGGTGGAGGACAGTTATCAGGAAATACGCAATTTGATCCGCCTGAATGGAAAACCGGGGCTACGGATTGCCATCCGCAAGCAGTCAGGCGCTAACACAGTCGCCGTGGCCGAGCAGGTCCACAAAGAAATCCAACGCATCAATCGGGATTTCCCCAACGTCCGGGTGGTGTCAACCTACGACACCGCCCAGTTCATCAAGAGATCCGTCTCCAACGTCAGAGACGCGGCACTCTACGGGTCGATGCTGGCCGTTTTCATTCTTCTTCTCTTCCTGAGGAACATTCGCACCACTCTCATCATCGGCATCACCATTCCCATTTCGGTGATTGCCACCTTCGGACTGATGTTCTTCTACGGCTTTACTTTGAACACGATCACTTTCGGCGGCCTGGCGCTGGGAGTGGGAATCCTGGTGGATAATTCGATCGTGGTGTTGGAGAATATTTTCCGGCACCGGCAGCAAGGAGAAGACAAAATCCAGGCTGCGCGAAAAGGTACGGAAGAAGTGGCCACCGCCGTTACCGCCTCGACCCTGACCACGATTGCGGTTTTCCTGCCCGTCGTCTTCATGAGTGGCTTCTCAGGAGTGATGTTTCGGCAGCTGGCTTGGGTCGTCTCGTTTGCGCTCTTCAGTTCGCTGTTGGTTGCCCTGACCCTCATTCCGTTGATGTCCAGCCGCACGATTCGTGTCAGGGAACCTGATCCCGACAGCTGGAGCCATGCCATCGTTCACAGGGCAGCCGGCGCTCTGAAAGCACTCGACAACAGTTACGGACGTGGCATCGCCTGGTCACTCCGGCATAGAAGCATCGTGGTCGCCGCCACCGTCCTGGTGTTCGCCGGTTCGTTCCTGCTGGTTCCCTTTATCGGATTCGAACTCCAACCGCAAACCGACGAAGGAGAGGTGCGTGTCAACCTGGAGCTGCCGGCCGGCACCAGGCTGGACACCACCGATCAGATGGCGAGACGCGCCGAAGAGGTGGTCCGGCGGCAGGTGCCGGAGATGAGGGACCTGTTGACGCAGGTCGGTTCCCCCGGAGGCTGGCGAGTGGCCAATACCAACACCACGGAGCTTCGCATCACCCTGGTGCCGAAATCGGAACGGTCTCGCAGCAGCCAGGAGATTGCCAATACCTTGCGTCCCATTTTTGCGGCTTATCCCGGTGTCATTGCCCGCATCAGGGCCAGCGGGGGGAACTTCATCCTGCGCTGGGCACAGGGGGACGGGGATCGACTGGCAGTCGAGATTCGCGGTTATGAAATAGCCGAAAGTTACCGGCTGGCAGTGCAGGTCAAGCGCCTGATGGAGGAGACTCGGGGGGTTTCGGACGCCACCATTGGAAGAAGTCCAGGGCGCCCCGAGACGCGCGTCCTCCTGGATCGGGACAAAGCGGCCACCATGGGTCTCTCCGTGACCGACGTGGCTGAAAACCTGCGGACCAGTATCGGCGGTACGACCGCGACCTACTTCCGGCAAGGCGGCAAAGAGTATCCGATTCTGGTGCGCTATCACGAGGGCGACCGCCGCCGTCTGCGGGATGTGCTGGCCGTGCCCGTACAGACACCCCGCGGCATGGTGGTACCTCTCAAGACATTGGTCCATCTGGAGCGCAGCGAGGGAGCCATCGCCATCCGGCGCAAGGACCAGCAGCGCATTGTTGCCGTCACCGGCGACCTCACCGGGGAAGCGGACATGGGATCGATTGTTTCCCAGCTACAACGGAAGTTCCAGACCTTGAGCCTTCCCTCGGACATGGCCATTGTCTTCTCCGGGGAATGGGAAGAGCAGCAGGAAGCCTTTTTTGTTCTCAAGATCAGTCTGATACTGGCAGTAATGCTGGTCTACCTGGTCATGGCCGCACAGTTCGAGTCCTTCAAGCATCCCCTATTAATCATGTTCTCGCTCCCGCTTGGGGCCATCGGAGTCATCCTGGCCCTCTTTCTGACCCACACAACTTTCAACATGCAGGCTTTCATCGGCGTCATCATGCTGGTAGGCATCGTCGTCAACAACGCCATCGTGCTGGTGGATTACATCCTTCAACTGCAACGCAAGCATGATTTCTCGCTGCTGGATGCCCTCACCACTGGAGGCCGCAGGCGGCTCCGGCCCATTCTGATGACCACTCTCACAACAGTGTTGGGCTTGACCCCCATGGCTCTGGGCTTGGGAGAAGGAGGGGAACTGCAGGCACCGATGGCCAGAGTGCTGATTGGAGGCCTCATCAGCTCCACGTTCATTACCCTTTTCTTGATCCCCACCCTGTACCTGACGCTCGAACAACTCCGATTCAGCCCCCGGGTCAAGAGTCTCGAGAGCCTCCAACCCATGCCGGAACCGAGTGGCACGCGGGTCGGTTTGGGTTAAGGGTAGCGAGCGACCTCATACCGCCGAGAGGCCATTGAGCTGATGACTGGGTTGCCATTACCGCCTCTTGTGTCGGCCCCCCGGGCCTACCT
>JBHHYX010000061.1:0-17888 GCA_046757765.1 Acidobacteriota bacterium | reverse complement strand
AGTATACGGCCGTGCGGGTAGTGAGGCGGACCGGCCAAAGCGGGGCCACCACCCGTGAAGCCCGCCTTGAAAAAGGAGGTGAGGTGCTGGCCGGAAACGCCGACGAGCTGACCGCCGCAGTGGAGCGGCTGCTGGGCTTGAGGTTCCATCATTTCTTGAAATGCGTGGTGCTGCCCCAGGGGGAGTTCGCCCAGTTTCTCCGTGACAAACCCAAGGATCGCCAGAACCTGCTGGTCGAACTGCTCGACATCGGGATCTACCGCGAAATGGCACAGCGGGCCGGAGCCCGACATCGGACGTCTGAGCAAGAGGCGGCCTGGATAAGGGATCGGCTGGAAAAGGAGTACGGTCACGCCACTCCACGGTCCTGCAAAGAGGCCAAGAAACGCGCCCGCCAACTGGAAGCGCTTTACGCCAAGGTGCGGAAGGCTCAGCCTCGGATGGTGAAGCTGGCCGAGACTATCGACCACGCCCGCCGCGCTTCCGATGAGATTGCCACCCGGGTACGCGCTCTCGAAGCCTTGAGAATCCCGGATGGACTGGCTGAGTGGGCCGACCGCCGGGAGGCTGCCGCCAACAGGGCCAGGCAGGCGCGGAGGCGACTGGAGAAGTCTTCAAAGGAGGTCGAACGCTGGGAGAAGGCACTCCGTAGGCTCCCCGACAGGTTCGAATTGAAGCAGGTTCAGGCGGACCACCTGCACAGGCTTCAGCTCACGTTGGACCTGAGCACAAAGAATGCGGACTTAGGCAAAGCCAGAGCCGCGGAAGACCAGGCCCGGCAGCAGCATGAGGAAGCAGCCGGGGCCCTGAAAGCCGCCCGCCACGCTCGAAACGGGATTCGGGATGCTCACGCCGCCGCCCACCTGGCCGGCCAGCTCCAGAAAGGAGAGCGCTGCCCCGTCTGCACTCGTCCCGTGACCAGGGTTCCGAAGGTTAAGAAGCCTCCCGATCTAGCCTCGGCCGAGGAAGGAGTCCGGACGGCCGAAGAGGCGCATCGGCAGGCCTACGACACCTGGAGTCAGGCCCAGGGAGAACGAAAACGCCTCCAGGGCGGTCTGGAGCGCGATCGCCAGAACCTGCGGCAGCTGGAGTCTAAACTCAAAGAGAAACCCTCAGAGAAACAGGTCGCATTGTTACTGGAAGAAATTGAGAAGATGGAGGCGGGCCGGAAAGAAGCCCGGCGGCAGGAGCAGGAGGCCCGCAAAGACCATGATACGGCCCGGAGCCTCATGAGCGGACTCGAGGAAGAAAAAGCCAAGGGCTTCGAGCGATTCCATCAAGCCCGGGACCCGCTGGCTCCACTGAAGCCTCCCCCGATCCGAGGGCAAGAAGAGCTGGACGAGGCCTGGACGGCGCTTCTGGGCTGGGCACAATCCGAGATTTCAGTCCAGAAGGAGAAGGCCGCCGGCTACGAGTCCAAGGCCGGGACGGCGCTGGCCAAGAAAGAGCTCCTGGAAACAGAGCTCCGGGAAGCCTGCCAGAATAAAGGTTTGCACCTGGAGGGCCGGGCACCTGAGGCGGCCTGCATCGCAGAGTGGACCGCCGCCCGAAAAGAGCATGAAGCACTCGAAGAGGCCCTGCGCAAGGCCGACCAGCTGAAGGCTGAGGTCCAGCAGCTGGACCAGCAGTCTCGGGTGGCCAAGGATCTGGCCCGGCTGCTGGGGTCGACCGGCTTCGAGCGCTGGTACCTGAACCGGGCCATGAAACAGCTGGCCGCGGGGGCCTCCCGGATTCTGAGAGAACTGTCGACTGGCCAGTATTCCCTGACTCTGGACAAGGCCGGGAGAGACTTCCTGGTGGTGGATCACAACAATGCCGACGAGCTCCGGTTGGCCCGGACTCTTTCCGGAGGCGAGACTTTCCTGGCTTCCTTCTCCCTGGCTCTTGCTCTTTCCGAGTACGTGGCCCAGCTTGCCGCGAGCGGCGCTGCCCGCCTGGATGCGATTTTCCTGGATGAGGGGTTTGGGGCTCTCGATCCCGACACCTTGGATACGGTGGCCGCAGCCATCGAGAATCTGGGCGCCCAGGGTCGAATGGTGGGGCTGATTACTCACGTCCGGGAGCTGGCTGAGCGCATCCCGGTGCGCTATCAGGTCAGCAAGGCTGCTGGGACTTCTCGAGTCGAGAGGGTGGTGGCATGACAGCCGCCGTGGGTCCCCGATTCACGGTCGAATCCTGGTCGCCGGAGTATGGTGCCCCGGTCGAACCGATGGGCCCTGAGAAACTCTCGCAGGTCTCGGTGGATATCGAGGTCGAGCGCTCGGCCGGCGAGTGGAGGCCGATCGACCCGCCGGAGACGCCACCTGCCCGGGTCATATTCGTGGATGGTGTGCGCCGGATCGACGCCCGGATCTGGATCGAGCAGGAGCCTGGATTGCCTCCCAGACAGGGGCTATGCGCCTCCTGCGCAGCCGGCACTCTCCTCTGTTCAGACCGCGCCACTGTCGGTAGAGTCCAGGTGGAGCGATCGCTCATCACCAGCGCGCCCACCTTTGCCGTTCAAGCCGCTGGCCACGAGTACGGACCTCGGGCCGTTGCAGGCGACATGATCGAGGACCTGACAGAAGGCTTGCGCCAGTGTCTCCGTGATCTGGAGATCCAGGTGGCCGGGGTCGCCTCCGGGGGCGATCTGATTGTGATCGATGGTCCGCTGAGAGGCCGGGATCAGCTTGAAGGCGCGAGCGGCTACATCAAGAGCCATCGCGTCGAGTATCTTCCCGAGGAGGTCCGCCCCATTGTTTCGGCTCTCGGGTCGGGCCAGCGGACGCCACTGTTCGTAACGCAAACGACTTGGAGTCGCTACTGCTGGTACCTCCGGCTGCCGGGAGGTTCCGGACACCCGTGGGCCGGAGTCGTTCGCTGCGAACTTGCCGCCACGCTGAGCGCAGAGGAGGCAATTCAAAGGTGCAGTCTCATCTCCGCCGCCCTTCCGCGTTTCGCATCGGCCTCCCACAAGGACCCGCGCGCACCCCAAAACCTCTACCCGATCGCCGGCCTGGAAAGAGAGCTGCGGCGCCAACTGGGCGATCAGCAGTTGCTCTACCGTCGGCTGTGTGCAGCTTCTCATTAAACGGTGTCGTCTGCATCGCATCGAGGGATGAAGCGAGGAACACGCCTCATGTAGTGCTCGTACTGCTGGCCGAAGCGACTGAGAAGCTCGCGCTCTTCGAGAACGACGACGAAGTAGAGAAGCGGAATGGTGGCGACGGCGACAAGATAGACAGCCAGGTAGTTCACGAAGAAGGCAAATGCAAAGGTGCCAATCATGACACTCACGTAACGCGGATGCCGGACCCTGGCATAGATTCCCTGTGTAAGCAGGCGGTTGGGGATGCGCTCGGAGACCTCCGGGAGGCCAACAAGCGTCGCGAGGCCGAGGTGGCGACGGCACTTGAATTCGATGAACACGGAGACGACGTAGAGGACGACGCCCAGGCACATGAGCGGCCAGCTAGCGCCAAACTGCTCTCGGAGAAGAGCCGCTCGCTGTTGGAAGAGAACCGCTCCCACGGTAGCCGCAATTGTAAGGGCGACGAGGTAGGTGATGAAAGGGCCGCGACGTCTCCAGAAGCGTGCCAGGGGATGAATGAGAAACCAAATGGGTAAGAAGGCAGGAAAGGAAATGACGATAAGCAAGGCGAGGAAGTACCTGGTCGCGTCCATGGCGTTCGAGTTGAGTCTACACGACATGGGAGAAGCGGACTAACCCGCATTTCCCGCATTAAGGTTTCGACGGAATTGGGCACCTTGACTTCCTCCCGTTCCATGGTGGATAAGTCGTTCATCCTTTTCTTTTCATGTTGGATGGGATTATGAAAAGGTTGCCGATCTGTTGCCGCTTTTGTTGCCTTTTTTTCCTCAGCTCTTTGAGTCTGACTAGCGGACCGTTGCGGGCATCCTCCATCCGGCACCTGGCCAGCCTGGGTCCGGGCGGTGGCGGGGGGGTGTTTTCAGCCGTCTTTCACAACACCACGCCCGACATCATCCTGGTCGCCCAGGACGTGGGAGGAGTTTATAAGACCACCGACGGAGGCCGCAGCTGGAGCCACGTCAACAATCGTGGATTGCTCCGCCCGGACCTGAGCGAGGATGCCACCTTTGTGGACGAACTGGTGGCCCATCCCGGCGACAACAGCCGTTTCTTTTCATGTACCCAGTCAGGGCTCTTCCGATCCGACGACTTGGGGGAGAGCTGGAGCCTGGTCATTCCGCCGGCCGGGGCCTCCAGTCCCGAGGTGCCGGTGGCCTGGGTGGCTTTCTCTCCCCGGGATCCCAGCCTGGGACTGGCGGGCACCGGCTCCTGGCACGAGCCGGAGGAGGGGTTCGGTCTTTACCGCACTCTGGATGGAGGCTTCACCTTTTCGCTGCTCGAGCAGAGCGGAATTCCAGGGGACGCCACCATCAGCTCGATTGTCTTCGACCCCGACGACGGAACAGTCTATGCCTCAACCACCTCCGGCCTCTACACTTCCATCGATAGTGGCAACACCTTCACGCCGGTGGGTTTCGCCTTCCGCCATGAGCGGGGAGAGTGGATCGGCATCGGGGGGTCGGGTTCCGGAAAGACTTTCTGGTACATTCTCTATACGCTGGGCGATGACGGCGACCCCTCCAGCCGCTCCGGAGGGATTTACCGGTCCACGGACGCCGTAACCTGGACAGAAATCGCCGGCGCGCCTACCGTCAGTGACCCGGAGTGCAACGAAATCCTGCGCACGATGGGAGCCCGCGCCCATCCAACCGATCCCTCCATCCTTTACGTCAATTTCCGCACCGACGGCGGCCAGGGCGGGCTCTACCGGTGGGATGGAAGTTGGACGGACCTCACTGCCGCCTTCGTCGACGAGACCTGGGCGGCCGGCTCCGGCTTCTCTCCCATCGCCCCCGAATGCGTGAGCCTCAATACCGCCAACCCCGACCTCATCCTCTCCTGCAACGAAGAGGCACTGCTCGTCTCCTCGGACGGGGGCGCCAACTGGAGACAGCTCTCCACCCGCCAGGTGGGTCCGGGCCGCTGGGCCGGCACCGGCGCCGAAGTGGTGGTCACTTACGACCTGGCCGGATCGGGCGACACCCTCTATGTGGCCTTTGAGGACATCGGCTTTTGGCGCTCGGATGACCGGGGCGCCTCATGGAGACAACTCTTGTGGCCGGGCGCCAAACCCGACACCATCCGGCCCGACGGAGCCACGGAGATCTTTGTTCACCCCCAGGACCCGAACCGCTTTTACGTTTTCCTGGGAAGCTTCTCCAACGACCTGCGCGAGGGCGACGTGCGCCCGGAGATCCACAAGTCGCTGGACGGTGGAACCAGCAGCACCGTGGAGGTCTCCCCACCCGCTCCCGCGGGTCCCCTGGGGCGCGGCGCCATGAGCGTAGTGTGGGGCGAGACACCCGACCAGGACACGCTCTACGCCGCCTTTCACGGCGATACCCTCTACAAGTCAACCAATGGGGGCGCCAGCTGGGTGGAGGTCTCGGCCGGCTTCTCGCCCCAAGACAAGCGCCTCATCTTCCGAATCGTGGTCGATCCGTCCCAGCCCAACACCGTCTATGCGGGTCTGAATACCGATTTCGGAGCCTTCAGCGGCAAAGGGGGCATCTACCGCAGTACGGATGGAGGGTCGAACTGGAGCCGGCTTGAGGGATATCCTTTTCAGGACGTCATCTGGCTGGGGTTTGCCGGCAGCCCCCGGCGCCTCTTCGCAGGCGGTTGGACCGGCGGCGAGGGTAGCCTGCAAGTGTCGGACGACGGCACGACCTTTGGGCAAGTCCTCTCACAGCCCTTCGTGACCGCCCTGGCCGACGCACCGGGCTCTCCGGGAACACTTTACTCCGTGTCCAGCAGCAACTTCGTGCGAGGAACCAATCAAGAGGCGGGGATTTACCGCTCCGCGGACAACGGGACGACCTGGAGGCGGTTGGAGGGCACCCCCCAGCACTCTCGCACCTGGAACATCCTGATCCTTCCCGATCAGCCCAACATCCTGTACCTGGCCAGTGACGGCGACGGCATTCTGGCCATGGAATTCGACGACCTGAAGCGCCACTTCGCCCAGTTCGGAGACGGGGGTGGCATCTCCTCTACGCTGACACTTATCAATCCTTCCTCCTCACAAACCGCCAGCGGTACGGTCAGCTTCTTCGACAGCGAGGGCCAACCTCTCTCGGTGGAAATCAACGGAAGTGTGGAAAACGGCAGGTTCGACTTCGATTTAGCGGCCAGAGGGGCAGGATTTTTCACCACCGGCAATACCGGCTCATCCCCTTCCGCTGGATCGGTCCAGGTAGAAGCGAGTATTCCCCTGGCTGGTACGATTCTCTTTTCCTCGGCCAACGGAGTGGCCGGCGTGGGCGCCGTGCGGCCTTCCTCAAGACAATTCCTCATGCCCGTCGACAACAACGTCACCACCGGCACTCGCACGGGCGTGGCCCTTTCCAACCAGGGAACCCTGGACTTGGACGTCAGCGTCACGCTTCGCCACACCGACGGCACGGCTTTGGATAACGGGAGCACCGTGATTTCTTTGCCGGCGCGCAATCAGCTGGCCCAATTCCTGGAGGAAATCTTTTCGGGCCGCGACTTTTCCACCTTTCGGGGGTGCTCCAAGCCCAATCGCCGGAGCCGATTACCGGAATGGCGATTCGAACAAGCCCGGGGCAGTTCGCCACCTTGCCCGTGACGCCTCTCGGCTTGGGTCACAAGCGCCTCAATTTCTCCCACTTCGGAGACGGTGCCGGGGTCTCCTCGACCCTGGTCCTGATCAATCCTTCTCCCGCACAACCCGCCACGGGCCGGGTCCTGTTCTTTGATGACATGGGCGCCCCTCTGGTGGTGGAAATCAACGATACGTCGGTATCCGAAGGAGAGTTGACTTTCGATTTGAAGCCGCTGGAGACGGTCTTTTTGGCCACCAGAGGCCAAGGTACTGCGCTTCTAACCGGCGCCGTTGAGGTGGAATCGGATACCTTTATCGCCGGAACTGTGCTCTTTGCCGGAAGCTTTGGCGTGGCGGGCGTGGGATCGGTCAAACCGGCTACGCGATTCCTCGCACCCATCCAGTCAGACTCTTCAGCCGGCGTGAGCACCGGCGTGGCCCTGGCCAATCCACAGGGCTTTTCCGTTACCGTGACGCTTCGACTGCTCGACACAAGCGGACAACCTGTACCCGACGGCACCACCAGTGTGAACTTGCGGGGGCACGGTCACCTGGCCCGGTTCCCGGAGGAGATTTTCAAGGACTGCGCCATCGACTTCTCCTCTTTTCGAGGCACGCTGGAGGTGGAATCTGAGGTGGCCATCTCCGCCATGGCGATTCGCACCAGCCCGGGCGAGTTCGCCACCCTGCCGGTGGCGGCGGACCCGTAACCGGCTGTCGGACAGAGAGAAACACCACCCTCAGAGGCCCGCATTATTCAATGAACTACCCACTACATCGGTGACATCATCCGTGCTGAGTGCATGTGAGAATGCGGCTTGGGCTGCCGGAAGGCTTGCGATTTTTCTTAAAATAGGACAAACTATCACCACCGTCTGATCCATAAGGAGGGTCTCAGGACCCACAAGTCTGGATTCGTTGGGGATCGATCGGTCGTTCTTTTTAGAATCCGCCAAGCTGATCAAGATAGAGTCCAAGGGGCCTTCCCTTTTCAGGGGCCTTTTGGGGATTGATAACGGACTAGAGCGGGGGAGCCGTCGTGCTGGATGAAATTAGAGCATTTGTCGGGGACTATATCCTGGCTCAAGAAGAAAAACTGGAGAGGATGGAGCCTTCCGCCCTTTATCAGGCTTTCCGACAACGAGGCCTGTCCAACTGGTGGGTGCCGAAGAGATGGGGCGGACGAGGAGTGAGCATCGAAGAATCGGTCGATGTAGTGTCGGAACTGGCCTACGGTGATGCGGGTTGTGCGATGACCGCCTTTGCCCCGATGCTGGCCTCCTTTGCCATCCTCATCTATGGGACGGAAGCGCAAAGGGAGCGCTATTTGCGGCCCATGGCGGAAGAGGGAGTTCTTGGCGCCGCGGCGGTGAGTGAATGGCGAGCCGGGAGTGAACTGTTCAGGACCGAAACAAGCGCCAGGAAGATCGGATCCGACTACTTTGTCAGCGGTCCCAAGTTCTTTTCCACCAACGCGGGCTTTGCTGACTTCATCGTCGTACTTGCACGCGTACCCGGGGGCGAGTATGAATACAAGGCTTTCGTCCTGGAACAAGGCACGCCGGGCATGAAGATTCAAAAGCGCTGGCCGCTGATCGGTCTTCGTTCCGCCGGCGTCTATCAGGTGGCCTTCAACAACTGTCTGGCTCCAGCCGATCGTATTCTCGGCGGGCAAGGAATACGGGTAGTCGAAGCCATCACTTCACCCGCCCGAATCATGATTGCCTCCATGGGCATCGGCATCTGCCGAAGGATCCGTGACACCGCCCTGGATTACGCGGATTCCAAGACGCTCAAGGGTCGCTCTCTGATCTCCGATTCCATCTTCATGGCCAAAGTCGGCCAGATGGAAGCGGAGATCGAGACGATGCACTCGCTTTGCCTGGCTGCGGCCCGGAGTTGTGATGCCATTCTCGCTTCCGCGGACCCGCTCCAGATCTTCCAGCAACGGGGTGGATTGACGACAGCCTTTGTGTCCAAACTGCTCTGCGGGCAGCTCGGCTGGCGCATTGCTACGATTGGCTCCACTATTGCCGGGGGACTGGGATTCACAGAGGAGTCGGCCATGGATAAGCTGGTGCGCGACGTGAGGTCGATTTCAATTGTGGAAGGTGGAGACGACGTCATGCGGGAACTCATTTTTCGGCGACGGGTATTGCCCAACTGGCAGCGTCAGAAAAGCGCCAGGCGGCTCAACCTGCCGGATTTTGCCGCCGAGGAATCGGAACGCTGACCGGAACTCCTCCAGGGCACCCCAATCGTCGTTTCCTCGAAGAATGAATCTGTCACCGCTGGACGACCGCATCAGCCGTCAACAGTGCACTCCTCCCGTTCACGGTGCGCTCCAGAGTTGCGGACAGGATGTGGGTCAAGACTTCTTGGAGGTCTCCACCATGACATTTGAGACCAGTTGCTCCACTCGTCTGGTGTGACACTTCGGGCAGCGAAACCCTCTCTTTTCTCTCTTTTCATACTCGGAGACGGAGAGAGTTTCCTGGAAACTGTGACCGCATTTCAGGCACTCGAACTCGTAAAAAGGCATGAGAACCCCCTTTTGAACAACCTTTCAACGCCCCTTTTCCCGGCCCTCCCGGCGGGCGTGCCCGTCAAGGAATTCCGCCACGCCACCTGGTCAGGACCAAGACTTCCGCCTCCTCCCCACCCTCACTGCTGGTAGCGAGCCACCTCTTGCCAGCCCGGCACCTTCGCCGCTTCGCAACGACATTCCATCAAGAATCGGGCCAGATTCAATATACGACGGATGGCGACCCTTGCCAAGACCAGGCCCTCTCCCCCTTTATAGATTTTTCTTCCGGTGGCACAATGGAGTGGACTCAGATCACAACACCGAGGAGCACATTTATGTCAGACGACCTGAAATCAGCTTGGGAAATCGCACTCGAGAAACTCGAGTCCAAGGGGGCCGCCGAGATCCGAAAACTCACACCAGAACAGAAGAAGAGTATTGCCCGCACGCGCGGGAAATACCAGGCTCTTATCGCCGAACAGGAAATCAGTATTCAATCCTCTGTCCAGAAGGCTTTGCAATCGGGAGCGCCGGAGAAGGTGGAGGAACTTCAGAAGAGGCTTTGGGCAGAGAAAAGACGTCTGGAAGCCAGAATGGAAGCAGAGATCGAGGAAATCCGGCAGGGCCCCTAGCTGGAAATTCCCCAATGCCTAGTACTCATTCCCAAAGTAGATCGCATCTCAAATGCAAGAATGGTGGAAACTGTTGACTGGAAGGGATCTCGGCTGCTATTATCCGGCTTTGCATTGGACTTGGGATTGCTGATGATCTGATGGGGGAGGGTCCTCACGACTTCTTTTCAAGCTTCTACTCGTACCCAACGGAAACAGCCATTCATGCGTAGGCTGAAGCGATTCAAGACCACTATTCGCGAATGGAGGATGGTGGCCAAGGCGCTCATTTCACAGGGTCATCCCATGCTCGCCCATCTGATTCCCATGCGCCGCTGCAACCTGTCTTGCTCGTATTGTAACGAATACGACAATTCTTCCGAACCGGTGTCGACCGATCTGCTGTACGGCCGCATCGACAGGTTGGCTGAACTGGGTACCTCCGTCATTACCATTAGTGGTGGCGAGCCGCTCATGCATCCCGAGTTGGAAGGGGTCATTACGCACATACGCCGGCGGGGTATGATCGCGGGGCTGATCAGCAACGGTTATCTGATGTCTCGCAAGAGGATTCGATCCTTGAACAAGGCCGGCCTGGAACACCTGCAGATCAGCATTGACAACGTCGAGCCGGATGAAGTCTCGAAGAAGAGTCTGAAGGTTCTCGACAAGAAGCTTGCCTACCTCGCTGAAGAGGCCGATTTCAAGGTGAATATCAACTCGGTTCTCGGCTCCGGTGTCAGGAATCCGGAAGATGCGCTGGTGATTGGGAATCGGGCGGTGGAGTTAGGCTTTACCTGCACCGTCGGGATCATTCACAACGGCAGTGGCCATCTGAAGCCTCTGGGGGCGCGGGAGATTGAAATCTTCCATCGGTTGAAGAAAGTGGGGAAGAAAGGTTACCCGCGAATCAACCGCTATTTCCAGGAGAATCTGGCCAAGGGGCGCGCCAATCACTGGGCCTGCCGTGCCGGGGCACGTTACCTTTATGTCTGCGAGGACGGCCTGGTTCACTACTGTTCCCAGCAGCGGGGCTATCCCGGCATTGCGCTGGAACACTACACGATCCGCGACATTCGACGGGAGTACCTGACCCAAAAAGATTGCGCGGCCTACTGCACCATCTCGTGTGTCCACCAGGCTTCCATGGCCGACTTCTGGCGGGCTCCCCAGGAGTTGAAACCGTTCGCTCAACCCGAGGCTCAACCGGCAACCATGGACAAACTCGTTCAGCTGGAGATGGATTCGGGCTGATCGCTCTTCCCCCCGATCCCTCAAGATCTCAGGAAAGCTCCAAGCCGGGACGCCCTTCGGCCAGGTAAGACCGAAAGGCCTCAATGCTGTGTCTCACTCCGTCGCGCAGGGGGGTCTGGTAGACACGCTCAAAGTTTTGAGCGAGGGGGCCGTCATCGAAGCTCTCGGGAAAGGGGAGGCACAGGTCGGAGTGGGAAATCCGGGCCGAAGGAACGATCTCCTGGATCAGATGGATCAGTTCTGGCATCCCCACAACTTCACCTCCCAGGTTGAAGGCGAGGGCCCCCTCCAGCCGGCGTCGGCTGGCTTCGACGAACTGGCGGGCCACGTCGGAAACGAATTGCAGCTGAACGCGGTTGCAAAAATTGATCTGGAAATCTCTTCCCGCCGCCGCCGCCAGCATGGCTCTGGTGGGATCGCTGGTCACACCCTGGTCACGCCCCACTCCATAGACCGTGTGGGGGCGCAGGGCAGTGCTGCTCAGTCCCTCCTCCTCCCAATAGATGCGGGCCGTCCCCTCATTGGCCTCTTTGTAGACGCCGTAGATCGTCTTTGGAAGAAATGGCGCATCCGGTTTCACAGGACCGGGAGGGTAGAAGGAGGCCGGCCCGTAAACCGCAATGGAAGAAGCATAGACGACGTGCCCGATGCCGCTGCGACGGGCCGCCTCGAAGACATTGACGGTCCCCACCACGTTGACCTGGGCCCCAGCTACGGGGTCCGCCCGGCAGAATGGCACCTGCAGAGCGGCCAGATGAATCACGTGGGTGACCCGCCCTTCCTGGAAGCTTCCCACCACGTCCTCGAACCGAGAGAGATCTCCCCGCACAAAACCAATACCCACCTGCTCTTGCGGGTCCAACAGAAAGTTGAGCCGATGCTTCCGATCGCTGATGTCGAAGGCGACTACCCTTTCTCCCTGCTTGACAAGGTGGTAAACGACCCACGCCCCGATGCACCCGAGGGCACCAGTGACGAGGAAGACCCTGGAGTCAGATTGGATCATGGAACCTACTCCCGCCTGAACGGACCCTGCAGGTGTTCTCAAGGCGACCGACCGACTCGATCTCAACGGTGATCGTGTCTCCATCTTGCAGAAACACCTTGGGGTCCCGGAAGACGCCGACCCCGTCGGGGGTTCCGGTGAGAATCAGATCACCGGCTTCCAGCGTGAACGCCCGCGAGCAGAAAGCGACGAGATCGCCCACACTGAAGATCATCTGGTTGGTGTTGCTTTCCTGCATTGGGACGCCGTTGAGCTCACTTCGAATGGAGAGCCGATGCGGATCGGGAAGCTCATCCACCGTCACCAGGGCCGGCCCCAGAGGGCAAAAAGTATCGAGGCTCTTGCCCCTGACCCATTGCCCGTCACCGAATTGCAGGTCGCGAGCGCTGACATCATTGGCGGCACTGTAGCCCAGGACGCAGCTCATTGCGTCCTCCTTAGCCACATTGCGGGCGACCTTGCCGATCACGACACCGAGTTCGGCCTCAAAATCGACCTGCCGGGTCAATTGGTCAGACCACTCAATGGCTTCCCCGGGCCCAATGACCGAAGTAGGGAACTTAGCAAAAATCAAGGGCGATTGGGGCGGTTCGACATGCTGTTCGCGGCAGTGATCCATGTAGTTCAAGCCGATTGCCACTATCTTGCCTGGAGGGGGGATGGGCGCCAACATGTGAATCTGCTCCGCCTCCAGCAGGGCGCTGGAGGTGGGAGGCTGATTCTCGAGCACCTCCTTCCAGGTGGACTGAGTGCCAAACACTGATCCTCCCTTCAAGAAGCCAAATTCCTCCCGTCCCTCATGTAGATAGCGAATCCACTTCATCGACTCACCTCAGATCCTGACCAAACTCGGAAAGTTGTCAAGAGCGAATCATACCAGGATGGATTGTAGCTTAGTGCTCCAGTTCGCAAGTACGGTGATGTATGCGGATGGGTCTTGTGAGCCGAGGTCGCGAAGAGAGGACGAGTCGATGCCGGAGCATCGGCGAGGACGAACGACAAAGAGATCGGCCACAACCCCCATCCGCCCGCGGGGTTGCGGCCGGGCCAGTCGCTTCGGAGACAGGACTTCTCTCTCACAATGGACTCGCCAGGCGCGACGATTTGACGCTTCACTTCCGGCCGCAACATACGTTGCCGTATTTGCGGATTGGAGTACTTAGGGTTTGCGCAAGAATAAATTCGCTATGAGGTTGCTCTCGACAATGAGCGAGGCTTCGCCTCAGACCGACGAGCGGTGCGGCGGCCGTGATTCCCAACCCCACCGCCTTTGTATCGGCCCTCCGGGCCTGTCTCCGGGAGACAACCGGATTACTCGAATGTCGGCCCTCCGGGCCTTTGGCAAGGTCGGTTACGCACGTGTCTTCAGGCGCCGAAGGTGCCGCTCATATTCAGCCCAGCGCAACGCGCTGGGTCTTTTCAGCCAAGCCAGTCAGCTCTGAAAGAGCGATTTATGACCAGCATAGCGATTGTGTGTAGTGCGAATTGTTATGCAATGCGCAACTTGACCATTTTGTGAACTTGTTTCGGGACTAGGCGGCCCTTGTAGAGGGCGGAGTCCTGGTGCCGGGGTGCGTCTCGCCTTCTTGGACCATCCGACCCCTCTTCAGGCGGTCAGGGAGCTGTTCTTGCTGAGAGAGGCAGAATCGATCGGACTGGGCGATTCCGACTGTTCCTTCACGAACCGAACAACCTGTTTGACAGAGCTGAAGCCTCCCAGCCGGATGTCGAACAATACCGACAAATTGGGAAGGAACTCATCAATGCTTGCGAGCACGGACTCGAACGCTTCCTGTTCCATGCCCAGGATCGAGTGTGTTTGCTGGAGTGCCTGCCGATACGCCCTCAAGGGTTGATCGTCCATCCAGATGTCTGCGATCCAGCCGGAGAGTGACACACATTGAACCATCGACAACAGTTCTTCCGGCACCTCCATCCGGTCGGGGTCATGGCTGCAGCAAAGGCTGATCTGAAACACTTCCGGCAGTTGCCACATTTCGGCCAGCCAGCCACCGACTTGCGCATGGTCGACTCCAAGATGCTCCATTTCCAGCCTCTGCAATAGAATGTGATCTCCTGCGGACTGTTTGACCAGACACCCGTATTCCTCGGACAGCACTTCCTGCAAGGCCAGCAGGCCAATATCCTGCAGCAGTCCGGCCAGTAGCAGCTCCTCTGGGTTCTCCAGGTCATTGGCAAGACCGAGGGCCCGAGCGGCAGCACCGCTCAGAACCGATCTGCGCCAGTAGTGGGCATAATCAAAGCCGCCTCGGCCATTGCGCCGCAAACCGCGAACCAGGGAAAAGCTCAGAGCCAACGTCCGAATGGAGTTGAAACCCAGAAGCGCTACAGCGTGGCTCAGCGTGGTGACTTGTTTGCGAAGTCCGTAAAAGGGAGAGTTGACCACCTTCAGCACCTTGGCGCTGAGGGCTGGATCGTGACCAAGGATCCTGGCGATCTCTCCCAGTTCCGCGTCGGGCTCGAAACAGTATTGGACAAGCTGGGCGGCAACCCCCGGCAAGGTCGGCAGTTTCCGACACTCTCGAATCTGCTCTTTGAGTCGGTCGATCTCCCTCGTTTCGTTCATCGCTGCCTCGCTGCCGGCGATGGCTCAACCCAACAATTCCCTGCGCGAATCAGCCATCCCGGGCTTTCAGCTCAGGCGTGGGAAGCTCGGTCCACGGAAGAGATCGATTCCGCCCCGCGCGCTTGGCAGCGTACAGGGCGAGATCGGCGGCATGACCAAGGGCTTCAACATCCTCGAAAGGCTGGTCCAGACTGTGGGTAGCGAATCCCGCCGAAATAGTCACCCGGATGGGTTGATGGGAGCCAATATCGAATTGTCTTGAAGCAACAGACGCCCGAATCCGGTCAGCCACCATGGCGGCCCCCACACTGTCGGCTTCCGGCAGAACCAGCATGAATTCATCGCCGCCGTATCGAGTGACCATATCGAACTGGCGCACGATGCCGGCAACCAGGTGAGCAATGCAAACCAGAACCCTGTCCCCAGCCTGGTGCCCGTAGGTGTCATTGATTCGCTTCAGATGATCGACATCCAGAAAAATCAGACTGAGGGGTTCCTGTCGCAAACAGGCACGATCGAACTCTTCCACCAGAGAGGCATCCAGATGAGCTCGATTGTAGACACCCGTCAGACCGTCGCGCGCGGAAATCTCTTTCAGCCTGCGGTTCTCCGAAACCAGGTCATTAGCTTCCACCTTGATGCGGCGAAACTGAGTAACGGTCTCCAGGTTGATCGAGACAAGCTGCTCTTTGGCATCCTCCAGAATCTGGGTGATTGTTTCCGTGTCCTCCGCTCCGACCTCGAATAGAGCGGAGAGACTGGGCATGAAATCGTTCACCAGTGAGAACACTGAGCGAAAGGCCTCGGAGCCCATGCCCAGCACTGAGCCGGCACAATCGCGTGCCCGTTGATAAGCCAGTTCCTTGTCCCCGCTGAGCCACACGTCGGCCAGATACCCGGAAAGAGCAACATAGCGAATGGTGGGGGTAAGGTCTTCCGGAACGCCCGACCGGGCGATGTCATGGCTGCAACGGAGAGTGATAGGAAACACTTGGGGAAGCTGCCACATCTCTGCCAGCCAGGCGCTCACCTCCGAGTGGTCCACACCCAGCTCCACTTCCTCCAGCTCCTGTAGCCTCTCATGGTCCCCCTTGGATTGGTCGAGGATTTGCACATAGCTGCCTGGTAAAACGGCCTGCAGGGCCAGCATTCCGATGTCTTGGAGCAGTCCCAGCAAGAAGAGTTCTTCCCGGATCGCGGCTCCCTCGAAGACTCCAAAGGCCCGGGCCGCTGCGCCGCTCAGGATGGATCTTCGCCAGAAACGGTCGAAATCAAAGCCATGACGATCGTGACGACGCAGACCCCGCACGAGTGAAAAGCTGAGTGCCAGGGTTCGAATCGAGTTGAAGCCCAGGAGGGAGACGGCGTGGCTGAGGGTGGTCACTTCGCGGCGGAGCCCGTAAAGGGGCGAATTGACAAACTTCAGAACCTTGGCACACAAGGCGGGATCGCGGCCCATAACCTCGGCCGTCTTGCGCAGGTCGATCTCACCCTCGCGGCAGTGTTGTAATAATTGAAGCGCAATCCCCGGCAAGGTTGGAAGGGTGCGGCAGCCTTGAATGCGTCGCTTGAGTTGAACCACCTTGAGATTGCTCACAAGCCGCCCTCTCGCTTCTGGACAATGATTGCAAACAATTGTTGTATCGGTCAGCGGAAAAGGGGACTTTAGCCAGACCGACCTCGCCACCTCCGCGATCGGCCACAAAGGCCCTGGATTGGAGGAAAGACCGAGGTCCCGCCTCGAATGTGAAGCCTTCATCCCCCGGCAGGCGTCTCAGAAGAGGCCGCGGCTGAGGCGGCAGACTCCTTCCACAACATGCGCCGGAGGGTGCGATGACGAGCCTCTGCGTTCAGTTGGCGGATTCTTCAATTGTGCCACAGGTGGGCATCGAGGACCCGAGGTATGGATTGGCGATTTCGCCCTCCTTTTGAATCCATCTTGCGCCCTTTCCCTGGTCCGCCATGGGGCAGAAGACCACCGCATAACCATCCCGGGGCTTCCCCTTCAACATCTCCCCGGAAAGCTCTTTGAAACCACTTCTCACCTCTTCGATGTTCTCAGCAGCAGCTACCCTCGAAGCGACTTCCCGCAAATGCCCGTCCGCCTCTCCGGCCATGGCTTGAATCGCCTTTTTCGCCTCTTCGTAGTCATCCACGGCAAGCGCCTCCTGTGCTTCCACATAGTCGCTGAAGACCGAAGTCACCATCCGTTCTTCAACCGCTTTACAGCTGGCAACACCCATCCCAAGCATGAGCGCGAATGTGGCTCTGATTTTCATCTAGTCTCCTCTTGAAATCCTTGGCCATCATCCGTCACAACGAGAGGGGACAGCCGTCAGAATACTGTTGCTCTCCATCCAAGACGAAACAGTAAAAGCCTTGGTTCCCCCCGGGACAACACAAATACGTCTGTGACGGGTGCGGGTTTGACCGTCCCCGTCAGGACCGGTCGACCCCGGGCTCCTTCAGCACCGACAGACAGTCTCTAAACTTGGAGCGCACCTGAATGAACTCACGATGCTCCAGGCCCAGCTCGCGTGAGATCTGCCCGATCTCGTTGTCCTCGACCAGGGAGACGGATTCGTCCGATGAGGAGACGGCAAAAAGACAGTGCACCAGGGCAATTTTCTGCTCTTTGCTGGCAATCTTGTTGAACTCGCGAGTTACCAGGTAGTTCTCAGTCCCACCGAAAAGAAGGTTCTGAGATTTGGCCATTTGGACGACGATAATGGCCTGCTCTCTGGGCAGGCCCGCCCGTTCTACGACGATCTCTTCCATGGCCCGCGTCTCTTCCTGACTGATGTCCAGGTCGGCGTTGGCCACTCTCCCTAGGATGTAGGCGAAAGCCGCAATGTATCTGGCCTGATCGGGCGGAAGACTGTCGAGTTGGTGAGTGATTTTGCGAACCGTTTCGGTCTCGCCCTCACTCGATGCGGTAAGCTCCTTCCGAGAGGGCGCCTCTTCGAGGCCCAGAAACCGAAGAATGGACTTCATGAACTTCCCTTTTCCTCAACTCAGCCTCATGGATGCGGATGAATCAACGCCCTCCCAGGAGCCGAGTGAAAGTGGAAAAAAGAACCAACTGGAAGGGGCCTGGCATCCTTTCCCAGAGATAATGCAATAAAGCCCGTGCCAGTTCAACCTGAGCTCATTGAAATGTATTCGCCCACTGCCTACTGCCCACTGCCCACTGCCTACTGCCTACTGCCTACTGCCTACTGCCTACTGCCTACTGCCTACTGCC
>JBHHYX010000060.1:0-18100 GCA_046757765.1 Acidobacteriota bacterium | reverse complement strand
CAGCTCTGAAAGAGCGATTCATGGCCAGTCATAGCGATTGTGTGTGGTGTGAATTGTTATTCAACGCGCAACTTGACCCTTTTGTGAACTTGTTTCGGGCCTAGCGGCCCTAGAGCTGTCGAGATTTGAAGCTTGGGTCCTTGGGATTTATTTGAGATTTGGCCCCTTGGTCCTTGAGATTTCTAGTTCCCATCCCAAAAGCTAAACTACAATGTCACAATAATTTAAGAGTTTTGGGATGGGAACTAAGTCGCTACAGCGGGCCTGTCAACTGCTGCTTCCTCTCTATTCTGTACTCGCGGACCTTCTTGGAGAGGGTATTGCGGTGCACGCCCATTTTCTCGGCGGCCAGTCCCAGATTCCCTCCGGTTTCCCGTAAGACTCTTATTATGAAAAGCTTTTCGAACTGGGACCGAGCTTCTGGCCAGAGAATCCCTCCAACCACCATTTCGTCAACCACATCCTCGAGGACATCCTTCATCCTGGGCCGGGTCGGGGTCAAAACCATTGGTGCCTCTGCAAAGTGGTTGGGGGGACTCGACCGCTTCCTCCGCCATCAGCGGCCCGAGCTGGGACAAGACTTTCCCCACATTTATTGGAGACCCTTTCGTGGGGCTCGACACCATCCAGTTGGAACTTCAAGACATTGCGAAAGCGCAACTGTGGGTGCTGACTCCCCAGCCGATAGGCTGACGCGTCTCGGCGACCAGAACGAGCGGTCGGCAGTCCTGACCTGTGGTGTACGGTACCGGCGCGACCCCTTATTGATAGCAAAAAGGGAAGGGAAAGCCAAGGATTTTCAGTCCCGATTGAGAGCAGGAGTCAGTGACGAAAGAAGGGCCAGCCGCAGCAACCCACAGCCAGGACTCTGTGGTCAGTTGTTACGAGGCGGGACGGGACGCTTTTTGGGTGCACCGCTGGCTGTTGAGCCAGGGAGTCGAAAAGGTGGTGATCGACTCCTCCTCGATCGAGGTCAACCGGCGCTCCCGGCGTGCCTCCGGTGGTAGGCCCGGGGGGCCGACACAAAAACGGTAATGGCAACCCAGTCATCACCTCAAGGGCCGCTCGGCGGTATGAGGTTGCTCGCTAGAGGTCTGGTTCCCTGCCTGTGAGACAACGAAATGCCTTCCGGTAACGTTGCGACGTGGACTCCAGAATCGAGTCGGGTAGTTTGGGAGCAGGCGCCTGTTTGTTCCAAGCAAGCCCGTTCAGATAGTCGCGGATGAACTGCTTGTCGTAGGAAGACTGAGCCTTTCCCGGCTGATACCGCTGCGTTGGCCAGAAGCGAGATGAATCCGGCGTCAGGAGTTCGTCAATCAAATACAGGTCCGAGCCCTCCTGTCCAAATTCGAACTTGGTATCGGCAATGATGATTCCATGATGACGGGCGAATTCCCGAGCCCAATCGTAGACCTGCAAAGAGAGGCCGCGAATGTCTTCGGCCAGCTCCCGACCCACGATCCCAACCAACTCTTCGAAACGGATGTTCTCATCGTGCCCCTTTGTCGACTTTGTGGAGGGCGTAAAGAGGGCCTCGGGGAGTGGGTCGGACTGCCTCAGCCCGGGAGGAAGCCGAATCCCGCAGATGGTGTGGTGTTCTTGGTATTCGCTCCAACCGGAGCCGGCAAGGAAGCCCCGCACCACGCATTCCACTGGAAGCGGACGGCACTTCCGAACCAGGAGAGACCGTCCCGCCAACTGTTCCGCGAATGGCTTCAGTTGACGGGGAAAGTCCTTGACGTCACGAGACAGAAGATGGTTCTTCACAAGGTGGGAAGTGCGATCGAACCAGAAGGACGACAGCTGGGTCAGGATCTTGCCTTTGGCGGGCACGGTGTCAGGCAAAACAACGTCAAAGGCTGAGACCCGGTCGGTCGCCACCATGAGAAGGTCGCCGTCCACCTCGAACATCTCACGAACCTTGCCACTGTGCACTTTTTTGATTCCCGGTAGGTCCAATGTGTTCATAACGAGCATTGATTCCTTCCTGGGCCGCATCGCTCCCTGGCGCCACGCCCGACTTGTCCCACTCGCCACTTTGCGAGCCAAACTGAAAAAAATCGCTCCTCCAGACTTGCAACCCCGGCCGGCACATCTTATAGATCGCCCATAGGCGGGAGTGAAGGACGTGAGTGATCGGTATGTGCCCACCACAGAGTGCCAGCTGAACGACACCTAGGTAGAGTCCTAGGGTTAGCACACTTTTCACCAAAACTAAATAGAAAGAGAAAGGAGTCAATCACCATGATTAAACCCCTACATGATCGAATTCTGGTCAAGCGAATCGAAGCCGAGGAGGAGGAGGTTCGTGGCGGGATCGTTATTCCCGACACGGCCAAAGAGAAGCCGCAAGAGGGTGAGGTTGTGGCCGCTGGAGACGGCAAGATCCTGGACAACGGGACCAAGCTTGAAATGGCGGTGCGAGTCGGAGATCGGATTCTTTTCGGCAAGTACTCCGGGACGGAAGTCAAGGTCGACGATGAGGACTATCTGATCATGCGAGAGGACGAGGTGCTGGGCATTCTCGAAGAGAGTGCCGTCAGCGTCTAAATGACCACCCGAGATCAGTTTGCACAAAAGGAGAATTGAAACGAAATGGCTGCAAAAGAGATTACTCATGGAGAGCAAGCGCGTCGCGCCTTGCTCAATGGTGTCAACAGGCTAGCGAATGCCGTTAAGGTCACTCTTGGCCCCAAGGGCAGAAACGTTGTTCTGGAGAAGAAATTTGGATCTCCGGTTATCACCAAAGACGGCGTGACCGTGGCCAAAGAGATTGAACTTGAAGGCCTGGAGAAGGTGGGTGCCGCGATGCTTCGCGAAGTCGCCAGCAAGACGAGCGACGTGGCGGGTGACGGCACAACTTCGGCCACCGTTCTGGCTCAGGCTATTGTTCAGGAAGGCATCAGGAACGTCGCCGCGGGTGCCAATCCAATGGCGCTCAAACGTGGAATCGAGAGGGCGGTTACACGATCCGTGGAAGAGATCAAGAAGCTGTCGAAACCGGTCAAGGGGGAGATGATTGCCCAAGTGGGCGCCATCTCCGCCAACAATGATCTGACCATCGGCGAGATCATTGCCGAAGCGATGAAAAAGGTCGGCAAGGACGGAGTCATTACGGTTGAAGAGGCCAAGGGCATCGACACTTCGTTGGAAGTTGTGGAAGGGATGCAATTCGATCGAGGCTACCTCTCTCCCTATTTCGTCACCGATCCTGAGCGGATGGAGGCCAGTCTGGAAGATGTCTACATCCTCCTGCACGAGAAGAAAATCAGTTCCATGAAGGATCTTCTGCCGTTACTGGAGCAGGTGGCCAAGGCGGGCAGACCTTTCCTCATCATTGCCGAGGACGTGGAAGGCGAAGCGTTGGCCACTCTGGTGGTCAATAAGCTCCGTGGCACGTTGCACGGCTGTGCTGTCAAGGCACCCGGCTTCGGAGACCGGCGCAAGGCGATGCTGGAGGATATTGCGATCTTGACGGGCGGAAAGGTTATCTCCGAGGATCTGGGGATCAAATTGGAGAACGTTCGCCTCGAGGATTTGGGCCGAGCCAAGAAGGTCACGGTGGACAAAGACAACACCACCCTTGTCGAAGGCAACGGCAAACAGGAGGACATTGCGGGTCGGGTCAAGCAGATCCGGACTCAGATCGAGGAAACGACTTCCGATTACGATCGCGAGAAGCTCCAGGAAAGACTGGCCAAACTGGTCGGTGGTGTGGCTGTGATTAAAGTTGGAGCCGCCACGGAGACTGAGTTGAAAGAGAAGAAGGCGCGCGTCGAAGATGCCATGCACGCCACCAAGGCCGCGGCTGAGGAAGGTATCGTACCGGGCGGCGGAATCGCCTATATCCGGGCCGCACAGGCTTTGGAGTCTTTCGAGCTTGAAGATGCGGATGAGCGTGGAGGCGTGAAGATCATCCGCCGAGCTCTGGAGGAACCTTTGCGCCAGATCGCCGAAAATGCTGGTGTTGAAGGCGCAATCGTGGTTGGCAAGGTGAAGGAGAGCGATGAATCCAACTTCGGTTTCAACGCCGAAACTGAAGATTTCTCCGACCTCGTGAAAGCCGGCGTGATCGATCCAACGATGGTCTCCCGCACCGCTCTGCAAAATGCGGCTTCGATCGCCGGCCTGCTGCTGACAACCGAAGCTCTGGTGACTGAAATCCCCGAGGAAGACAAACCTGCCGCCCCGGCGGGCCCGCCTGACATGGGTGGCTTCTAACGGAAACAGCGGAATAACCAACGTTGCAGCTCCCCGGGGGCTGTGACCAATGGCATGAGGGGGGGCGTTGAACGACGGCTCCCCTTTTTCCCTTCTTCACCCCCACAGCGGACTTCGTTTTGAATCTGCCCCTGGGCCACAGGCACGGTAACCGCGCAGTGACCGAGCGCTGGGCGGTTGTTTCGTTGTCCCTGATCGTTCTTTACTTGACCCTTTTCTATCGATTGGGACATCTTCCCTTTGTGGGTTCCGACGAACCGCGCTACGCGCGAATCGCCGAGGAGATGAACCTGAGCGGGCAGTACGTCACGCCGACTTTGAACCGTGTGCCCTGGCTGGAAAAGCCTCCTCTGCTGTTCTGGCTTGAGGCTGCCAGTTTCAGACTCTTCGGCGTCTCCGAGTGGGCGGCCCGTTTGCCGGTCGCACTGCTGGCCGCGGCAACGCTGCTCGCATCCAGTTTCTTGGCCTATCGAATGGCGGGCCCGCCGGCTGCGGTGCTCGCGTTTTTGATCCTCTCCACAAGTGGTCTCTTTTACACCTATGCCAGGGCAGCCAGCACTGACATGCCGCTTGTCGCCATGCTTTCCCTGGCACTGATTGCGGCTCAGCTCGGCAGCCACAGCTCGAAGGCTCTGTGGGGAGCTTTGAGCGGCCTTGCGCTGGGCCTTGCTGTTCTTGCCAAAGGTCCGGTGGCTTTGGTTCTCTTTTCGGGAATCCTTGGCGTCCACTGCCTCATTTTGCAGCGCTACCCCTGGAACTGGAGGCAGACTCTACTGGGCGTCCTTGGTTTCTTCGGCCTGGCCCTTCCCTGGTTCTGGCTTGTCTGGTTGGAGAATGGTTACGATTTCGTCGCTACGTTCTGGCTGAATCACCATTTGGCCCGGTTCCTCACAGGCCTCCACCACCATGTCCAACCCTTTTGGTACTTCCTGCCGGTGGTGCTGATCGGGTTTTTCCCCTGGGTTGTTTTTCTGGCAACCAGTGTTGCGCGGCTGTGGGAACTTCGGCTTCAACCCAAGCACGAGAAGGACCGGATGATTCTCTTCCTCTGGCTCTGGGTTCTGGTTCCGCTTCTCTTCTTTTCTCTCAGCCAGAGCAAGCTGGCCGGTTACGCGTTGCCCATTTTTCCGGCCTTGGCTTTGCTGGCCGCACTGGAGTGGGACCGGGTGCTCTCGGGTGGCGGCGTGGGCCCTTGGGTAATGAAGTTTCAATTGGTTTCGCTGGCGGTCCTCGCGGTCGGGATCTCGATTGTGCTTCCGCTTGGTTTTCACCTTGCCTATGCCTCGACACGAGTCGGGCTTTACCTTTCCTTTCCTTTCCTGGCCTGCCTGCTTTGGGGGTTGCAGCAGTGGCGTCAAGGACACGCCATCCAATTGTTCCTTTCTCTTGTGGTCGGCATGACGATCTTGGCCGGCCTTTCTTACTGGAAAGCTGCTCCGGTGGTGGCAAGTTATCATTCCGCCCGGGCCTTGGCGTTGCGGGCAGGTCCACTCATCTCGGACACAGAGCCGCTTGTTCTGTACCGCTATTTTCACCACACTGCGACCTATTACACGGGCTATCGAACGACCCGGGAAGCGATTCCAGACCCCGGTTCACTCCATTCCTATTTGTCGGCTCATTCACAGCACAAGTACACCATCCTCACTCAGCAGGAGGGGTGGAGAGATCTGGAGTCGAAGTTCAACCCTCTTCTGGTCGCTCACAAAGGGAATCTGTATCTGGCCCAGATCGAACGTTGAGGCGAGGAGCCGAAATTTCAAGCCCCGATGGCGGGAAGGTTCAGGAGCCGTGGGTACTCGCTCCCACGCCAGTCCGCGAGTCCAAGATCGAGTCTCCACCCGGCCCTGGAGCAAGGGATGGGAGCCGCTCCCGGAATCCCTCTCTCCAGTCTCTTCCAGAGGGCCGCGCGCTCCTCTGGCTCAATGTTAGAATGGAACGGGTATGTTCAACACACTGCTGGCCAAGATCATCGGGAGCCAAAACGAGCGCGAGTTGAAAAAGATCCGCCCTCTTGTTGAGGAAGTCGGAGCCCTGGAAAGTCGGATCTCGGCTCTCTCCGATGATCAGTTAAAGAACAAGACGGGTGACTTCCGCAATCGCCTGGAACAAGGGGCGTCGCTGGATGACATCTTGCCGGAGGCATTCGCCGTCGTTCGAGAAGTCAGCAAGCGGACGATCGGGCTTCGGCACTACGATGTCCAGATCATCGGGGGAGTTGTTCTCCATCAGGGCAAGATAGCGGAAATGAAGACGGGAGAGGGAAAGACGCTTGTCGCAACCCTTCCCGTCTACTTGAATGCCTTGGAGGGAAAAGGGGTTCACCTCGTCACCGTCAATGACTACCTGGCCCGGCGTGACGCCGAATGGATGGGGCCCATCTACCGATTCCTGGGCCTGGAGGTGGGAGTCGTTCAACACGACATTTCGGATGCCGAAAGGAAAGCGGCCTATCAGGCTGATATCACCTATGGCACCAACAACGAGTTCGGCTTCGACTACCTCCGTGACAACATGAAGTACAGTCTGGAAGACTGCGTGCAGCGCGGACATCGCTACGCCATCGTCGACGAAGTGGATTCGATTCTGATAGACGAAGCTCGGACCCCTCTCATCATCAGCGGTCCCTCGGACGAGTCCACCGACAAATACTACAAGATTGACAAGCTCATTCCGCGTCTCAGACGCGACCAGGATTATCAGATCGACGAAAAGGCGCGGACCGTCGTGTTGCAGGAATCAGGCATCGAGAAGGCGGAAAGCTCGCTGTCGGTGGAGAACCTCTACGACCCGAGCCATATGGATCTGGTCCATCACATCCAGCAGGCGCTGAAAGCTCACACCTTGTTCAGGCGCGACGTGGATTACATGGTGAAGGATGGCCAGGTCATTATTGTCGACGAGTTTACCGGACGGCTGATGCCGGGACGACGCTACTCCGACGGCTTGCACCAGGCACTGGAAGCCAAAGAAGGAGTAAAGATCGAGCGCGAGAACCAGACCTTGGCCACAATCACCTTCCAAAACTACTTCCGGATGTACGAAAAGCTGGCCGGGATGACCGGCACGGCCGAGACCGAAGAAGCCGAGTTCGGCAATATTTACAAGCTTGACGTGATGGTGATTCCGACCAACCGCCCTTTGATCCGAACCGAGTATCCGGATGTCATCTATCGGACCGAACGGGAAAAGTTCAATGCGGTGGCGGAGGAGATCAAGGAGCTCCACCAGGCGGGCCGTCCGGTTCTCGTCGGCACCACCTCCATCGACAAGTCGGAACGCCTCTCCTCCATCCTCAAGCGCAGGGGAATCAAGCACGTTGTCTTGAACGCCAAGTATCACGAAAGGGAGGCCGAGATTGTCGCCTTCGCCGGCAAGAAGGGTGCCGTCACGATCGCCACCAACATGGCTGGCCGTGGTACAGACATCATCCTTGGAGGCAACCCCGAGTTTCAGTCCAAGCTGATTCTGCGGGACCGGGGAAAGGCGTGGGAGGACTTTCCGGAGGAGTACAAGAAGGAAATAGAGAAACTTTTGCCCGCCTGGGAAAAAGTGCATCAAGAAGTCGTTGAGCTGGGAGGACTTCATATTGTCGGGACTGAACGGCATGAGGCCCGGCGCGTGGACAACCAGTTGCGCGGACGCGCCGGACGGCAGGGCGATCCGGGATCCAGCCGCTTTTACCTCTCGCTCGAAGATGACTTGATGCGGATTTTTGTCTCCGAGCGCATTTCGGGCGTCATGCAGTCGCTGGGCATGGAAGAAGGGGTTCCCATCGAGTCCAAGTTGATTACCCGCCAGATCGAGCGGGCCCAGAAAGAGGTTGAGGGGCGCAATTTTGGCATTCGTAAGCATTTGCTGGAATATGACGACGTCATGAACCAGCAGCGCCAGGAGATCTACCGCTTTCGCCGTGAGCTGCTGGAGAAGAAGGACGAGAAGGAGTACATCCTGGGCTTGGCCCAGGATATCGCCGTTGAATTTCTGGACAGCTACGCCCGTCTGGAAACCGATCCCGATGATTGGGAACTGGACCAATTACGGCTCAACCTGCAGCGCATCTTCGGCTTGGACCTGCCTGCCGACGTCGACCAGCTCTCCCGGCCTGAGTTGGAAGAGAACTTGAGCCGGGAGATCCGGGAGAAATACGCCTCGAAGGAAGAAGAAATTGGTTCCGAGATGATGCGCTGGTACGAGCGGATGGTGATGCTTCAGATCATTGATCAGCAGTGGAAAGATCATCTTCTGGCCCTGGATCACCTCAAAGAGGGAATCGGGCTTCGCGGCTATGGCCAGCGCGACCCTCTGGTCGAATACAAGCGCGAGTCTTTCGGGCTCTTCGAAGACCTTTGGAGCCGTGCCACTGAGGAGATGGTGCGCATGCTCTTTCTCCTGCGCCCGGTGGTTGAAAATGAAGAAATACTGGGAGCGCGGGCACGCCGCCAGCAAAGCGCCGTCAACTATTCCAGTCCCGAAGACCGGCCTCGATCGGCCCTGAGAGAAGCGGCCTCCATGGACAACCGAACCGCCCGGGTGGTCAAGCAAGTCGTTCGCTCCGCACCCAAAGTGGGCCGCAACGCCCCCTGCCCCTGTGGTTCGGGGAAAAAGTATAAGAAGTGCTGCGGAGCTTAGCTAACCAGTACGACTGCGGGGCCCTCGCTCGCGACGCCTTGTATCCACGCCCATCTCCACCGCCTCGCTACGATCGAGTGTGAGAAATTCGGGCTAGTTCCCATCCCAAAACTCTTAAGTAGTTGTGAAATATTAGCTTCAGTTGGGATGGGAACTAGAAATTCCAAGGACCAAGGAGCCAAATTTCAAATAAATCCCAAGGACCCAAGCCTCAAACAGCTCTTGCCAGATTTTGTATTTGACAATCTTACTTTGGGAACTGGTGGTTGCAGGGCCCCCGGGTTTTTCCCGTCTTCTTCCCACCCGCCCCTTCAGGGCTCGGCTGTCTTTACCGGCGCCGACCTGGGTTTGTCACCCCAGGCTATTAAGGGGCACGCCGGCTTCGCGGCTGGTGGTGGGCGCCTCACCTCCGGTGGGTTCAGGCCAGGCCAGTTCCCCTCCCAGTGGAGGCAACAACCCAACTCCACTTCTGGCCCAATCACGCTAAACAGATTCGGGGTGCCCGCCAGCCGCAGGTCCGAGTCCAGTTGAAAAGAGGGGTGAGCCCTGAAGGGGTGGGTGGGAAGAGACGGGAGGAGCTCGGCAGGGAGTGCGGCGCGCCAGGGCTCACCCTGCCAGCAGCAGCTCCAGGTCCTGGCGAGTCAACTTGTGGAAAAAATCCATCTCCTTGGTCAAAACGCGGTCTGCCAGATCTCTCTTGTGCTCCTTCAACTGCTGCATCTTTTCCTCGATCGTTCCGTGGGTCACCAGGCGGTAGGCGGTCACCGATTTCTCTTGCCCGATCCGATGCACTCGGTCAATTGCCTGGTTTTCGACAGCCGGATTCCACCACGGATCATAGAGGATGACATAGTCGGCGGCCGTCAGGTTGATCCCCGTGCCGCCAGCTTTGAGCGACATCAGCAGAACTGAAGCACCCGATTTGCTCTGAAATGTGTTGACCACCTTCTGCCGGTCGCGAGTGCTGCCGTCCAGGTAGGAATAGGTCAGCTTCCGCTTCTTCAAACGGCTCTCTATTCTCTTGAGCATTTGCACAAACTGGCTGAAGACCACCACACGGCTGCTACCGCTGAGGATGGTGTCCAGCAGTTCCAGGAAAGCCTCCAGCTTCCCGGACCCCGCCTTTTCGAACTCCCTGCCGACCAGGCCGGGATGACAGCAGAGCTGGCGGAGCCTTAGCAGGGCCGACAGAATGTTCAGCTGGCTCCTCTCCCAACCCTGATCCTCGATTTGCTTGGAAACCTTCCGCCGAACGGCCGCGGCCACCTGGCTGTAGATCTTCTTCTGGCGCCTAGTGAGCTGGCAGTAGATGTTCTGCTCCACCTTGGGTGGAAGCTCCGGCGCCACTTCGGACTTCAGGCGTCTCAAAATAAAGGGCCGGACGTGCGAGGAGAGTTGTTCCAGACGGGATCGATCCTGGCGCTTCATAATGGGCTTGGCATAACGGCGCTCGAAGTGAGTCAATTTACCCAGAAATCCAGGCATGAGGAAATCGAATATCGACCACAGCTCCAACACCGAGTTCTCGATCGGAGTGCCCGTCAACGCCAGCCGATGCTGAGCCCGGATCTTCTTGACCGAACGCGCGTTTCGAGTTTGAGGATTCTTGATGTTCTGGGCTTCGTCCAGAATGAGGTAGCGGAACGTCTGCTCCAATTGGAGTCGGCGCATGAGCCCGTAGGAAACGACAATCAGGTCGTACTCTTGAAAGTTGCACTGACGGGCCTCGATGCCGTTCTTGAGATGGATGGCTTTCAGGCCGGGAGTGAACTTGGCCGTCTCCTCGATCCAGTTGGGAGCGACCGAAGTGGGACAGACCACGAGACTGGACCGGCGCCCAAGGGCTTGTTGCTGCAAGGCCAACAGAGCCAGGGTCTGAACGGTTTTCCCAAGGCCCATTTCGTCGGCCAGGACGCCCCCAAACCGGTATTCGGTCAGGAAGCTCAGAAAACTCAGTCCCTCTTGCTGATAGTGTCGGAGGACATCGGCAAGCTGGAGCGGCGGGGCGACTTGCTGAATGCCCTCGAAAGTCCTGAGCTTTTCATAGAGCCGGGCCAGGGGTTCGGGTAAACTGAGCTTGCGGTGCTTCTGGCCCGCTCCCGCGGCCGCCAGCTCCACCGCACGGGCCAGGAAGTGCAGGCGGACCGGCTGGGGTCGATCTTCCAGGGGGGCATAGCCGATCTGTTGCAGCTCCTCGATTTGTTGCTTCAGGGCTCCTCGCTCGACTGAAACGATTCGACCGCTCTTGAGGCGATAGTAGCGTCCCGGGAAAAGACGCAGCGCCCGAATGTCTTCTGAGGTAAGGGTCTCCTGGCCGGCCTCCAGTTTCCAGCCGATTTCAAACCAGTCAATGTCGCCGTCTCCTTGGATTGTGAACGAAGTGGAGAGGCGGTGGTGTCCTTCCACCAGGTGCCGAATATCCCGGTCGAGTTCCACCTGGCAACCCTGGTCCCTCCAATCTCCAATGCGTCGTTCAAGCAGGCTGTCCAGTCGCTTGGGATCGGTCATCCGGTAGTGCCCGGGACTTCCGTCCGGCTCAAAGCCGGCCTCCAGGAGGCTCTTCTCAGTCTCCTTCATCACCTGGGCATCGCAGGTGACGTAACCTTCCGCCACCTCCTGCCAGAAGGTCCGACCGTCGACTGGCCAACTGGAGTGGCCACCGAGGCTTCTCAACTCAGCAAACAAAGTCACCTGACCCTGTTGGGACAAGCTCAAGGACAGATGAGGCTCGACAGGCTCCTCCCGGATCTGAGGCGCCTCCCCACGCAAGCTGATGCTCTCGGCCCGCAGGATACTGATGAGCCGATCGCCTTTGGCAATCTGCCATCGTTCTCCCCCGGCAGCGGTCACCACCTGTTGGGGCGAGAACCTCGCATCATGCAGGTAGAAATTACGGCCGTCGAACCACCATTTCAAGGTGCCGTCGAGAAACACGAGCCGCTCGGGGCGGATAATGCGATCCCCGCTCACGAGGTGGGGTGTGATCAAGAGTCGGCGACCCTCTCCAGCCTCTTCGGACTTCGTCTCATCGACGGACAAAACGTCCTCTTCTTCCACTCGACCCTGGCGAAACTCGCCCTCCATTGAAAGCGAGAGCAGGCCGCTCCGAACCCTGATCTGCTCTCCAGCAGGGTTGCAAACCCTGGGATGCCCTCGCAAGACCAACAGCATGCGGGTGAAATCTTCCAAGCCGAACGCGACCTTCGGTTGCCAGGAGGGGAGAGCGTCGCAACGTTGCAGGAACTCCATCAGACGTTGGTCCTCCCGGCTCCAGTTGAGGGTTTCACCGCCGCCGCGATCCCTCGAGCTCCTCCACATCTGGAGGAGGCGGGAGATCTCTCGCGGATGGAGCGCCAGTCGAGGCGATCGAAGCATGAAGGTGACCCCGAGCGCGGAGGGAGAAACGTCGATCGTAAGCGAGACCTGATAGCGGGCCGAAGGGGGAGAACTCAGGGCGGGGAAGAGAATCCTCTCGAGTTGCCCTTCCGAAGCCGGAGTCAGGGGCTCCGCCCACACCCTTCGGCCCCAGCCGCCACGCTTTCGAAAGGCAAGAAACGGAGCCTCTGAGCCGACTGTATCCTCTGGCACCGCCCCCTTGTTCAGTCGCCGGCAGGCCGCCAGGTAGAGCGCAATCTGATGCTCGCAGTAGGCATACTTGCGACAGGTACACTCCAGCCACAGGCGGCCGTTGTCTCTAAACCACCACGCCGGGTGCTGGCGACGACGTGTTCGCACCGTCCCCTCGATCGACTCGTCGTCCAGCCTCAATTCTTCGACCGCGCCTGAACTGAAAAGGGCTTTCCCCTCCTGGAAGACCTTTTCGCCGAAGCTGCGGCGGACCTGCTCAGGAGCCGGCAACCTGGCTCTGAGGACGTCCTCGCCTTCGGAAACAACAAGATTGCTCGTGATCGACATGGGACCCGCCCCTCACCCAAATTCTACCCTTGCCCCCTGACAGCCAGGGGGGAGGGGTTTTTGAGATGAGAGCCGGCTCAAGCGCAAAAGGGGAGATTGGCGCGATCGCCTGGGTGGAAAAAACAGAAGAATCCCCGTCGCCCCTGCCGGGGCTCAAGTCTCGCCGAGGCACTAAACAGATACGACACTCCGGACTACCTCGAGGGTTGGCCCTCCGAGCCTTTTGGCGCGAACAGGCGACGACGGGCGCAGCCTCAAGGGTGGGTGGCCTCCACGTCGGCCGCATCGATTTCGCAGGCCACCGACTGCTGGATGAGGTCGATGGAGAGGACGAAAGTGAACCGGTTCTTCTTCTCCACCAGCACCCCTTCCATTCCTCTCAACGGCCCGCGCACGATTCGAACCCGATCCCCCTCCCTCAGGTAGGGATAGGGGTCCAGTTCCATCTTGTTGAAGACAAGAGTCTTGACGGCTTGAATCTGATCGTCGGGTATGGACTCCGGAATTCCATTGAAACCAATGATGCGTACCACAGAGGGAACCTTGAGAATATCCAGTTTGCGCACCCGGATCGGGACGTGGACAAAAAGGTAACCGGGAAAGAGGGGAAACTGGACCAGTTTGCGCCGATCCTTCCACTTCGAGAGCGTCTCTCGAAAGGGGAGGAAGCATTCGATCTGCTTGTGCCAGAGGGCCTCAGCCACCACCTTCTCGTGGCGTGATCGCGAGTAAACCGCATACCACTTCAGATCGGCGTCGGACATATCCAGAATAGTAACATGGGCGGTTCACTGCGTGAATCCTCCCTCTTCCAGGATGGTGGGAGTCGTGGCTCTTGTTTTCGGCGCTGTACCTTGACAGACAGGCGGCGAGTCTGAATAATAGGGGTACTGAACAGCTCTTGATATTAGCGAGACACGATAGTTCTGACATGGCTACACTGACCTCCGATGATGTACGGGGTGATGTTGCGCGATGCGGGCCCGATGGGTCAGCCGTAGCCGCGGTTGTGCTCGCCCACAACATCACGGAGGTCGGTATAGCGCAGCGCGGTCAAAGTGGATGACCCTGCCGCCCGCAACTTGAGAAGGACGCGAGTGCAACGCTCCGGCGACTGACCGGTTCTTGTCCACCTCTCTTGATCTTCAACTGTTTCAAGCAGCTTCAACTTCAAATCCTTCAAACGATGGGAATGTGTGAAATGATGGAAAATGCGACTTCAATACTCCTTGCGCCTTATGGCGGAAAACTTGTCGACCTGCTGGTCCGGCCGGGGCAACGACGAGAACTCAAGTCCCGGGCCAACCAGCTGCCCTCTCTGCAGATTTCCGAGCGCGCCGTGTGTGACCTGGAACTGCTGGCCACCGGCGCCTTCTCTCCCCTGGACCGGTTCATGACTCAAGAAGATTATCAGCGTGTGCTGAACGAGATGCGGCTGGCGAACGGGTCGATTTTCCCGATTCCGATCACGCTTGCTGCAGACCCCTCTCCGGAGATCAAACTGGACGCGGAAATTGCCCTCCGCAATGCCAAGAACGAGCTCCTGGCCGTCATGCGGATTGAGGAAATCTATCCCTGGGAGCTTGCTGAGGAGGCCGAGAAAGCCTTCGGCACCCAGGACGTACGCCATCCTCTGGTAGCGGAGATGCACGGCTGGGGCAAGCTCTGCCTTTCCGGGCAGCTGAGGGTTCTTCATTTGCCTCGCCGATATGATTTTCAGAGCCTTCGCATGACGCCAGCCCAGACACGATCGCGCCTGGAATCGATGGGTCGGTCCAATGTGGTGGCTTTCCAAACCCGAAATCCGCTTCACCGCGTCCATGAGGAACTCACCAAGAGAGCCGTCGGAGAAAGAGACGGAGTCCTGCTCCTTCATCCGGTGGTGGGAATGACCAAACCTGGGGATGTGGACCACTACACGCGCGTGAGAACCTATAGAGCTCTGGCCTCCCACCATTACGACAGGGACCGGATTCTGCTCTCGCTCCTGCCTCTGGCGATGCGGCTGGCGGGCCCGCGAGAAGCTCTCTGGCATGCACTCATTCGTCGCAACTACGGGGCCAATCACCTGATCGTGGGTCGAGACCACGCCAGCCCGGGGAAAGACTCGAGCGGGAAACCCTATTACGGCCCTTACGACGCTCAGGAACTGGTGGAACGTCACTCCGGAGAACTGGGAGTGGGAGTCGTGCCCTTCCGGGAGTTTGTCTACCTACCTGAAGAGGACCGCTACGAAGAGGTGACTCGGGTTCCGGCCGGTGCTCGGACCGCGGCCATCTCCGGGACCGAAGTTCGCGAAGAATACCTCAATAACGGAAGACCGTTGCCGGATTGGTTTACCCGTCCGGAGGTGGCGGAGATTCTGGCCGACAGCTATCCCGCCCGGCACCGTCAAGGCGTCTGTATCTGGTTTACGGGTCTCAGTGGGGCTGGAAAATCGACCACGGCCGAGGTGCTGGCCACCCTGCTGCTGGAGCATGGCCGGCAGGTGACGGTTCTGGACGGGGACGTGGTCCGAACACACCTCTCCAAGGGTCTCGGGTTCAGTAAGGAAGACCGGGATATCAACATTCGGCGCATTGGCTTCGTGGCGGCCGAAATTGCCCGTCACGGCGGTACGGTCATCTGTGCGGCCGTCAGCCCCTACCGCGCCACTCGAAATGACGTCCGCAACCGGGTGGGAAAGGACCGCTTCGTGGAAGTCTTTGTGGATACTCCCCTGGAAGTTTGCGAAACGCGCGACGTGAAGGGAATGTATGCCAAGGCCAGACGCGGTGAGATCCGGGGATTCACAGGGATCGACGACCCGTATGAGGCCCCCGAAGACCCGGAATTACTCCTGGATACCGTGGAGTGCTCGCCTGAAGAAAACGCCCAGAAAATCCGCGATTATCTCCTGCGGCAGGGCTTCATCCGGCACTCTTGATCTCGGCTGCAACTGGCGCTTCGCCCGGGGTTGGGGGAGTCCCGCCCTTTCGGGGCGGTTGGGATACGAAAATCGCAAATACAAGAGCTGTTTCGGGTTTGAAGCTTGGTCCTTGGGATTTGTTTGAGATTTGGGCCCTTGGAGCCTTTGGATTTCTAGTTCCCATCCCAAACGCTAAGCTACTTTTTCACAACTACTTAAGAGTGTTGGGATGGGAACTAGGCTGGGGACAGCCATGGCAAAAACCGCGCTGATTACGGGAGTCACGGGCCAGGACGGCTCCTATCTCTCGGAGTTTCTGCTCCAACAGGGCTATCGAGTCGTCGGCATGGTCCGGCGCTCCAGCACTGAAAACTTCGAGCGGATCGCACACCTGGGAGGGAAAATTGAACTGCGCCAGGCGGATCTGCTGGACCAGCTTTCACTCATCCGTTTGATCGAGAAGGCCGAGCCGGATGAAGTCTATAACCTGGCCGCTCAATCCTTCGTGCCCACCTCCTGGGAGCAGCCCGTCCTGACCGGCGAGTTCACGGCTCTGGGGGTTACGCGGGTTTTGGAGGCGATCCGGCTGGTCAACCCGAAGATCAAGTTTTACCAAGCCTCCAGCAGCGAAATGTTTGGTAAGGTCCGGCAGGCGCCTCAGAATGAGAAGACACCGTTTTACCCTCGTAGTCCTTATGGTGTGGCCAAGGCCTACGGTCATTTTGTGACCGTCAATTACCGGGAAAGCTATGACCTGTTCGCCTGTTCCGGCATTCTTTTCAATCACGAATCGCCCCGCCGGGGCAAGGAGTTCCTGGCCCGCAAGGTGACCTGGCAGGTGGCCCGGATCAAGCACGGTTTGTCCGACCACCTCGGTCTGGGGAATCTCGACGCCGCCCGGGACTGGGGATATGCCGGCGACTACGTCGAAGCCATGTGGAGGATGCTCAATCAGGAGACGGCCGAGGACTACGTGGTCGGGACTGGAAGGGCCCACAGCGTCAGAGAGTTGGTGGAAGTGGCCTTCGCCCATGCGGGTCTGGACTGGGAGAAGCATGTTCGAATCGATCGAAGCTTGTTCCGGCCCGCCGAGGTGGACCACCTGGTGGCCGACAGCGGCAAGGCCCGGAGCCAGCTGGCGTGGCAGCCCCGCGTCCAGTTCGAAGAACTGATCAAGATGATGGTCGACGCCGACCTGGAGCTGGTGGGCCGGGGAAGTGAGCGACTGCCTCCACACTCACGGCCGGCGCGGTGACGAGTCGGGACCAGGGGACCAGAGCATGTCAAAAACGGCCCTGATCACAGGCATCACCGGCCAGGACGGCTACTACCTGGCAAAGTTGCTGAGCGGCAAAGGATACCGCGTCGTCGGAATGGTCAGGCACCTTCCCCATGCGACCCGTTCGGGACTCCAACGCATCTGTTCGGGGATTGAACTGCGGCAGGGGGACCTTCTCGACTCGAGCTCGCTGATCACTCTGCTGGAAGAAAGTCAACCCGACGAAATTTACAACCTGGCCGCCTTCTCTTTCGTACCCACATCCTGGAGCCAACCCGTCCTGACGGCGGAGTTGAATGGTCTGGGTGTCTGCCGCCTGCTCGAGGCCGTCCGCCTGGTGAATCGCCAAATCAAGTTCTTTCAGGCCTCCAGCAGCGAGATGTTTGGGGGGGCTTCCATTTCGCCCCAGGATGAGAAAACGCCCTTCCATCCCCGCAGTCCCTACGCGGTGGCGAAGGCTTACGGGCATTTCCTGACCGTCAGCTACCGGGAAAGCTACGATCTTTTTGCCTGTGGCGGAATCCTCTTCAATCACGAATCTCCCCGCCGCGGGGAAGAGTTCGTGACCCGAAAAATCACCTCAGCGGCGGCCCGGATCAAGCTCGGCCTCCAGAGCACACTCCGGTTGGGCAATCTGGAGTCGTCGCGAGACTGGGGTTTTGCCGGAGACTCAGTCCGGGCCATGTGGCTGACCTTGCAACAGGAGAGTCCAGGAGATTATGTCATCGGAACCGGGCAGGCTCATACCGTTGCCCAGTTCGCTGAAGCCGCCTTTCGCCATCTTGGTTTGAACTGGAGGGATCACGTCATTTTCGACCCCCTCTTAGCCCGCTCCGAGCCCACTTCTGGAGCCGTTGCCGACCCGAGTAAAGCCCGCCAACTCTTGGGATGGCGCCCGCGGATCAGTTTTGACGAGATGGTCAGGCAAATGGTAGAGGCCGACCTGGCCCTCATCTCTCAGTCCGGTTAGAACCCACGCCACTTGCTTCAGGAGTTACCCCAAAACTTGGGTCAGTTGCTGATGAGCTAAGGGTTTGCGCGAGCCCTAACCCGGACTATTCACGAGCTTTCTGCTGCGGCGCCGTTATCATCCGCGCTGACTGCGTTGCCCACCCTCGGCCTCCTCGACGTAATGCACGACTGCG
>JBHHYX010000059.1:0-18175 GCA_046757765.1 Acidobacteriota bacterium | reverse complement strand
CCCTTAGCCCAGGGTCAAGCCGCAGGCGCGACCCTGGGTGCCCTCCCCCCCCACAGGCACGCTGAACGGTTGCGACAGGACCCCAGGCAATGTGCCCTCACACCTGCCATCGCAATCGAGGGGCGATGGCGATAACCGATTCCGATACCGACGAAGACTCGACAACCATGCTCCCAGCGCGAGAACTCTCGCTCACAAGAGTGCCTCCACCTTCGCACAGGGAAGACTTTGAGACTCGGCTACCGGTTGGCACGTAATGTGCCCGGAAAGAGTATTGACACCCTGTTTGAGCAGGGGATGGCGCTCGATTGCGCCTCTCAATCCCAGCCCGGCAATTAGGCGAATGTACGGGAGAGTGACATTGGTGAGGCCCAGAGTTGAAGTTCGGGGCATAGCGCCAGGCATATTGGTGACGCAATAATGGAGCACCCCATCGACACTGAAAACGGGCTCACTGTGAGTCGTGACCCGGGTCGTCTCACAGCATCCTCCTTGATCCACGGCGACGTCCACGATCACCGATCCTGGTTTCATCGAAGCAACCATCTGCCTGCTCACCAGCTTGGGTGCGCTTGCCCCGGGGATCAACACGCTGCCTATGACGAGGTCGGCTCGCTTCACCGCCTCGGCCACATGGTAGGGGTTGGAGTAGAGAGTCTCCACTTGGCCGAAGAAGAGGTCATCGATGTGACGCAACTTGTCCACGTCCACGTCCAGAATGCTGACCTGGGCGCCCAGGCCCATCGCCATCTTCAGGGCGTTGAGACCCACTGTCCCGGCCCCAATGATGACCACCAGCCCGGGCCGCACACCTGGAACTCCCCCCAGCAAGACCCCCCGGCCGCCCAGGGTCCTTTGCAGGTAGTAGGCGCCGACGATGACTGACATCCGTCCCGCCACCTCGCTCATGGGAGTGAGCAGCGGCAGCGTCCCGTGCTGGTCAGGTATGGTTTCATAGGCAATGCCGGTCACCCGTTTTTGGAGCAGGATTCCCGTCAGTTCCGGCAGTGGCGCCAGGTGCAGATAACTGAAAATGATCTGCCCCTCTCTGAGGAGAGAATATTCTTGCTGGATCGGTTCCTTGACCTTGATGATGAGGCTGCTTCGCTCAAAAAGCTCTTCCGCGGATTCGACAGGTTCGGCGCCTGCCGACAAGTATTCTTCATCGGCGAAGCCGGAGCCCTTGCCCGCATCCTTTTCCACCAGGACACGATGGCCGTCTCCCACCAGCTGGTGAACCCCGGCCGGCACCAGACCGACGCGGTATTCGCTATCCTTGATCTCCTTTGGAAGACCGATAATCACGTTTGCGGTGACTCCACGAAAAAAGAGCGATCGAGTGAAATCCCTGGCCGCCTGGCCGCCACATTCCTCAAGAACTGGAATAGGGTGGCGGCCAAGCGGCCCGGAGAAGGGTCCGATTCTTCCGGCGTTCAGGGTTTGACGAACGAAGTGTACCCAATAGCGGTCTGACGCTGGGGCGTTACGGTCACGACCCTCAAGACGATGCCGCGGCCGGAGGGCAGCGAAAGGATTTTCTCTTTGAAGGTTTGGCCCGAGTCGACCGGCTCCCCGTTGACGTCGGTAATGATCTGCTCGGGGCGCAGACCGGCTTCGTCGGCCAGACTGCCCGGGGTGACGTTCATGATGATCACACCGTGCAGACCCTCTACCCTCAGCTTGTCGAGATCCCGGGCGCTCACGGTTCTGACCTCGATGCCAATCTCCTTGTCGCGCTTCCGCTCTTCCCTTTCGTCCAGCGTGACGCCCTTGTTGTTAGCTCTCTCCTCGTCCTCCAGAGTCCGCTCCGCCAACTTCACCGTCAGCTGCTTGACGTCGCCTTTGCGGACGACCGTCAAGGGCACTCGTTCCCCCGGCGGGGTGTTCGCCACTGCCGAACGGAGGTCCCAGATGGACTCCACTTCGCGGTTGCCAAACTTGACGATGACGTCTTCTTCCCTGACTCCGGCCCGGTAGGCGGGGCCTGTCTCGGCAGGTTTCCCATGCTCGTCGATCAGCTGCGTCACTACCACTCCATCACCATCCTTGACTCCGTCAGGATCTCTGCCGGCGACTCCGAAGAATTCAGCCATCTCAGAAGTCAACGGATAGGTATTCATGGAGACTCCCAACCAGCCGTGCACGATCCGGCCCGTCTTGACCAGCTGATTGTAAGAATTGATGAACACAGTTGAGGGAATCGCAAACCCGACTCCCTGCGAGCCGCCACTTCGAGTGGTAATAAAGGTGTTGATACCGACCACTTCCCCTCTCATATTCACGAGGGGTCCGCCGCTGTTTCCCGGATTGATGGCCGCATCGGTCTGAATGTAATCACCGAAAATGCCGGTGGGCACCAGACGTTCGATTGCGGAGACGATGCCCGCCGTCACACTCTTCTCGAACCCGAAGGGACTCCCCATGGTCAAAACCCAGTCGCCGACCCTCAATTTCGAGGAATCTCCCACCTTGGCGAAGGAGAGAGGCTGGGCGGCATCAATTTTCAAGACAGCCAGGTCGGAATCCTGATCCGTGCCCAGCACGCGCGCCCGAGAGGTTTCCCCGTTGTACAACTTGACCGAAATCTTGTCAGCCTTGGCAATGACGTGATAGTTGGTCAGCACATAGCCGGCGCTGTCGACAATCACTCCCGAGCCGAGGCTGGTGATTTTCTGCTCTCGGGGCACCTGCTGATCGAAAAACCGATCCCAGAAATCATTCCCAAAAAAGTCACGCAAGTTATCCCGGTCATGCGGACTCACGTTCCGCCGGATGATTCCTTCGGTGCGGATATTGACCACCGCCGGACTGACCGTGTCCACCACTTTGCCAAAGCCCTGAGCTGGCCCCACCTCCCCGTCGAGCATAAGAGGGGAGCCTTCCCCTTTCAGCGTCAACTGAGCCACGGGACCCCGCTCTGCCGCCCTGAAAGGGCTTTCCGAAACAATGCTGCCGATCAGAATTCCGAGCGTCAGCGCGATCAGGAGGGCCAGGAAAGTCAGGCCCGCTCTGGAGCGAAGTAATCGTCTCATGTCAAACATTTAATCCTCCAATAGCGCCTATTTGTCGGGTCGCGCTTCGTTATTCCCTTGGTCACTCCTGATAGACGAAATTTGAACCCGCAGGTTGCAAAAAGCCGGAGGTTGGAAGGCGGCTGGAGCCGGCGGCGCAAAGTGTCCACCGCGGCGAAACACACGGCACAGCCAGCAGGTCATGTCCATCACTCCATTCTACACCGACAGGCTCGATGGCGCCTACTGGGCACCCGCTTCATCACACAGGAGCGGAACGACTGGGCGAGGGGCCTCGCTTGAGGCGCTCAGCTTCCGCCTCCCGGGGTGTCGACCTGAGGAGCGCAAAGGGTCAGGACCGAAGTCCGATGCGATAGCGTGAGAAATAGCCGCGTGCCGCGACCATCACTTTCGGCGCCAGCAGCAAGGTAGCGATCATATTCGGCAGAGCCATCATGGCAAAAGACGTGTCCAGAAGATTGATGACCATGTCGACTTTCCAGACGGCGCCTACCAGAAGCATGCCAAGGTAGAAGATTTCGTAGAGGCGACCCCTCTCTGCCCCGAAGAGATAGCTGAAGCACTTCTTCCCATAGTAGGAGTACCCGAACATGGTGGAGAACGCAAAAAGCACCACCACCACCACCAGGGCGAGTGTGCCAATCGGGCCCATCGCCGATTCGAATGACTCTACGGTAAGCGAAGCCCCCCGCACATTGCTGAGACGCCAGTTTGACCCGACAAGAATGGCGAAAGCGGTCAAGGAGCAGATCACGATGGTGTCGATGAAGGGTCCCAACATGGCCACCAGGCCCTCGCGCACGGGCTCGCGGGTTCGACTGGCTCCGTGGGCCATCGGCGCCGTGCCGATGCCGGCCTCGTTGGAGAAGCTTCCTCTCTTGATACCGGTCTGGACGACCGAGATGAAGCCGATGCCCAAAGCCCCGCCCGTGGCCGCGGTCCCCGTGAAAGCATCGTGGACAATCTGGCCGAGTACCACCGGAACCAGTGGAAGATGCGACAGTACAACATAGATGGCGGAGATGAAGTAAAGCACGCACATGCTGGGAACCAGACGGCTGGCGACCAAAGCGATCCTCTGAATGCCCCCCAAGACCACGATGGCGACCGCCACCACCGACACCCACCCCGTGATCCAGGGATTGACCTGATAAGTCTCATTCAAGACTTCAGCCACCTGATTGGCTTGAAACATGGCGAGGCAGCCGATGGTCCCACAGACGGAAAAGAAGATCGACAGGAAGCGGGCCTTGCGGCCCAGTCCAACCTCGATGAAATACATGGGACCGCCCTGAACCACGCCCCTACTGTCCTGGCGGCGATACATGACCGCCAGCGTGCAGCTGAAGAACTTGGTCGCCATCCCGACCAGCGCGGCCAGCCACATCCAGAAAACGGCCCCCGGCCCCCCCTGAGTGATCGCGATGGCGACGCCTCCAATGTTCCCGGTCCCGATGGTGGAAGAGAGGGCCGTACTCAGAGTCTGAAGATGACTGATCTCTCCTGGAGCATCCTTGTCCACGTGCTTGCCCCGCAGCAAATCGAAGGCGTGGCGGATTCCCTGAAAGGGCAAGAGACGCGAGAAAGTGGTCAGAAACAGGCCGCCGCCCACCACCAGGATGATCAGTGGCAGTCCCCACGCATAATCCACTGCAACGGAAAGAATTTGATCCAGGCTCTCCACTATGACTTCCTCTGCTCCACCAGGGAATGAGTCCGGCAGTGGCTCCTGCCGGTCACATACAGGTGAGGGTTCTTCCGGACACTTGCCCCTGGACGAGGGCGGCCCCGCACTAGAGCACCCTCAAGCGGGCGTAGCTTTGCAGCAACTTCTTGATTCCAAGCTCGGGAAACCGGACGGTAAGCTTCAGGTCGTTCCCCAAGTCCTCGACTTGAAGCAGACGTCCCCGACCAAATCGCTCATGTTCAACCAGGGCCCCTGAGATAAACCGTGTTGTGTGGCTCCTGGTCTTGGGCAGCCGGTTCAAAAACTCGCCCACATCCTTCTTGGAGTTATAGGTTTTTCCCGAGAAAACTGGGCCTGATTTCCGGGAGTAGCCGCGGAACTGGCGCCCCCTGGCATAGCCGGCGGACGACTGCACCGGGTCCGAAGAGACCTGGATCAAGTGCTCTGGAATCTCGCTCAGGAACCGGCTTGGCTGGTTCCATCCTTCCGACTCCCGGCCATAGAAGCGACGGCGGCGGGAGTAGCTCAGGCAGAGCTTTTCCCGGGCCCGGGTCATTCCCACGTAACAGAGACGTCGTTCTTCTTCCAGCGCCTCTCCCACCAGAGAGCGGCTGTGAGGAAAAAGACCCTCCTCACAGCCCACCAGAAAGACCACCGGGAATTCGAGTCCTTTGGCGTTGTGAAGAGTCATCAAGGTCACCGCCGCACTCTCGTCATATTCGTCGGTCTCCGAATAGAGAGCGGCTGTATCCAGGAATTCCTGCAGAGTGTCACCCCGCTGGACGCGGTCCCGGGCCACCGTGATCAATTCATTCAAGTTGAGAATCCGGTTATCGGCTTCCTCCGTTTCCTGCTCTCGCAGAGCCCGCAGGTAGCGGGAGCTCTCCAGCATCTTCTCCAGGGCCAGGTGGAGGGGGAGTTGCAGAAACTCCCCACATTCACAAATCAGATGATGGAAGCGCTTGACGGCTTGATAACTCCTCGAAGCCAGCGGTCCTCCCGGCTGGAGCTGCTCAATGACTTCCCAAACACTGGTTGACTGTTCCCCGGCCGTCTCGAGCAGACGTTCCAGGCTTCTCCTGCCGATTCCCCTGGCAGGTTCGTTGAGGATTCTCAAAAGCGAAACATTGTCTTTGGGATTCCGGGCGGTGCGCAGATAGGCGAGCGCGTCCTTGACCTCTTTTCGTTTGTAAAAGCTCTCTCCACCCACCAGTCTGTAGGGGATTTTCAGCCTTCCCAGCGCCTCTTCGAACTGGCGGGACTGGAAGTTGGTCCGATAAAGCACCGCCACCTTTGTGTCTCGTCGGATGAGACGGTGGATGTGCCGGGAGACAAAAAGCGCCTCCGAGCGGGCGTCGGCGGCGGCATGGAGTTCAATCGGCTTGCCCGCTTCCTCCTGAGTCCAGAGCACCTTGCCCTTTCGGTGGGTATTGTTTGCCACCACGGCGGTGGCCGCGTCCAGGATATTCTGAGTGGAGCGATAGTTCTGCTCCAGCTTCACGACTGTAGCCCCCGGAAAATCTTCTTCGAAGCGAAGGATATTGCCGATGTCCGCACCCCGGAAACTATAGATGGACTGGTCCTCGTCGCCCACGGCGCTGACGTTCTGATGCAAACAGGTCAAGTGCTTGATCAACTGGTACTGGGGCAGGTTCGTGTCCTGATACTCATCGATCAGGATATGCTGGAACCAGCTTCCGTAGCGCTCGCGAATCTCCCTGTGCTCTTTGAACAATCGGACCGTGAGAAGGATCAAGTCGTCGAAGTCGAGGGCGTTGGAGCGCTTGAGATACTTCTGGTAGGCCTCGAAGAGGGGGAAGATCAAGGGGGCGTCGAAGTCTCCGGACGATTGCACATACTGTCTCGGCCCCCAGCCCTTGTTCTTGGCCCGGCTGACCACCGATCGGACCTTCTTGGCGGGAAGGTCGGGGTTGTCCGCAAGATTCAGCTCCCGGTAGAGTCTCTTGAAGATACGGAGCTGGTCATCACTGTCGCAAATAGTGAAAACGTTGCTGTATCCCAAGAGCGGGGCGTGGCGGCGCAGCACCCGGACCCCAAAAGAGTGGAAGGTCGAAATCCAGGGAGAGGCAGACAAGGACCCTATCCGGTTTTCCACTCGGGCCTTCATCTCCTGGGCAGCCTTGTTGGTAAAGGTCACTGCCAGAATCTGGTCGGCTGGACAGACTCCCTCGTCGATCAAGTAAGCGATTTTGTAAATGATGGTTCGAGTTTTGCCGCTGCCGGCCCCGGCCAGAACTAACATGGGACCATCGACATGGGTGACCGCAAACCGTTGCTGCTCGTTGAGTTCTCCTAACAGTCGGGGAGAGGAAGAGGCCATTATCCGCCACTGCTCTCAATCATGACAACCGACGCCAGGCAGTCCTGGCCGTGAGACAAGAGCACGACATCGGGATCGGTTTTCATTCTACTTGCGGCCGACTCGCCGCAGGAACTCGTCCAGCCCGGCAGTGGAGCCGTTGTGAGTGGATCGGTACAGTGTCTCGAGGTATTTCCGGCATGGATCCGCGTGTGGAGCGTTTCGCTGAAGCGAGCCTTTTGCAAAAGCCTCCATGGCCGGTTCCAGCCTGTTCTGTTTCCAGCGACCCAGGCCGATGTAGTAGTAAGCCTCCGCCCTCAGTTTCGGCTCCCGGTACATCTTGATGGCGGTCTGATAATTGGAAACGGCCCCCGACCAGTTCTCTTTCTCCACCGCTGCCCGTCCCAGAACCGCATAGGACAAGCCTTTCTCTCGGCTGACGTAATCCCTCCATTCCCTTTCGGAGCTCCCGGAGGGCTTCTGAATTGCATCCAGCCCGTCGATGGTGGAGCGGGAGTACTTGGCCGCCCTGCTCCACTGTTCCTTGGCCGCAAAAGCCCCCCGAAGACCGCTGGAAATCTGGAAGCAATCCTTGGGTTCCAGCTCGGCGCAGGCCTTTTCTCCATAATGGATGAACTTGCTTTGATTGTTCAGCTTCTGGTAGGTGAGAGCCAAAACATAAGCCAGGCCCGCGGTTGAATTGGTCGGATAGACCTGCTCACCGTATTTGGCCGCATCGCTGAATTTCTGCACCTGGAAGGCGGAAACCGCGGTCATGTACTGTGCGTTGGTGTTATCCGGTCTGATCTCAAGCAGTTTTTGCCCCGCGCCAAAGACCCTCGCGGGCTTGCCCTGCTTCTGATACTCTTGCATCAACTGGACGTAATTTGCCACCGCGTATTTGACCAGAGAGAGACCCGGATTCGCCTCTGCAAAGTCCAGAATCGCTTTTTCACGGACACTCAAATCAGGTTCATTGACTGCCTTGTTGTAGGCGTCATACTGGTCCTGATTGTAGTCTGGCGCTTCTTGGGCCATGGCTTCGACGCTCGTAAGCGCCGCCAATAACAGTAGAGAACTGCCTTTGAGAAGAGATCGAAGAATCATTGTCCTCGCTTGACCTCCATAAATCCAATTCAGGTCACCGGGTCGCTCACAAAACGCCTGGAAACCGAAGTCCCTCCTTTGAGGAGAGTGCTGACCGGAAATTTTAACGTTACCATGGTCTATTGCCGCCATTCAATCTCTTTAACAATAATTCAAGATGACTTCGGCGGCCATCGGTTGCTCGCCATCACTCGCGTCCAGCCTTTCTTGTGGAGGATCGTGGCCCTTGGCCAGACTGTTGCGCAACGCGGGCCGCAGCGGGTCCAGGATCGGCAGGACACACGCGCCCCCACGGCTTGCCGCGCTGACCAGCATAGGGACTCGCTCGATTCAGGTATAATCAGAGACCTCAATGGAGCCATCAGTCGCAGGGAAGGTGTACAGCCTCAAGTTATCGCAAATCGACGCGGAAGATCGGACCTTTGCCATTTCTCCTGCCTGGCTCTTTCCCCAACGATTGCTGGAATCGGTTCGCCAGGCGGGCATCCTCTCGCCCTTGCAGGTGGTGGCGACTCACCCAGGTCGGTTCCGCATCGTGAGCGGCTTTCAACGCTACCGGGCAGCAGATCGAGTCGGTCTGGCGTCGGTCCCTTGCTTACTGCAGCAGCCAGGATCATCGGAGTTAGACCTCTTCTTGCGGGTGGTGCGCGAGAATCAGGGCACCCGACCTCTCCTGGAAGTCGAAAAGGCGAGCGTCCTTCGAAAGCTGAAAGAGCGCTTCCTGTTGAGTGACCGTGAGTTGATTGAGCAGTTCCAGCCCCTGCTCGGCATTCGAAGCGATCGCCATAGCCTGAAAAGATACCTCCAGCTGTCCCGACTGCCGGAGCAACTGCAGCGATCCCTTCCCAGCCTGCGTCTGGAGATGGCTCTGAAGATAGCGGCTTGGATGCCTGAAGAACAATCGTTCTTATTGGGGGTCCTCGAACGCTATCATCCGGGGAAGAACAAGCAGAAGGAGCTTTTCGAATTGCTGGACGAACTGCGCGCGACGCTGCGGAGGGACCCGGTCAAACCGGCTCCCTCCCGTCCCCTGGTGCCGAGGATCTGGCAAGAGAGTGGTGCTGCAGAGATCGACCAGGACTCCGGACTCGCCAGGACCGAGCAGCTGGACAAAATCATCTCCAGGCTTCGTCTGTGGCGCTACCCGGTTCTGTGTCGCCTCGAGGATCGCTATCGAAAGCTGAAGCGAGCCTTGGCCCTGCCGGCGGGAATCCAACTGAATGCTCCCCGCTTTTTCGAAGGCGACCGCATGGCAATCCGGTTCATGTTTCGAACGCCGGAAGAGCTGCGCGGCGCCGGCCGGAAGCTTCAAGAAATTGCCGAGAAGAAAGAACTGAAGGAGATTTTCGAACTCCTCTGATGTGAGACTCGAGCGGCAAGATTTTTCGTCCGTAAGTAATGAATCCGGTTTCAGTTCGCTCCTGGACGGATGGGAATCGTCAAGCATGCGCCACTACAGACCCACGCACCTCTATGTCGAGGAGAGCGTCAGCCGCTCGCCCATCACCCGCAACGTCCTGGAGCGTCTCCCCCAACTTGCCGTCGAAGTGATCGCGACAACCGAATCTCTGCTGAAGGAGTCGCGAGAGTACAACCCCACCATCCCGCGCGCCAAGCAGTCACTGGTTCTGGCTCGGCACAAGGGGCGCTTCTTCAAGCCCTGTCCGGGAGGACAGGCTCGGGGGAACGCCCGCAATGTGTGCTGCAACTATTTCGTCATCAACTACGCCGCCAACTGCCACATGGAATGCAGTTACTGTTATCTGCAGTCCTACCTCAACTTTCCTTACTTGATCATTCATGCCAACCTGGACGACCTGCTGGGCGAGCTGGCTGAGACTCTTGCCCCCCATCCGGGAAAGTTTTTCCGGATCGGCACCGGCGAGCTGGCTGACAGCCTGGCTCTCGATCCGCTGACCGGCTACAGCGTTCCGCTGGTGGAGTTCTTCTCCAGCCGCAAGAATGCCGTTCTCGAGTTCAAGACCAAGTCCGACTGTGTCGACCGGTTGTTGGACCTGGACCACCGCGGCCGAACGGTCGTTTCCTGGTCCATGAATCCGCCTGGTCTGCAAGCTCAGGAGGAACACAAGACAGCCACCATCGAGGAGCGGCTGGTGGCCGCCCAACGCTGCGTGCAGGCGGGCTATCCGGTCGCCTTTCACTTCGATCCGCTGATTTTTCACCCTGGCTGGCGGGAAAACTACCAAGCCCTTGTCAATGAGATCTTCGACCGAATTCCGGCCGCTTCGATTTCGTGGATGTCATTGGGGGCCCTCCGCCTGACGCCCGGGCTGAAAGCGATGATGCGGGAGCGATTTTCAAGTAGCTCGCTGCCTCTGGCCGAATTAGTCCCCTCGCCGGATGGAAAGCTCCGCTACGTCAAGCCGATTCGGGTCGAGATGTACAATCGTGTCCTGAATTGGATCCGTGCCCGAAAGTCACCCCACACCGCTGTTTACGCGTGCATGGAAAGACCGGAGGTCTGGTCCCGAGTCTTCCGCCACTCTTGTCCCACGGACGAGGAGGTGGGTGACAGGTTGGGGGCCGCCCTCGTCTCTCTCGATCCCTCCTGAATGGCCGCCTCCTCCGGTCGCTGACGCTCGCGGCTCCGTTTGGTTGTCTTCTCGGCGCTGCCAAGTGGGGTATCGGAATCGGGTTCGCAATCGCTATCGCAGTCGATAGCAATGGCGGGGAGCAATGGGCACGATGTCGATCACCGACAGCGACCCCGATAGCGATCCCGACACCGAGCTCCAAGCAACGCGCCTGCCCGTGGCCGAGCGCTCGTGCCGGCGGAAGGTTGCCCGGGACCTCTCTTCCCAGGGACCCGGAGAGACGACGGCGAGCCCCCTCTCCGTCTCCACGCTCTTGGCTTCAAAGGCCCGGAGGGCCGGCACAAAACGGAGGGCCAGGACAAGGTCCCAGCTCAAACCGGCCGGCCTCCTCCGCTCTCCGGCCGATGGAGGGATAAGGACTGTAGCAACAAACCACGAGTCGATTGCTTCTTGGTGCCGGCACCAGTCTGGACGAGAGAGTGGACGGTGTGAGCGCGCCACCCCTTAAGATTCAGGATATAATGAGGTGCCGGTCCAGCCCGCATTTCTCAGGAGGGGTTGTAGCCAGGCGCCGAAAGCGGCGTGCTGGCAAAGTGTTACGGCTTGAGTTGTTCCCGATGACACGTCCAGGCGGGCGAGACCGGGCAACACAGCCAGGGCGGATGAGAAAGGCGGGCCGGGAGAGGGCGGGGGGTTCGTTCCAATGGCAAGGTTTGCCTCAGTTTCGGCCATTGTCTACCTGGTAGGGGCCATAGTCTCGGCGGCGGCCCCTCACAGCCCGTTTGGCATTCTCCAGGGCATCGGATTTGTGGGCCTTCTCATTTCGGCCGCCTACTATGGCTCCAGGCTGTTTCGGTGGCTAAAGGACCAGCTGCTCTGGAAAGTCCGCAACAAACTGATTATCTCCTTTGCCTTCGTGGGGTTCATCCCCGTCGTCATTCTGGCCAGCCTGGCCTGGTTTTCGGTCACCCTGATTTTTCGGCAGCTGAGCGTTGTCTACCTGGAAAACGAGTTCGACCAGATCTCGGGCGTCCTGCACGAGACCAGTGAAAGGATTCTTCTGACTTTTTACCAGTCGGACCATCCCAGCCAGGAGTTGCTGGAGGAATTGATAGCAAGGGAGCAGTCGCATTTCGTCGCCCGGCGGGCAGGACTGAATGCAACCTCGTTTTCCTTGCTCAAGAGGGATCCTGAGCACTCCTCCTCTTTTCAAACGGTCGCCCGTTTTCCAGAGGGGTCCGGGAAGCCCTCGAGTCCGGTCATTCCGGGGTGGGCCCAAGCCGGGTTCGGCGGTCTGGTCGTGGAGTCGAAGAAGCTCTATTTCAAGAGTCTCCAGCCGGTCCGGACCGGCACCGCCGGCTACCTCATTTATTTGGATCTGCCTGTCGACGATCTCCTCTCCGACTACGTTCGGCAAAGGACGTCGATTGAGACTCGTCTCTTTGATCCTGCGTCAGAAATGCCTGTAATCGCTGATTTCTTCAGTTCGGCGAGCAAGTTTTCCAACATTCGGTGGGCCCATGTCCTCAGCCCCACTAACTGGGCCAACGGCGGGAAAGCGGAGACAGCGGTCCACGGCATCCTGCTCGACGTTCCACTCAAGACTCTGTTTCAATACTATTTCACGCAAAGCACGGGTTTCGGCCGAGCCATCGTTGTATTTATTGCCATTCTGGGGGCGGGTTTCATCGTGGTGGAGCTGGTGTCACTCGTGATCGGCGCTGCCATTGCGCGCACCATTACCCGATCAGTCCACAGCATCGACGCCGGGACTCGGAGCATTCAGGCCGGCAACTTCGATTTCCGTATCCCTTCCAAGGACAAGGATCAGCTGGATTCAGTGGCCAGCGCCTTCAACAGGATGTCGGAGAGCATCGTGGAGTTGATGCAGCAGGTCTCCGAGAAGGAGCGCTTGGACAAGGAAATCGAGATTGCCCGCGAGGTTCAGACGCATCTCTTCCCGCGCGAAATTCCATTCGTGCAAGGGCTGCAGCTGGCCGGAACCTGCTTGCCGGCACGTCGTGTGAGTGGCGATTACTACGACTTTATTCCCTACGGAGATGGGCTTCTGGATCTCATTGTCAGCGACATCAGCGGCAAGGGTATCTCGGCGGCTTTGCTGATGGCCAGCTTGCAGTCTTCCATGCGGAGCCAGATGGTGTACCAGTCGCTCAGTCGCAACGGCGAGAGTCCGATCGCCCAGGCCGTCTCGGCCATTAACCGCCAGCTCTACACCTACACGGCGCCGGACAAGTTTGCCACTCTGGTGCTGAGCCGGGTGGATACGGAGAACCTGACCCTGACGTACTGCAATGCCGGCCATAACCCTCCTCTGTTGATCTCGAAAGGCGTCATTCAGAAGTTGTCTACCGGCGGGACGGTGGCCGGGCTCTTCCAGGATCCGGAATACGAGGAAGAGACGGTCGCCCTGTTTGGCGGAGACGTGGTGGTCTTCTATACGGACGGCGTGGTGGAAGCGGAGAATCCAAAGGGCGAGCAGTTCGATGAAGAGCAGTTAGAGGAACTGTTGCGAACGAACGCCTTCCTGACAGCCGACGATCTGCGTCGGCTCGTCATCGGGGAGATCTCTCGATGGGTGGCGGGCCGGGAGCAAAGGGACGACATCACCGTGGTGACTTTGAAAGTGGACCCCAGCGTCAAGGGGCCCGCTTCTGAAAGCGAAAACCACTGATCTCCATTTCGGCGTTGGTGGCTCTCCACGTTCCTGGAATGTCCTCCAGATAGAGGGTGAAGCCTCTTTTTTGAAGTGGTGGAATCGGCCGTGTGTAGGGGCCGGGTCGAATGGGAACGCGGACTGCCGACCATACCGGCTCGTCGTGATTGAAAAGAGTCAGCTTCACCTCCACCACGTCCAGTGACTTCTCGCCTCCATTGTCCACCACGCCCGCGAACATCACCATGCGCTTGCCGGCAAAATTCTTTCCCATCTTGATGCCGCCCTTCTCCAGCGTTACATACTTGGAGTACCAGCGGTAGTCGGGAGACGGCTCCCGAAGGATACCTGTCAACGGCTCATGGGAGGTCTGCTGTGAGCGGCCCAGGTAGACGAAGAAGAGGACCAGGGCGCCGAAGAGAAGGGCGCCTAGCGGAAGCACCTTCCACAAAGTCGAATCACGTTTTGGGCGGGTTTCAAACATTCTCTGGTCTCTTTGAAACAGGATAGCAACCTCTGGCGGGTTCCGACAACCGTCAGGTTCGCTGGTTTCCAGGGAGAAGACGTTGAGGTTTGAAGCTTGGGTCCTTGGGATTTGTTTGAGATTTGAGGCTTGGAGCCTTGGAATGTCTAGTTCTCATCTCAACGCTAAGATACTATTTCACAACTGCTTAAACCTTTTTGGGATGGGAACTCGCTAGTCCTTGAGGCCTGGCACCGTGTACCATGGCCCCATGCAATACCGGCAACTGGGGCGAACGGGGATCAGGCTTTCGCGCGTGGGGCTCGGTTGCGGCAACTTTGGGGGGGTCGGTTCCGCTCCCGAGTTCTTCGGGATGGGGGAAAATGAAGCCCAGGCCTTTCGTCTGATGGACGAGGCCGCCGACCTTGGGGTCAACTTCTTCGACACCGCCGACGCCTACGGCGGCGGACGCAGCGAGACGACGATCGGAAAGTGGCTCAAGACGAAGCCACCACAGGTTCGCGATCAAATCCTGATCAGCTCGAAGGTCTTCAACCCTGTCGGGCCGGGTCCAAATGACTGGGGGCTCTCGCGCCGCCACATCTTACGCCAGGTCGATCGCAGCTTGGGTCGGCTGGGCCTGGAGCGGCTCGATTTGTACCTCATCCACGAACCGGATCCGACGACTCCCCTGGAGGAGACGCTGGGAGCGCTGGACGACCTGGTGCGAATGGGGAAGATCCACTACGTCGGCGCCAGCAACATCGAAGCCTGGAGGCTGGCCAAAGCGCTCTGGACCAGTGACAAGCTGGGAAAAGTTCGCTTTCAGTGGGTCCAGTCCTCCTACAGCCTGCTGGACCGTTCTCAGGAAAAGGACATCTTACCGCTGTGTGGGGACCAGGGACTCGGATACACCCCGTTCAGCCCCCTTGCCGGGGGTTGGCTGACCGGCAAGTACCAGGCCGGAAAGCCCTATCCTCCGGGTTCCCGCATGACTTTGCGGCCTCAGCCCTACGCCCATCTGGTGAGCGAGACGACTTTTCAAGCTTTGGGGCGTCTGCAGAGGGCTGCCCAGCAAAGAAACGTGGCGATGCCATCCCTGGCGTTGGCCTGGGTGCTGGAACATCCCCAGGTGACTTCCACCATTGTGGGGCCCCGACGACCCGAACACTTTAACACTATCCGAGAAGCCTTGGAGATCCAACTCACGACCCGGGAACGAGACGAATTGACCGCCTGTTTGACCCGACCCGACGGGGATTGACAGGTCGCCGGACTCAGTGGGCGACCTGATACCGCCTGTCGAGCCGATTCTGGCGCCAAGTGACTGAACCACGAACGTGAGTGAGTGGCCATCCGGATTGGCCGGGCGCTGACGCTTCGGTTCAGTTCACAGGGCAACGGCGTGCATCGTCAATGGAACGCTTCTGGGAGGAAAATTCTCAGAATTCGGCGGCAAGCCGGCAATCCACGGCGCGGCTATGACGAGAGGCTCCAGCGGAAGAATAGGCTGGCCATCGCCACCCAGACCAGAAAAAGCGGCACCGTCCACTCTAATCCGGCTACCAAAGGAGTCGCCGCCAGAACCGCCAGCAGGATCAGAATGGCCGTCAGGGTTGGGAAGGGATGAAAGGGAACCTTCAGCGGCAGTCCCGTCAGCCCGTCGGCATTCAAGCGGCGCCGAAAGCGGAGATGGGTCAAGAGGATAATGATCCAGATCGAGAGCATGGCTGCCACAGCCGTTCCGAAAAGGGGCAGAAACACTTCCCGCCCCTTGGATGCCAGGAAGACTGCAAGCCCCATACCCAGGGCCGAGGCGGCCAGCGCCGGGAAAGGCACTCCACGCCGGTTGACGTTTCCCAGTACTGTGGGGACATAGCCGGCTCGGGAGAGTGAGAAGAGCATGCGTGTGCAGAGGTAGAGATTGGTCGCTGCTCCCGAGAGAGCCGACATGATCACGACCAGATTCATGATTCCGGCGGCAAAAGGAATGCCGATCAGAGAAAAGACTTTGACAAAAGGGCTTCCGCTCAGGCTTCCTCCGGTCTCCGCCAGTACGGTCCAGGGAATCACGGTCACCACGATGAAGACCGAGAGCAGGTAGAGGAAAATGAGCCCTCCGACCAAGCCCAGCATGGCCCGGGGGACAGAGACTTCCGGGCGTTTGGCCTCTCCCGCCCCGACGGCGATCACCTCGACTCCGATATAGCTCGTGATCACAAGGGTCAAAGAGAGCCAGACTCCCCTCCAGCCATGGGGTGCGAAGCCACCATCGGCGGTCAGATTCCGAAATCCAAGGGAAGCCGCGCCCCAGCCGGCGATCAGCGCTGCTCCCACAGCCACGAAGGCCAGGATGGCCGCTATCTTGAGGATGGAAAAGACGGATTCCAGCGATCCCAGGAAGGAGATGTGGACCGCGTTAACCCCGATCACCAGTGCCGAGGCCGAAGCCATGAAAATCCAGGAAGGAACTGCCGGAAACCAGTAGCCACAATAAAGGCCGACCGCCGTCACCTGGGCGCCGATAGCGAGCGCCTGTGCGAACCAGTAGGTGGTGCGCAGCAGATAGCCGGCCCAGCGGTTGAGATAGCGGTCGGCGTAGATGCCGAAGGATCCCGCCAGGGGGTGCACTGTAGCCATTTCCGCCAGCGCATAGCCCAGAATCAACGCTACCAATGCCGCGATCAAGTAACTGATCAAGACGGCTGGGCCCGCCAGTCCAATGGTGGCGCCGCTGCCCAGAAAAAGGCCGACACCGATGGCGCTGCCCATTGCGATCATAGCCAGTTGCCACGGACTCAACCGCCTCTCGAGAGTGTCCTCAGACTCAGATTGGAAGTGCGGCTGCCTCTCCATACCTTGTTCTCATTGGCCCGGACTGTGCCCCAACCGGCTCGAGTCAACGCCACCCCGTCTAGAAGGAAAGGGTCGCTTCCCGCCCCGCGTTTCTCATGCGGGGTGAGAAATCCGGGCTAGGGTCGAGCGCCCGCGCGGTCGTAAGGCGAGGATGCGTCGAGGAGTCCGGGCAACGCAGTCAGCGCAGAGGATTCCGGTGCCGCCGTAGACGGATCATGAGAGATGCAGGCTGGCCCTGGGCCGGACTCGCATCCCGATCCGCTTTTTGCGATACTAGGGAACGGAGGCCCCAATAGCTAATGGAAAGCTGCCCAAACTGCAATTATCTGCTCATTGAGCGGAGCAGCCACTGTCCATTTTGCGGTTTCCAATTGACGCACCCTCTATGGAAAAAGGTGGGCGCCTGGGTGCTTCTCGGTTTGATCGGCTACGGGCTGATTAAATGCCATGTGGAAATGATGAACGGGTTTGCCGCTCCCAGGCTGGCGCCGCAAACCGATGAAACGTACTGAGCTCACGACCGACCTGTGGGGTGGGTTCGACGCCTAGCGTCTTCTCGATGTCGACCCCACGACTTGAGTCCGGCGCTGGCAACGCCTCCTTCGGGAGTGCGGCGATTCAGGTGGTGGGCCGGCAATCATGCGAAAAGAAGAGTTCTGATGTCCAACTGCCACCAAAACGGCCGCTTCCATTTTCTGTCCCAATCCAGATCCGATGTGGGGAGGGTACGGACGAACAATGAAGACGCTTTGATCGAGGTGCCGGAGATTGGCCTCTTTGGAGTTTGTGACGGGTTGGGCGGGCATGCCGCTGGAGAGGTGGCCAGCTCCATTGCCTCAAGGACCCTGACGGAGTGCCTGGGAGGTCAGTGCGATTCACCCGACCAGGCTCTGCGCGAAGGCTTGGGCGCCGCCAACCGGAGAATCCTGCAGGGACAACTCGAAAACCCACAGCACCGGGGAATGGGCACCACCACCAGCCTGCTCTGGATGACCTCCGGGAGCTCCAACGGCGCCTGGATTGCCCATATTGGTGACAGCCGCATCTACCGCCTGCGGGGAGGCGAATTCCGGCAACTGACCCAGGACCATTCCCCCGTCTTTCGGCTTTACGAACAGGGCATCCTGAGCAAGGACGAAATCCAGGAGCACCCCCAGAAGAATCTCCTCGACCGGTCTCTAGGGATCACGCCCACTGTCGATCCTGATATCTTTCCCACCCAACTCCTCCCCCGGGACCTGATCCTGATCTGTACCGACGGGCTCACCGATGCGCTCAAGGATCGGAAACTGCAAACCGTGCTTCAGTCGATCCCCTTCCAGGACGCCTCGGACCGCCTCGTTGCCGACGCCAACGCCGAGGGAGGGCAGGACAATATCACGCTCATTCTGATCGAGATCGTGGACGTCATTTAGCTGTAGTCTATAGGTAGCGAGCGACCTCATACCGCCGAGAGCCCATTGAGGTTGCCATTACCGCAT